>DASRHL010000180.1:0-16615 GCA_035650535.1 Acidimicrobiia bacterium
AACCGGTGGCGCGTCGTGGACCCTCGTCCGCCGTCGGGTCCTATCCCCTGCCCGCGAGCGCGCGCACGGCGTCCGCGATCGGCACCTCCGTCTGCTCGCCGCTTCGGCGATCGCGCAGCTCCACGATGCCGCGCGCGAGCCCCTTCGCACCGACGGTGACGCGAGTCGGCATCCCGAGCAGGTCGGCGTCGGCGAACTTCACCCCGGGGCTCGCGTCCCGGTCGTCGTAGAGCACCTCCACGCCCGCCGCGAGCAGCTCCTCGTAAAGCCGTTCTGCCGCGGCGACGACCTCGGCCGCGGTGTCGCCCCTGCCGGGAAGGGCGACGAGGTGCGCCGGATACGGCGCGAGGGTCGCCGGCCACACGATGCCGTGCTCGTCGTGGTGCTCCTCGACGACGGCTGTGACGACGCGCGAGATCCCCAAGCCGTAGCAGCCCATCACCATCGGGTGCTGCTCGCCCGCCTCGTCGGTGTACAGCGCGTCGAGCGCCGACGAGTACTTCGTTCCGAGCTGGAAGACCTGGCCCACCTCGATCCCGCGATCGACGGACAGCTTGTGACCGTCGCGCGGGCACGGGTCGCCGCTGACGACGGCGACGAGATCGGCCCACCGGTCGACCTCGAAGTCGCGCCCGAGCACCGCGTGACGAACGTGGTGATCGACCTCGTTGGCGCCGGTGATCCACTCCTGGGCCGCGGCGACCATCGGGTCCGCGACCACGAGCGCGACGCCCGCGTAGTCCGGTCCGATGTAGCCCTTGGGAAGCTCGGGACGACGTTCGAAGTCGGCGTCGTCGAGGAGGCGGACGCGCCGGGGCGCGAGCGCGGCCGCGAGCGCGAACGGGTTCAGCTCGCGGTCACCCGGAACGAGCGCGAGGCCGAGCTCGCCGTCGGCGTCGAACGCCATGCACTTGAGCAGCACCGCCGGCGACGCGCCCAGGTGTTCGGCGACTCCGTCGATGCCCGGGAGGCCCGGCGTGTGGACCTTCTCGCGCGGCGGCGCGTCGACCACCGCGACCCCGGGCTCGGGGGGCGTCGACGTGGCCTGCCGGCGGGCGACCTCGACGTTCGCCGCGTAGTCGCAGTTCGTGCACCAGACGAAGTCGTCCTCGCCGATGGCGGCGACCGCCATGAACTCGTGGTTCACGTCGCCGCCCATCTCCCCCGCCTCGCCCTCCACCGCCCGGAACGTCAACCCGCAACGCGTGAACACCCTCGAGTACGCGTCGAACATGTCCTGGTAGGTGCGGCGCAGGTCGGCCTCGTCGACGTGGAAGGAGTACGAGTCCTTCATCAGGAACTCGCGGGCCCGGAGCAGGCCGAAGCGCGGCCGCAGCTCGTCGCGGTACTTCCAGTTGACCTGGTAGAGGTTCACGGGAAGGTCGCGGTAGCTCGACAGCTCGCCCGCGACCAACGACGTGATCACCTCCTCCGCCGTCGGCGACAGGCAGAACTCGGCCTCCTTGCGGTCGCGCAGGCGGAACATCAGCGGCCCGTAGGCCCCTTCCCGCCCGCTGCGGACCCACAGCTCGATCGGTTGGACGATCGGGAGGATCACCTCCTGGGCGCCGGCGGCGTCCATCTCCTCGCGCACGATCGCCTCGACCCGGGCCAGCACCCGCCGCCCGATCGGGAGCCAGGCATAGAAGCCGCTGGCGACCCTCCGGATGCACCCGGCCCGCAGGAGCAGCCGGTGGCTGTCGATGTCGGCGTCGGCCGGATCGTCACGCAGCGTCCGCAGGAACGCCCTCGACATCCGCATGGCTACACGCTCTCGACGGTTCGCGCCGGGCCGCTCGGGCCCCGCTGGCTCCACCCCACGCCAACCGGAGGTCGGCCTGGGGACCCCCGAAGGCTCCGCGGGATCCCCGCTCCGCGACGCTGGCTCATGCCGGGAGGCTATTGCGCGAGCCGGCCGCCGCCGCGTGCAATTCTCGACTATCCGTGTCGGGTTAGTCCGAGATTCCCGTAAAATCCGATCAGGAAATTGGTATTTCGGCGCGCGTCGCCCTATGCTGGGCTCCGTGATCCGAGCGAAGGGCGCTCCGAGCATCTCGATGGGCCGTACCCCACACGAGCTGCACGACGAGATGTGTCGCCCCGTTCCGGGTCGCGCCGCGTAGGCGCTCCCGCCCCGCCCCGTCCCGCGTCCTCGCAGGAGTGCTCCGCGTGCCGCTTCTCGTCGCTGTCCTTCGTCGGTTCTCGCTCGCCGGAGACGCCGTCGCGTCCGGCGACGCGCGTTTCTGGGGGCTCACGTCCCGACTGTTCGAGGAGGAGTCCGCATGATCGACGTCACCGAGCTCCGAACCCTCCCACTCGACCCGGTCGTCGAAGCCGAGCTCGACCGCTTCGAGGACGGCGTCAACCGCTACCTCGCCGGCGAGATCGACGACGACGCGTTCCGCGTCTTCCGGCTCAACCAGGGCATCTACGGCCAGCGCCAGGGCGGCCACAACCAGATGCTGCGCGTCAAGGTGCCGCACGGCCGCGTCGAAGCCGACCAACTCGAGATGTTCGCCCACGTCGCGGACGAGTACTCGCGCGGTTGGGGCCACCTGACGACCCGCCAGAACGTCCAGTTCCACTTCGTCCAGCTCGAGCGGGTGCCCGAGGCGCTCCGTCTGCTCGCCGCGGTCGGGCTGACGAGCCGGGAGGCGTGCGGCGACACCGTGCGCAACGTGTGCGGCTGCCATCTCGCCGGCGCATGCCCCTACGAGGTGCTCGACATCAGCCCCTGGGCGCAGGCGACCACGGAGCTGTTCCTCCGCAACCCGATCGCACAACGTCTCCCGCGCAAGTTCAAGATCAACTTCTCGGGCTGCGCGACCGACTGCGGGCAGGCGATGTTCAACGACGTCGGCGTGATCGCGGTCAACCGCCCGCTCGCCGACGGCACCCTCGAGCCCGGCTTCCGCGTGTTCATCGCCGGCGGCCTCGGGGCGAACCCGCACCCGGCGCAGGCGCTGGAGGAGTTCACGTCCCGCGAGCAGCTGCTGCCGACGATCGAGGCGATCCTTCGCGTGCAGGATCACCACGGCAACCGCGACAACAAGCTGCGGGCCCGCATGAAGTGGCTCGTCGACACCATGGGGATCGACGAGCTCCGCGAGCGCATCTTCAAGGAGCGGCGTTTCCTCATCGCCTCCGCGACGTACCCCGGCGGGATCCCCGCACCCGTCGCCGAGCGCGGCGACGCGCCGGCGGGGATCGGCACGGCGATCGCGGCCGACGGCGGCGTCCCGATCGAGTTCAGCGGGCTCGACCCCTACTCGAAGTGGGAGCTCGCCAACGTCGTACGCGGCCGCGCGAACGGCACCGTCAGCGCGTACGCGCGCTGCAGGCTCGGCGACATCACGAGCGACCAGTTCCGCGGGCTGGCCCGCCTGCAACGCGACTTCGACGTGGAGGTACGGGTCACCAACCGCCAGAACTTCGTGCTCCGGGGTCTCCGCGACGACCAGCTGCGCGACCTCTACGACCGGCTGGCCGAGCTCGACATGGCCGCGCCCGGCGCGGAGCTCGCCCGCGACGTCGTGAGCTGCCCGGGCGCCGACACGTGCAACCTCGCGGTGACGCAGTCGCGCGGTCTCGCCGACGACATCGACCGGGCGCTCGAGACGGCGGGCCTCGCCGAGGTGGGGGGCGTGCGCATCAACATCTCCGGCTGCACGAACTCGTGCGGCCAACATCACATCTCCGACATCGGCTTCTTCGGCCTCGAACGCCGCGCCCACGGCCGGGCGGCACCCGGTTACCAGATGCTGCTCGGCGGCCGGGTCGCGGACATGGAGATCGCGTTCGGGGAGAAGGCGACGAAGCTGCCCGCCAAGGCCGCCTCGGAAGCCGTCGTGCGGGTCGTCGGCCGGTTCGCGTCGGAGCGGTCCGCCGGCGAGACCTTCTCCGACTGGCTCGACCGGTCGGGCGGCGCGGCCGAGGTCGGGGCGACCCTGAAGGACCTCGACGCGTTCCCCGAGCCGGACGTCGCCCCCGACTTCTACATCGACTTCGACGAGACCGGTCCGTACGTCGCCGAGACGGGCGAGAGCGAGTGCGCGACATGAGCGCCGTCGAGCCCCGGATCGAGACCGAGGCGACCGGATCGGCGGAGGCCGAGACCACCGGGCCCACGTCCGCGGCCCCGGCCGCCCACGCCGTTCCCGACCTCGCCGAGCTGGCGGAGCAGTCGAACCGTCTCGAGCGCCTCCCTGCGACGTCCGCGATCGCCTGGGCGTGGGACCGGTTCGGTCCCGAGGTCGTCCTCGCCGCGTCCTTCCAGGACTGCGTGCTCATCGACCTCGCGATGCAGGTCGCGCCGAAGATCGAAGTCGTGTTCCTCGACACGCAGTACCACTTCGCGGAGACGCTCTGGTACGTGGACCAGGTCCGCGAGCGCTACGACCTGAACCTGAACGTCGTCACGCCGGGCGTGAACCCCGACAACCTCTGGGTCCACGACCCGGACTCGTGCTGCGCGGCGCGCAAGGTCGAGCCGCTGCGACGCGCGCTCGAAGGTCGGGCCGCGTGGATCTCGGGTCTGCGCCGCTCCGAGACGGCGGCGCGCGCGAACGCGCCGATCGTCTCGTACGACATCGGTCGTGGCCTGGTCAAGGTGAACCCGATCGCCCCGTGGACGGACGGCGACGTGGAGCAGTACGCGCTCGACCGGGAGCTGCCGCGCCACCCGCTCCACGACCGCGGGTATGCCTCCATCGGCTGCTGGCCGTGCACACGGCCCGTCGCCGAGGGCGCCGACCCGCGGTCGGGTCGCTGGGCCGGCACCGAGAAGCTGGAGTGCGGCCTGCACGGCTGACGAACGGAGCGCGGCGCGTCTGGCAACATCGCGTCGCATGCCCGTCCACGAGATCGCGCAACGCGGCTTCGACGCGGAGGCGGTCACCTACGACCGGACCCGCCCTTCGTACCCGCCGGCGGCCGTGGCGTGGCTCGTCGAGCACCTCGGCATCGGGCCGGGCCGGCGCGTCGTCGACCTCGCGGCCGGCACCGGCAAGCTCACGGTGCTGCTCGAGCCGTCGGAGGCGCGGGTCGTGGCGGTCGAACCGGTGGAGGGCATGCGCCGCCTCCTCCGGGCCACGCTCCCGACGACGCCGGCCGTGGCGGCGACCGCCGAGGACCTGCCGTTCGCGGACGGGTCGGTCGACGCCCTGACCGTGGCCCAGGCGTTCCACTGGTTCGACGTCGAGCGCGCCCTCCCCGAGATCCGGCGCGTCCTGCGCCCGGGCGGCCGGCTCGGGCTGGTCTGGAACGCCCGCGACCGGGGAGTCGACTGGGTCGACCGGATCTGGGGGGTGCTCGACCGGGTCGAGAAGCGGGCGCCGTGGCGCGAGCACGAGAGCTGGTCGGAGCACGACCTGCCCTTCGACCGCTGGTTCGGACCCGTGCACCGCGCCGAGTTCCGCCACGAGCAACCGCTCCCACCCGAAGGCGTCGTCGGGCGGTTCAGGGGTGTGAGCCACGTCGCGGTGCTGCCGCCCGACGAGCAGGCCGCCGTCCTCGACGAGGTGCGCGCCATCCTCGCCACACACCCGGACACCCGCGGCCGGCGCGAGCTGCGGATCCCGTACCGCGTCGACGCGTACTGGTGCGAGCGGCTGCCGTGAGCCGTGCCTCGACACGGACGCGCGTCGCGGTGACGGCCGGGCGCGCGACCGGATGGCTGTCGCGTGTCACGGGCCGCGGGCAGGGCGCGACGATCAGCGGGCGCGTCATGAACGCGATCGCACCGGGCGCGCTCGCCGAGCTGGCGCGCGATCAGCACGTGACCCTCGTGTCGGCGACGAACGGGAAGACCACGACGACGAAGCTGCTCGCAGCCGCGCTGCGCGCCGACGGCCGTCCGCTGGTGACGAACTCGACCGGCGCGAACCTCACCTCGGGGATCGCACCGATCCTCGCGTCGGCCACAGGCCCGGGGACCGCCGTGCTCGAAGTCGACGAACGGGTGCTGCCGCGCGTCGTGGACCCTCTCCGAGCCGAGCTCCTCGTGCTCGGGAACCTGAGCCGCGACCAGCTCGACCGCTACGGCGAGGTGCACGCGGTCGGCAGCGCCTGGCGCCGCGTCGCGGAGCAGCACCCCGGTCTCGCCGTCGTCGCGAACGCCGCCGACCCGCACGTCGTGTGGGCCGCCGAACCGGCGAGGACCACGTGGGTCGACCTCGGTGCGGGCTGGCGCAACGACGCGGCCACCTGCCCCCGCTGCGGCGCGCTGCTCCAGTGGGACGACGAGGGCTTCGCGTGCGACGGCTGCGGCTTCGCGCGGCCTCCCGCGCACGGCCGCCTCGACGGGGACACGCTCGTCCTCGATGGGCAGCGAATCCCGCTGCGCCTCGCGCTCCCCGGGCGGTGGAACGTCGCGAACGCCGCGTTGGCCGTCACCGCCGCCGTCACGTACTTCGGCGTCGACGCGGCCGCCGCCGCCGCGGCGGCGGCGACGGTCGAGACCGTCGCCGGCCGGTACATGAGCATCCCACTCGGCGGCGGGCGCGCCGCGCGCGTGCTCCTCGCGAAGAACCCCGCGGGCTGGAGTGAGGTCCTGCACTACCTCGCCGCCGAGCCCGGCAGCGTCGTCATCGCCGTGAACGCGCGCGTCGCCGACGGCAAGGATCCGTCGTGGCTGTGGGACGTCCCCTACGAGCTGCTGCGGGGTCACCCGGCGGCGGCGTCGGGCGACCGCTTCCTCGACGTCGCGGTTCGTCTCCGGTATGCCGAGGTCGAGCACCTCGTCGAACGCGATCCACTCGCCGCGGCACGCGCGCTGCCGGGCGCCACCGTGCACATCGTCGCGTCCTACACGCAGTTCTCGGCCCTGTACCGCGAGTTCGGGGACGACCGGACGTGAGCGGCACGCGCGAGTCGGCGGTGAGGGTCGGGCTCGTGTACCCCGAGCTGCTCGGCACGTACGGCGACCGGGGCAACGCGGTCGTCCTCGTGCAACGGTGCCGGTGGCGCGGGATCCCGGCCGAGCTCGTCGAGATCGCGGCAGGTAGGCCGATCCCCGACTCCCTCGACGTCTACCTCTTCGGCGGCGGCGAGGACGACCCGCAGTCGATGGCGGCGGCCGGGATGATCGCGTCGCGGGATGCCGTGGAGCGCGCGTGGCGCGGCGGCGCGGCGGTTCTCGCGGTGTGTGCCGGTTTCCAGCTGATCGGGCACCGGTACGACGCATCGGACGGCAGTGCGATCGAAGGCATCGCGCTCGTCGATGCGGTGACGCGCGCGGGGCCGAGCCGGCTCATCGGTGAGGTCGTGGTGGACCCGGCGCCGTCTCCGTTCGACGCCCCCTCGCCGCCGCTCCCACGCCTCACCGGCTTCGAGAACCACGGGGGCCGGACCACGCTCGGTCCGGGTGTCGCGCCGCTCGGGCGAGTCGTCGCCGGCGGCGGCAACGGCGACGGCTCCGGCGTCGACGGCGCGCGCGCGGAGCGGCTCGTGGGCACCTACCTCCACGGCCCGATCCTCCCCCGCAACCCGGCGCTCGCCGACCTGCTCCTCGGGTGGGTCTGCGGCGCACTCCCGAGCCTCGACTCGTCGCTGGAGGAGCGCCTGCGCGCCGAGCGGCTCCGCGCCGGCCGCGCCCGCGGGCTACGGAAGTGGATCCTCGACCGGTCGCTCGCGCGCGGCTGAGACCGGCGTCCGCGCCGCAGGCACCGGGGGCGGGACCTACGCGCGGCGGTCGGCGATCCGATCCGCGACGCGGTCGACGAGCGCACACCATCCGAGCACGATCGCGAGCCCGGTGAGCACGCCCGCGGCCGCGTCGACCGGGTAGTGCCAGTGCAGCGCGACGACGGAGACGACCGACCAGCCGACCGTCACGGTGCCCACTGCGAGCAGGCACAACCGCGACACCAGATCGGGGAAGACGGGCATGACGAGCAGGATCGCGAGGACGACCCACGCCGTCGTCGCCGACGCGTGACCCGACGGGAACGAATAGCCGTCGTGGCCACCGATCGTCCGGTCGATGGCGGGCTTCAGCACCACCTGCACCACGAGCACGGTCAGCGGCGCCGCCGCGCACGCCGCGAGCTCGCGCCAGCTTCGCCGCAGCGCCGACCAGAGCGCGAGGGCGGCGACGATGAACGAGAACGTGAACGCGGACGCCAGGTTGGTCCCGGCACGGTAGAAGCGCCGCCCCAGACCGAGGCTGTCGATCGCGTGGTCGACACGCTGCTCGATGTGCAGCGGGGCGTCGTGGTGCCACGTCGCGATCGCGGCGACGGCGACGAGCCCGACCAGCACCGCGACGATCCACGGCGCGTACTCACGCAGCGCGCCCGGCAGCAGCGCGGGCGCGCGGCGGTGCCGGAGCGCGCGCGGCATCCCGGATGGCGAGGTCGCGACGGCCAACCCGCTACCCCGTCGAGCCTGCAGGCCCGGGCGACTCGGACAGCTCTCGGATGCGCGCGATCTTCTCGGCGGACCGGTTCGCGTCGACACCCTGGATCTGGAGCAGCTCGTCACGCGTCGCGGCGGCGACGGCCTCGGCGTCGGCGTCGGCGGCAGCGAGACGGGCCTCGATGCCCTCGGCGACGATGCGCTCGGCCTCCTCGACGAGCGCCTCGACCATGTCGGCTTCGGGGACGACGCGCACGATCTTGCCCTTGACGAAGAGATGGCCCTTGCCGCGCCCGGCCGCGATGCCGAGGTCGGCGTGGCGGGCCTCGCCGGGACCGTTGACGATGCAGCCCATCACCGCGACCTGCAGCGGAAGGTTGCGGGCGTCGAGGGCGGCCTGGGCGTCGTTGGCGACGGCGATGACGTCGACCTCGGCCCGACCGCACGACGGGCAGGCGATGAGGTCGAGACCCTTGCGCTCGCGCAGGCCCAGCGCCTCGAGCAGCATGCGGCCGGCCTTCGCCTCCTCGACCGGATCGGCGGTGAGCGAGTAGCGGATCGTGTCGCCGATGCCCTCGGCGAGCAGCGTCCCGATCCCGGCCGTGGACTTCACGAGCCCGGCCGGGGGCGGACCGGCCTCCGTCACTCCGAGGTGGAGCGGGTGGTCGACGGTCTCCGACAGCAAGCGGTACGCGTCGATCATCAGCGCGACGTTCGACGCCTTCACGGAGATCTTCACGTCGTCGAAGCCGACATCACGGAAGTAGTCGAGCTCGCGCAGCGCCGACGCGACCAGCATCTCGGGCTTGATCGTGTCGCCGTGCTGCACGTCGGCGATGTCCTTGTCGAGGCTGCCCGCGTTGACCCCGATCCGGATCGGGACGCCGCGGTCCTTCGCCTCCCGCGCGACGGCCTTGATGTGCTCGGGCTTGCGGATGTTGCCGGGATTGAGCCGCAGGCCGTGGACGCCGGCTTCCATCGCCGCGAGCGCGAGCCGATGGTGGAAGTGGATGTCCGCGATGATCGGCACTGGCGAACGCGGCACGATCTGGGCGAGCCCTTCGGCCGCTTCGTCCTCGTTGCAGGTGCAGCGGACGATGTCGCAGCCCGCCGCGGCCAGCGCGTAGATCTGGGCGAGCGTCGCGTCGACGTCGGCGGTCTTCGTCGTCGTCATCGACTGGACGGTGACCGGCGCACCCCCGCCGACCGGCACCGGGCCGACCATGACGCGCCGGGTCCGGCGACGCTCCTGCATGGTGTTCAGGTTAGGGCGTCCGCAGGCCCGTCCGGCCACGGGGCCGGTGCAGATCCTGTGCAGGAGGAACGGGTCACGATCCGCCGATCGCGTCCCGAACGTCGAGGAGGATCGTCGACACGGCGAACGCCAGGAACAGCACCATGAACGCGTAGGTGACCGGGAGCAGCTTCTGGTAGTCGACCCGGATCCGGCGCCGGCGGACCTTCGACGCGATCCACTCGAAGAGCACGACGGCGGCGTGGCCGCCGTCGAACGGGAGGACCGGCAGCAGGTTGATCAGGCCGAGCGAGAAGCTCACGATCCCGAGCAACGCGAGCATCCCCCACACGTTGCCGGCGATCTGGCTGCCCACGTCGACGATGCCCACGATGCTCCGCGGCCGCTCGAGCGACCGTTGGGCGCCCGGCCCCGACGTCGGCGCCGGCGTCCCGACCTTGTCGAGGCCGGTGAAGACGTCGGGAACGTGCTCGAACGCCTGGCCGGTGCCGGTGAGCACCTTCCCCATCGTGTTGAAGCTCTCGGGGATCGCCTCGAAGAACCCGACCGATCGGTAGGTCGTGCGGGGCGAGACACCGAGGAACCCGACCCCGTTCTCCTCGCGGGGCGTCGCGGTGAGCTCGACCCGCCGGCCGTGGCGGTCGACGACGAGACGCAGCGTCGTGCCCGGATGGTCCTGGATGATCGAGACGAGCTGATCCCAGTCGCGGATGCGCGCGCCGGCGACCGAGACCAGCCGGTCACCGACCTGCAAGCCTGCGGCCCGGGCCGCGCTGTCGGCGACGACGGTCCTGATCGTCGTGCTCGGGCCCTCCGACACCTGACCCTGGCCGGCGATGACGACGAAGAACAGGACGAACGCGAGCAGGAAGTTCATCGTCACGCCGGCGAGGATCACCTCGAGGCGGTTGCGGTAGCTCCCCTGCCGGAAGGTCCGCGACTCGTCGGCGGGATCGACCTCTTCGAGGTTCGTCATCCCGACGATGCGCACGTAGCCGCCGAGCACGATCGGCTTGACGCCGAACTCCGTCTCGCCCTTGCGGAACGAGAACAGCTTGGGGCGCCCGAAGCCGAGGTAGAACTCGGTGGCCTTCATACCGGACCGGCGCGCCATGACGAAGTGGCCGAGCTCGTGGAGCATGACCATCACCACGATGCCGGCGACGATGATCAGCGGCGTGCGGCTCCCGGGGACGACGGCACCGAGCAGCACCAGCCCCAGGATCATCAGCACGAGGAAGGCGGTCCCGGACCGGGGGGTCTCGGCGACCTGGACTTCCTCCAGCGGGTCCTTCACGCAGCGCTTCCTCGTTCGACGTCCCGGACGGCCGCCCCGGCCCGCTCGCGGGCGACCCGGTCAGCTTCGAGAACGTCGGCAACTTCGGCGACGTTCCCAACCCCCTGGTCGAGAACGGCGGCGTTGACCTCGGCGATGGCCAGCCAAGGGATCCGGCCGGCCAGGAAGGCCTCGACCGCGACCTCGTTGGCGCCGCTCAGCGTGGCCGGTGCGCCGCCGCCGGCCCGACCGGCCTCGTAGGCGAGGCGCAGGCACGGAAAGGCGTCGAGGTCGGGCGGCTCGAACGTGAGTTGGGCGAGTGAGGACCAGTCGATGGCGCCGAACGGCTCGTCGAGGCGGTCGGGAGCCCCGAGGGCGAGCCCGATGGGGAGGCGCATGTCCGGCATCGACAGCTGGGCGATGGTCGCCCCGTCGGTGAACTCGACCATCCCGTGGATCACCGACTGGGGGTGGACGACGACGTCGACCTGGTCGTAGCCCACGCCGAAGAGCTCGTGGGCCTCGATGACCTCGAGACCCTTGTTCATGAGCGTCGACGAGTCGATCGTGATCTTCGCGCCCATGTCCCAGGTCGGGTGCTTGAGCGCGTCCGCGACCGTGACGAAGGCGAGCTCGTCGCGGGGACGGCCGCGGAAGGGACCGCCACTGGCGGTCAGGAGGAGACGCCGGACCTCGTGCGGGCGGCCGGCGCGCAGCGCCTGGTACAGGGCCGAGTGCTCCGAGTCGACGGGCACGATCTCGCCGCCGCCGTGCGTCCGCACGGCGTTCACCACGGGGCCGCCGGCGATCAGGCTCTCCTTGTTCGCGAGAGCGAGGCGCTTCCCGTGCTCCAGGGCGGCGACGGTGGCGGGCAGCCCGGCGAAACCGACGACCGCGTTGAGGACGACGTCGGCGTCGTCGAGGGAGGCGAGCTCGGCCAGCGTCCCCGGGTCGTCGACGCAGCTCCGGGCGCGATCCGCGGGCACACCGAACTCGGCCGCCTGGGCGGCGAGCAGCTCGGTGTTGCGACCCGCGGCCAACGCGACCACCTCGTAGCGGTCGCGGTGGCCGCGGACGACGTCGAGGGCCTGGGTGCCGACCGACCCGGTCGAGCCCAGGATGGCGACCCGGGTCATGGCGTTTCCGCCCGCGCGGCCCCGCTCAGGTGTTGACCAGGTGGAGCATCAGGTAGAACCCGGCCGGCAGGGCGAACAGGAGCGCGTCGAAGCGGTCGAGGATGCCTCCGTGGCCGGGCAGGATGGCCCCCAGGTCCTTCAGTCCGAGGTCGCGCTTCAGCATCGACTCGGCGAGGTCCCCGATCGGCGCCGTCACGGCGACCACGATGCCGAGCAGGATTCCCGCGCCCACGCCGTAGTCCTTCCATGGGCCAAGGATCGCGCCGACGAAGCCGCCGAGCACGATCGACGCGGCGGCGCCCGCCAGCAGGCCCTCGAGGGTCTTGTTGGGCGAGATCCTCGGGATCAGGGGCGTCCGCCCCATCTGCGAACCCACGAACCATGCGACCACGTCGTACCCGACCGCGCACACCACCACGCCGACGAGCCAGCCCACGCCGTCGTCGGGCCTCGACAGCAGCAGACCGGCGAACCCTCCGAGGACGCCGACGTACGCGAAGACCAGCACGGTCAGCGCGATGTTCACCGTCGGCCGCGCGTGCACGACCTGCGCGAGATACCACAGGAACGTGAAGACGACGACGAGCAGCATGACCATCGGGAAGGCGGCCTCGTGCTGGTCGTACGCGATCGGCACGATCGCGATGCAGCCGAGAAGACCGACCAGCGTCGCGAGGTGGTAGCCGGCGCGCCGGAACGCCTCGTAGAGCTCGAACGCGGCGAGGCCGACGACGACGGTCGCGAGGAACAGCGTCACCTGACGGCCGGCGACGAACGCGACGAGCGCGACGGCTCCGACGACGAGGCCCGTGATGATCCGGTTCTGCCGGTCCGCCGCGCTGTCACGGGCGCGGTGCCGCTCGGGTTCGCGCTCGAAGCGCGGCATCGCGCCCTCGAGGTCACCGGCCGGCGGGAGCGGCGGTTCGTCGATGCGCGGCGGGGGCGGTTCCGGTGCGTGGCGGCGGCCACGGGGCGCGCGCCGGCCCGAGCGTCGTCGTGACGGCGGCGCCGGCACCTCTTCCTCGGCCTGGTGGTAGTCGTCGGCGAGCGCGCCGATCGCGGTGGAGTCGTCGTGGGCGAGCTCGCCCTCGGCGAAGTCACCGCCGGCCCAGTCGCCGGCGTCGGTGCGGAAGCGGGGCGTGCTCCCGGTCAGCGACGCCCACGAGTCGAGGTCTTCGCCCGACGACTCCTCGTCGGCGAAGATCTTCGGTACTTCACCGGTCGGGGGCTCCGACCAGTGCGGCAGCGGCATCGACCCGCTGGGCTCCGCGGCCGGCTGCTGCGGTGCGTACCCCGACTGCGAGGCCGACCAGGTGGGCGCTTCGCCCCCCGATTCGGGGAGCGGGAAGCGCCCCGGCGCGGGCTCCCCGACGGCATCGGCCCCCAGGATCCGCACACCCTCGCCGACGGTCTCGTCGCGAGCCCCGGTGCTCTCGTCCTCGCCCTCGTCGTCGCGCCAGTCCGACACGGCACTCCCTCTCACAGCCTTGTCCCCGGATCCCAGGCTAGACCCCTGACCAGCACATTCCGAGCCTCGAACGACCCTTTTGACCCACCCGAGCACCCGGACCGGCCCCCGGGGGTCACGAGGGAGGCGGCAAGGTCCGCCGCAGCGACCTTGGTCGAGACCACGACCGACGACCGACCGGCGTCACGAGGGAGGCGGCAAGGTCCGCCGCAGCGACGTTGGTCGAGACCAGGAGCGAGGACGGACCTTGCCGCCTCCCGACCGGGTCCGACGAGTTCCGCGGAGGTCCTCATACCTCCAGCAGCTCGCGCTCCTTCATTCTGGTCGCACGAGCTGCCGGTCCGCGGACGTCCTCATACCTCCAGCAGCTCGCGCTCCGTCATTCTGGTCGCACGAGCTGCCGGTCCGCGGAGGTCCTCATACCTCCAGCAGCTCGCGCTCCGTCATTCTGGTCGCACGAGCTGCCGGTCCGCGGACGTCCTCATACCTCCAGCAGCTCGCGCTCCTTGTGCCCCAGGAGCTCGTCGATCTCGGCGATCACGTCGTGGGTGTGCTTCTCGAGGTCCTTCTCCACCCGCTCGAGCTCGTCGCGGGAGATGTCGCCGTCCTTCTCGAGCGCTTCGAGGTCGTGGCGGGCCTGCCGGCGGACGTTGCGGACGGCGACCCGGCCCTCCTCGGCGCGGTGCTTCACGACCTTGACCAGCTCCTTGCGCCGGTCCTCGGTGAGCTGGGGGAAGACGAGCCGGATGACGGTGCCGTCGTTGCTCGGATTGATCCCGAGGTCGCTGCCCTGGATCGCCTTCTCGATCGCCTTGATCGACGCCTTGTCGTACGGCGAGATGACGAGCACGCGCGGCTCCGGAACGGTGAACCCGGCGAGCTGTTGCAGCGGGACCTCGCTGCCGTAGTAGTCGACCTTGAGCTTCTCGACCAGGCCCGGCGTCGCCCGCCCCGTCCGCACCGCACCGAACTCGTCCTTCAGGTGCGACACCGCCTTGCGCATCTTGTCGCGGCACTCCTCGACGATCATGTCCCGCATCGCCGCACCTTCGTCGCTCATCGTCTCTCCCCCAGATACCTCACGCCGAGCTGACCAGCGTGCCGATCGGCTCGCCGACGAGCGCCCGGTGGATGTTCCCCGGTGCGGTCACGTCGAAGACGATGATCGGCAGGCGGTTGTCCATACAGAACGTGATGGCAGTCGAGTCCATCACCTCGAGCCGCCGGTTCAGCACCTCGAAGTGGCTGACCTCGGTGAGCTTGACCGCGTCCGGGTCGCGCCGCGGGTCGGCGCTGTAGACGCCGTCGACACCGGAGTGCGTCCCCTTCAGGACCGCTTCGGCGCCGATCTCGGCTCCCCGCAGCGCGGCGGTGGTGTCGGTCGTGAAGTAGGGGTTGCCGGTGCCGGCGGCGAACACGACGATCCGGCCCTTCTCGAGGTGCCGGATCGCCCGCAGCGGCACGAACGGCTCGGCGACCTGCGCCATCGTGATCGCAGTCTGGACCCGCGTGGGCTGGCCGACGGCTTCCAGCGCGTCCTGCAGCGCGAGCGCGTTGATCACGGTGGCGAGCATGCCCATGTAGTCGGCGCGGGCCCGGTCCATGCCGCGGGTCTCGCCGCTCATCCCCCGCCAGAAGTTCCCGCCGCCGACGACGACCGCGATCTCGACGCCCAGCTCGACGCGGGCCGCGTGGATCTCCTCGGCCAGGCGGTGGACCACGCCGGCGTCGATGCCGAAACCGGTCGTCTGGTCGGCGAACGCCTCACCCGAGAGCTTCAGCACGACTCGGCGATAGCGGCTCTCGGGCATCAGGACTCCTGACCGGCTCGACTCAGTCCGTCTGTCTGCTCGCGTTCGGGACGCTCACTACTCCTCGCCGATCTTGACGCGCGCGAATCGGCGGACGCCGGCACCGCTGCCGAGGCTCTCGACCAGCTTGCCGACGGTCGTCTTCGGATCGCGAACGAACGGCTGCTCGAGCAGGACGACGTCCTTGAAGAACCCGTTGAGCCGGCCTTCCACGATCTTGGGGAGCGCGTTCTCGGGCTTGCCCTCGTTGCGGCTCAGCTCCTCGAAGACCTCGCGTTCCTTCGCGACGACGTCCTCGGGCACGTCGTCACGGGTCAGGTAGCGCGGCGCGGCCGAGGCGATGTGCAGCGCGAGGTCATGTGCCACCTCCTGGGCCCGGGCGTCGCCGGGGTCGACGCCGCCCAGTTCGACGAGGACACCGATCGTGCCCCGGCCGTTCTGCACGTGCTTGTACCCGTCGAGGACGCCATCGGTGGACTCGAACACGACCACGCGACCGAGCGCGACGTTCTCACCCAGCCGGGCGGCGAGCTGGGTCACGTGCTCGCCCACGGGCTCGCCGTTGATCCGCAGCTCCGCGAGCTCCTCCTTGCCCTCGTCGAGCGCGAGGCGCGTGAGCGCGGCAACGGTGGCGGTGAAGTCCGCGCCCTTGGCGACGAAGTCGGTCTCGGCCGTGAGCTCGACCATGGCACCCACACCGCCCTCGACGAGGACGTCGATCGCGCCGTCGGTCGCGTTGCGCTCGTCGCGCTTCGAGCCCGACAGACCCTTCTTGCGCAGCCACTCCTGGGCCGCCTGCATGTCGCCGTCGGTCTCGGTGAGCGCCTTCTTGCAGTCCATCATCCCGGCGCCGGTCGCCCTCCGCAGTGCGGCGACGTCGGCGGCGCTGAAGTCAGCCATCGCTGCTCGACTCTCCGGTCTCCGTGTTCGTGTCGGCCCCCACCGCGGCGGTCGCCTCGGCCGGGTCGTTGCCCTTCGCTTCCTTCTCGGCCTGCTTCGCCGCGAGCAGCCGCGCCTCGCGCTCACGCTGGGCCGCCGCGGCGGCGTTTCGCGCCCGCTGCTGCTCCTCCGCCTTGCGCTTGGCCTCCTCGGGGTCGACCGGCTTCGGTGCGGGCGCCGCCGGCTCCTTCGTCGCGGTGCGGCCACTCTTGCGCTGCGCGAGGAAGCGGCCCTCCTCGACGGCGTCGGCGACGATGCGCGCCATCAGGTTCGCGGACCGGATGGCGTCGTCGTTGCCCGGGATGACGTAGTCGACGAGCTCGGGATCGCAGTTGGTGTCGACCACGGCGACGATCGGGATGCCGAGCTTGTTGG
>DASRHL010000181.1:0-3226 GCA_035650535.1 Acidimicrobiia bacterium
CGCCTCGGCCGGGCCGAGCCGAGCGTTGACCGGAGCGAACGCCGCGCCGAGCTTGGCCGCGGCGGCGAAGAGCGGCATGGCGTCGAGCGACGTGTCACCCCACCAGGCGAGCCGGTCGCGGTGGCCGACACCGGCCGCCGCCAGCGCCCGGGCGGTGCGGTTCGCCCGGGCGTCGAGCTCCCCGAAGCAGAGCTCGGCGGCGCCGAGGGTCGCGGCCGGTGCCCGGGGCCGGACGCGCGCGGCGTGGCGCACGACGTCGCCGACCAGGAGCGGCATGGGCGGAGTTTTCACGGCGTTGTTTTCCTGCGCAACCCGGACCAATCCACCCACAACCCGCCCAAACAGCCGTCAAGCAGGGTGTAGGCAACGCCGACAGAGAGAGCAGACCGGCGTCGGCCGGTCGTGGCGGATTGTCCTGGAGGCAAGGGGTGCGACGCCGGAGTCCTGCGGTGATGCGCGGCGTGCTCGTCGCGGCGCTTCTGAGCATCGCCACCGCGTGCGCCACGGTGCAGCCGACGGATACGCCACCGGCGCCGGCGAGCCCCGGAGCTCCGACCGCGACGATCCCGGCTCCGGCCGGGCTGACCGCGATCCCGCGTCCCGACGGCGCGACCGTGCGCGAGAACGGCGAGTGGTACTGGGCGCCCGCACCCGGCGGCCGCATCGTGACCCTGAGCGTGTTCCGCCCCGCCGTGTTCGCGCTCGACGCCGGCGACGCGCGCCCGACCGTCGTCATCCTGCACGGCGGCGACGGCTTCCGCCGCCTCTACGAGGACCTCGCGCAGCGCTACGCGAACCAGGGCTTCCTGGCGATCACCGGGTGCTGGTTCCAGGCGGACGGCCCGCCGCCCAACGCCGACGAGATCGACTGCCGGCAGGCGCCGAGCTGGAAGGGGATGAACTCGTCGTCGGTCGCGGACGTCGACGCGCTGGTCGCCGCGGCGCGCCAGGTGCCGGGCGTCGACCCGGGCCAGCTCGTGATCGTGGGGCATTCCTACGGCGCCGGCGTCGCGCTCCTCCGGGCCGCGTCCGGTCACGACGAGCCTGTGGTCGCGTCGAGCGGCTTCCTCGCGCCGAGCCCGCTCGGGACGGCGATCCCGCTGCCGACCGACGACTTCGCGTCCCGGCACGCGGCCACCATTCACGCACCGGTGCTCGTCGTGCACGCGGGGAGCGGGTACGACTACATCACGCCCACCGGGCAGGCCCAGGCGTTTGCCAACGCGATGGCCGCCGCCGGGCATCCGGCGACCACCGTCTACCTCGCGGCACCGGCCGGCCACGCGTTCCCCTGGCAGCCGCCCTTCGACGCCGTCTATCTCGCCGACGCGGTCGGCTGGATCCGCGCCCACCTGCCCTGACGGCTCCCACCTGGTAGACCTCCGCCCGGGGCGACACCGATTCGGGGGAACGGGGATATGGGGACGGTCTTCCACGAGGACGACGGTGACCTCGCGGCGATCGCGGGGGAGTCGGTCGCGGTCGTCGGGTACGGGAACCAGGGGCGGTCGTGGGCGCTCAACCTGCGCGACTCCGGGTGCGACGTGCGCGTCTGCGTGCGCGCCGACGCGTCGCGCGAGCAGGCCGTCGCCGACGGCTTCGCGCCGCTCGACCTCGCGGACGCCGGCGATGCCGGCATCGTCTGCGTTCTCGTGCCCGACGACGTCATCCCGTCGCTGCCGTTGCGCCGGCGGGCCGACGGGCTGACCGTCGTCGCCAGCGGCTACACGCTCGCCTTCCACCGCTTCGAACCGGACGGCGACGTGGGCATGGTCGCGCCACGCATGCTCGGGCCCGAGGTGCGTCGCTGCTACGAGGAGGGCATCGGCTTCATCACCGCGGTCGGCGTCGAGCGCGACGTCACGGGCCGGGCCCAGGAGCGGGTGCTCGCCGTGGCCAAGGCGATCGGCGGTCTCCGCCAGGGCGCGATCGAGCTGACGCCGCGCCAGGAGGCGATCCTCGACCTCGCCGTCGAGCAGGCGCTCTCACCCGTGCTGACGCTCGTCAACAACACGTTCGTGCAGGTGATGCTCGAGCAGGGGATCCCGCTCGAGGCCGTCGTCACCGAGCTGGTCCTGTCGGGCGAGGTCGAGCGCACCATGCGGCTCGTGCGCGAGGGCGGCTACGCGGCCCAGTTCGAGTTCCATTCGCCGACCAGCCAGTACGGCCAGCTGACCCGGCGCGGGGCCTACGACCTGCCCGAGCTGGGCGAGACGATGCGGCGGCTGGTCGACGACATCGCGTCCGGCCGGTTCGCCGACGAGTGGGACGCCGAGCGCGACGCGGGGTATCCCAGGCTGGTGGAGCTGCGCGAGCAGTTCGCGGGCCCGGCCGTCCGGGAGTTCGAGGAGGATCTCCGCCGCCGGCTCGGACCAGGACTTGTCAAACGACAATAGTTGTTGATAGTCTGTTGCTCGCTATGAAGACGGCCGACGAGCTCACCGACCTGTTCCGGACCCGCGGGTTGCGGGTCACGCCCCAGCGCCAGGTGATCTTCCGCCTGCTCCACGGCAACGACGCGCACCCGACGGTGGAGGCCCTCTACGACTCGGCCCGGGCGGAGATGCCCACGATCTCGCTCAAGACCGTCTACCAGACGGTCCACGACCTCGAGGCCATGGGCGAGGTCACGCTCCTCGACCTCGGGACCGGCAGCGTGCGCGTCGATCCCAACGTCGAACACCGCCACCACCACCTGATCTGCTCCGTGTGCGGCAAGGTCCGCGACGTCACCGTCGACGTCGGGAGCCTCCGTCTCGCGCCGCGTGACCGGCGGGGGTTCTCCGTCGCCGACGTGCAGGTGCACTTCCGGGGCGTGTGCGAGGAGTGCGCGCCCTCGGCGTCGGCGTAGCGACGTCGCCGGAACCGAACGACCCGTCCCGAGTCCCGAGTCCGGAGTCCCGAGTCCCGAGTCCCGTAAACAACTGCCAAGCAGAGGAAGAAGGAGCACGATGCCCGATCTCAAGGGAAGCAACACCGAGTCGAACCTCAAGGAGGCCTTCGCCGGTGAGAGCCAGGCGAACCGGCGGTACCTCTACTTCGCCCAGAAGGCCGACGTCGAGGGCTACCCCGACATCTCGGCGCTCTTCCGCTCGGTCGCCGAGGGCGAGACCGGCCACGCGTTCGGCCACTTCGACTTCCTGGCCGAGGTGGGTGACCCCGTCACGGGGGTCGCGGTGGGCCCGACGACCGACAACCTGAAGTCGGCCATCGAGGGCGAGACCTA
>DASRHL010000182.1:0-3052 GCA_035650535.1 Acidimicrobiia bacterium
GAGGTTCGCCTGCTCCTCCGGCGTCAGCGACGCGATCTCGTCGCGGCGGACACGGGTGACGACGAAGTTCAGGTGGAGCCCGCAGACGTGCGCGGCGTCGAGATCGGCGAGGTTCGCCGAGACCAGTGAGCCCCAGTCGCCGCCCTGCGCGCCGTACCGTTCGTAGCCGAGCTCGGCCATGATGCGCGCGAACGCGCCGGCCATCCGCCGCGTCGTCCAGCCCGGTTCCGACGTGGGTCCCGAGTATCCGTAGCCGGGCAGCGACGGGGCGACGACGTGGAACGCGTCGGCGGGGTCGCCGCCGTGGGCACGCGGATCGGTGAGGGGCCCGATCACGTCGAGGAACTCGACGACCGAGCCGGGCCAGCCGTGGCTGACGACCAGCGGGAGAGCATCGGGCTCGGGCGACCGCACGTGCAGGAAGTGGATGGGCTGTCCCTCGACCTCCGTGACGAACTGGCCGGCCGCGTTCAGGCGAGCCTCGACGGCGCGCCAGTCGAACGTGTCGCGCCAGTACGCGAGGAGCTCCTGCAGGTACCCGAGCTCCGTGCCCTGGTCCCACCCGGCGCCGGCGACCTGGTTCGGGAGACGCGTCCGCGCGATGCGTTCGCGGAGATCGACGAGCACCGCGTCGGCGACCTCGGCCCGGAAGGGTTCGATCGTGAGCTCGCGCCCGCTCACGCGTCAGAACCCCAACGCGTCGCGGGTACGGTCGAGCTCGGCGGGGTCGACGGTCGTGGGCACGAGGAAGAACTCGTCGAACCCGGCTTCGCGCGCGTTGTCGAGCGCGGTTCGCAGCGCCTCGGGCGTGAAGCAGGCGACGTTGTCGGCCGTCCACTTGCCGACGTCCTCGCCGTAGATCTTCATGTAGTCGTACGCGTAGGCGCGGAGCCGTTCCTCGGCACCGGGCCCGAGTGCGTACCAGATGCTGGTCGAGCAGTGCGGCGGGTCGGAGCGGCCCGCGTCCTTCCAGGCGGAACGGATCAGGTCGGCGGCCGCCCGGTACTGGGCGAGGTCGCCGTCGAGCGTGAACGCGCCGTCGACTCCCATCGCCCACCGCGCCGCCCGCGCGATCGCCTTCGGGCCCATCGAGCCCGCCGCGAGCGGCGGGCCGCCCGGCTGCACCGGGGGTGGCCCCACCGGGTCGGCGCTCTCGAACGGTGGCTCCCCGGCCCAGATGCGCCGCATGGTCACGACCTGCTCGTCCATGCGCTGCCAGCGCCGGGCGAACGGCGCGGACACGGCCCGGTAGTCGTGCTCGCGCCCGCCGACGCCGAGCCCGACGGTGAGCCGGCCGCCGCTCAGGACGTCGACCGAGGCCATCTGCTTGGCGACCGCGACCGCGTCGTGCGCCGGGAGGATGACGATCGTCGTCCACAGCCGCACCCGCTCGGTCAGCGCGGCCGCGGCCGCGAGCTGCACGGTCGAGTCGTGGCTCGTGTAGGTGATCCGCTCGGGGACGGCCAGGCTCGCCCACGGCCCCTCGTCCGTCTTCCGGCACCAGGCGAGCACCTCGGTACGCCCGTGGGGCAGCATCGTCGGCAGGGTCATCGAGAGGTCCATGCGGCTCCTGGTTTCGGTCGGAGTCAGTCGAACTGGGCGCCGGCGGCGAGCTCGGTGCGCAGCATGGCGTCGTACCGCTCGCGCACGAGCGGCTCGTAGCTCTCCGAGGTGCAGATCCAGAACCGGTTGGCGCGCACGCCGTCGAACACGATGCGCGCGGCCTCGTCGGGGTGGATGCCGCGCGTCGAGGTCATCTCCTTCAGCATCCCGGCCACGAACCAGTGGTCGGGCGCCTGCGCCTCGCCGGGTGGCTCGTCGGGCCGGTTGCGGGTCGAGTCGGCGATGCGGGTGTCGACCGAGCCCGGCACGAGGCACGACACGCCGAGGTGTTCGACGCCCTGCGCGCGGAAATCGTGCGCCAGGCACTCGGTGAGCGCGGCGGCGGCGAACTTGCTGACGACGTAGGGCCCCGAGAACGCGACCGTCATGATGCCGGCCATCGACGACGTGTTCACGATGTGGCCCGGCTCGCCCGCCTCGATCATGCGCGGGACGAACGCCCGGATGCCGTGGAGGACGCCGTAGAAGTTGACACCCATCACCCACTCCCAGTCGGCGAGCGTCCGCTGCCACACGACGCCGGCCTGGAAGACGCCGGCGTTGTTGCAGAGGAGATGGACGGCGCCGAAGCGCTCGTACGCGGCGTCCGCGAGCGCGCCGACCTGGCGTTCGTCCGAGACGTCCGTGGGGACGGCGAGCACCTCCGCGCCGCCGGCGCGCAGCTCGGCGGTGGTGGCCTCGAGGGCGCCGTGCTCGACGTCGGCGACGACGACCCGCATGCCCTCCTTCGCGGCCGCCCGGGCCAGACCTCGACCGATGCCGCTGCCGGCACCGGTGACCACCGCGACGCGACCCGCGAACTCGTCCATCACCGCACCGACCGGAAGAAGGCGCGCACGTCCGCCGCGAGGAGCTCCGGCTCCTCCATCGCGGCGAAGTGTCCACCGCGGGGCATCTCGGTCCAGCGGACGACGTTGTAGCTCTGCTCGACCCACGGCCGCGGCGGCCGGATGATCTCGCGCGGGAACCGCGCGCACGCCGTGGGCACCTCGACGCGCGTCCCCGACGCGGTGAAGTTCCCGCTCTTCGTCGTCTCGTAGTACATGCGCGCCGACGAGTGCGCGGTGCCCGTCAGCCAGTACATCATCAGGTTGTCGATGAGCTGGTCGCGGGTGAAGCTGCTCTCGACGTCGCCGTCGCAGTCCGACCAGGTGCGGAACTTCTCGACGATCCATGCGGCGAGACCGGCCGGCGAGTCCTCGAGCGCGTAGCCGATCGTCTGCGGCTTGGTCGACTGGATCTTCATGTAGCCGGAGTCCTCGTCGGCGTACGTCGTCATCGACGCCAGCGCGTCGGCCTCCTCGGGCGTCGGGTTCGAGAGGTCGGCGCCGGGCGGCGGCCCGCCGACCGGCATGTTGAGGTGCAGACCCGTGCAGTGCTCGGCGTCGACCACCGCGAGGTTGGTCGAGATCATGGCGCCCCAGTCGCC
>DASRHL010000183.1:0-10041 GCA_035650535.1 Acidimicrobiia bacterium
GTCCACGTGTGCTCCCGGCTCCCCGCCGTCGCGGCTGGCTGGGCGGAGCGTACCCGGCTGCACCGACCGGGGGCACCGGCGTGGCGCGTGACGCGGATGACCCAATTGAGTCCTCACTCGACCGCTCCGGCTGCCGATTCCATCGGTATGGGTACGCACCCGAGGCCGGTCGGGCCCGAACCCGACGACCTCCGCCAGCAGCTCCTGGAAGAGGTCACGCGCCTGCCGGTCGGCCAGGAGGCGGGCGTGCGCCTGCTCTGGATGCTCGCCGACGACGACTGCGACGCGGCCTCCATCGGCCATGCGGTCGAGACCGACCCCGCCCTGACCCTCCAGGTCATGAGGATCGCGAACTCACCCTTCTACGGGCTCAGCCGGCAGGTCTCGAGTGCCCGGTACGCCGTGACGGTGCTCGGGACGACCATGGTGCGGGCCCTCGCGGCGGCCCAGGTCTTCCGGCTCAACGTGCGCGACGCCCGGTCGCTGCCGCCGTCGTTCTGGGAGCACTCGTTCGCGACCGCGGCCGCGGCCGCGAACCTCGCCGTCGGGCGCGGGGTGGAGACGAGCGACGCGTTCAGCGCCGGGATGCTCCTCGACGTGGGGGCTGCGTTGCTGCGTCGGAACGACCCGTCGCGGTACGCGGTCGTCGAGCAGCTCGCCCGCATCCCCGACGAGTCGCTGATCGACGCCGAGCGGCGGATGTTCGCGATCGACCACGCCGAGGTCGGCGCGTTCGCCCTCGACCGGCTGCACTTCCCGCGGACCTTCTGCACCGCCGTCGGCGAACACCACCTGTTGCCGTCGTTCCGGTCGAGCCCGCTGGCGCGGGTCCTCTTCCTCGCCGAACTGGTCAGCCACATGGTCGACGGCACGCCGCAGGAGTCGCCCATCACGCTCGGCGCCGCGTTCGAGTACCTCGGCGAGGAGCCGGCCCAGGCCGAGCTGTTGGTCGAGCGGGCGCGCGAGACCCTCGACTCGCTCGGCCCGCTCACCGACCTCCTCGCCGCCTGACCGCACGACTGCCCGACCGCCCGACCGCCCGACCGCGCGGCCGCCCGACCACGCGGCCGCAGCCGCAGTCGCCCCATCAGAGGTACGCGCGGAGGTGGAAGGCCCACTCGAGCTCGCGGCCCGCCAGGCGCCGGCCGGTGATCGACCCCGGGGTCACCGCGAGCCACGCGTCCCGGCCGTCCAGCCAGGGCACCGGGTCGTAGCGGTCGGCGGCGACGCGGATCTCGGCCGGGTCGAGGTGGTCGAGCGTCCCGCGCACGAGCACGGACCATCCACCGTGGCGGAACTGGTCGATCCCGTCGATCTGGAGCGCCACGCGCAGGGGCGCGTGGTCGATCACGTTGCCCGGATGGGTCCGCAGGACGATCCGGATGCGCTCGCCCTCCTCGACGAGCCGGTAGTTGACGGGGAGCGCGACCGGGAAGTCGTCGGCGACGAAGGCGATCCGCCCGACCGACGTGACCCGCAGGAGCGCGAGGCACTCGTCCTGCGTGAGTCGTTCGAGCGTGGTTTCCACGCTCCCATCGTGGAACCCCGCAGGCCGACGATGGAGGGCCGAAAGTCACGCATCGGGGGGAATTCGCCGCCGCCCGGTATCCTGCGACCCGGATGCCCATCGACGACGAACGGATCGCGCTGTTCCTCGACTACGAGAACCTCGCAATCGGCGCGCGGGAGGCGCTCGGGGGCGGGCTGTTCGACTTCCAGCCCATCGCGGACGCGCTCGCCGAGCGGGGCCGGGTGGTCGTGCGGCGGGCCTACGCGGACTGGTCGAGCTTCTCCGAGGACCGGCGCATGCTGACCCGCCAGCAGGTGGAGCTGATCGAGATCCCCCAGCGCCTCGGGACGCGCAAGAACGCGGCCGACATCAAGATGGCCGTCGACGCCATCGAGCTGTGCTTCGAGCGCGACTACGTCACGACGTTCGTGCTCGGGACCGGCGACAGCGACTTCACCCCGCTCGTCCACAAGCTCCGCGAGCTGAACCGGCGGGTCGTGGGAATCGGGATCGAGGCGTCGACCTCGGCGCTCCTGCCTGCCGCCTGCGACGAGTTCCTCTTCTACGAGCGCCTCGCCGGCGTCGACCTGACCCGCCCGCGCGCTGCCGGCCGGCGGAACCGGCGCGAGCCGGCGAAGGCCGCGGCAGTGGTGGCCGGTGAAGGGGTGGCCGAGGAAGGGGTGGCCGAGGAACCTGCCGCGCCCGGAACCGAGGACATCGACCTCGGGCGCCTGGTGACGAGCACCCTGTCGGGGCTCGAACGCAGCGCCGACGGGCCGGTGCTGGCGTCCATGCTGAAGCGCGCCATCCTCCGCAAGGACCCGACCTTCAACGAGGCGAACTTCGGCTTCCGCGGGTTCGGGGAGCTGCTCCGCAACCTCGCCGACCGGGGCATCGTGGAGCTCGCGGAGGGGAGCGCGGCCGGCGACCCGTCGGTCACCTTCGCGACCGCGGCGGCCGGCGACGAGGAGGCCGCCTTCGAGTTGCTGCGCTCCACGGTCGAACGCCTGGGTCGCCGCGGCACACCGCTCTACCTCTCGGGCCTGAAGACGCAGATCCGCAAGAACCAGGGCGACTTCAGCGAGAAGCGCTTCGGCTACGGCGGGTTCCTCCAGTTCTGCAAGGCGGCCCGGGCCCGGGGCCTGATCGAGATGGACTGGGACCCCGACGCCGACGACTACGTCGTGCGGGCCGTGGCGCCCGATACGGTCAGTGGCAACGGCGCGGCCGCGCCAGGCGCCGGCGGCGACGCCGCCCGCACGGGCGAGGAACCGGCTCCCGACGCGGCCAAGGACGCCGCGAAGGAGCCGGCGAAGAGGAGGGGACGCCGATGACGAGCCCGACCATCGCGCTCGAGGGCACCGCCGACATCGATCTGCTCGACCCCTACCGGTTCGTGCGCGAGGAGCACCACGCGATGTTCGCCCGCCTGCGGGCGGAGGATCCCGTCCACTGGCATCCCGACACGCACGGCCGTCTCGGCGGTGTCGGCTTCTGGAACGTCGTGAAGCACGGCGACCTCGTCGACGTCAACCGAGACACCCAGCTGTTCTCGTCCGAGATCGGCGGCACGTCGATCTGGGACCACCACGACGACGACGGCACTGCCGACACGCGCGGCGTGATGATGCTCAACATGGACCCGCCGAAGCACACGCGGTACCGGCTGCTCGTCAACAAGGGGTTCACACCGCGGATGATCGGGTTGCTGGAGCAGTACCTGCGGCACCGCTCGACCCTGATCGTCGACCACGTCATCGAGCGCGGCGAGGCCGACTTCGTCGCCGACATCGCGTCCGAGCTCCCGCTGCAGGCGATCGCCGAGATCATGGGAGTCCCCCAGGAGGACCGGCGGCTGATGTTCGAGTGGTCGAACCGCCTCATCGGGGCCGACGACCCCGAGTACGCGAGCGGCGACACGCGCGACACCGTCACCGAGCTCTACCTCTACGTCAACGAGCTCGCGTCGAAGCGCCGGAACGACCCGCGCGACGACATCGTCACGAAGCTGCTGAACGCGGAGATCGACGGCGACCGGCTGTCGGAGCTCGAGTTCGACATGTTCATGCTCCTGCTCACGGTGGCCGGCAACGAGACGACCCGCAACGCGACCGCGCACGGCATGTACGCCCTGCTGCAGCATCCGGAGCAGCTCGACGCGCTCCGCAACGACGTCGACGGGCTCATGCCGACGGCCGTCGACGAGATCCTGCGCTGGGCCTCGCCGGTCCTGCATTTCCGACGGACGGCAACGGCCGACACGGAGATCCGGGGGCGCGAGATCAGGCAAGGCGACAAGGTCGTGATCTGGCATGTCTCGGCGAACCGTGACGAGGAGGTGTTCGACGACCCGTTCACCTTCGACATCACGCGCTCGCCGAACCCGCACGTCGCGTTCGGCGGCGGTGGCCCCCACTACTGCCTGGGCGCCAACCTGGCGCGCATGGAGCTCCGTCTCGTCCTCGCCGAGCTCCTCACCCGCATCCCCGACCTGCAGCTCGCGGGCGAACCGGAGCGCCTCGTCTCCAACTTCATCGGCGGCATCAAGCACCTCCCGGTGACGTGGACGCCCGGGAAGCGGGTGGAGCCCGCGTCCCCGGACTGACCGGCGGGAGCGGGGGCGCCGTGAGCCGGGGTCTCGCGCCGGGCCCGGTCGACCTGGCCGATCCCGACTGGTTCCTCGGCGACGCCGTCCACGAGACGTTCGCGGAGCTGCGGCGGACCGATCCCGTGCACTGGCAGCCGATGGACGGCGAGCCCGGCTACTGGGCCGTCCTCCGCTACGCCGACGCGGTCGAGGTCGCCCGGCATCCCGAGGTCTACTCGTCGTGGCGGGGCGGCATCATGATCGAGGACGTCGACGAGGAACGGCTCGCGTTGACGCGCCGGATGCTGCTGGTCATGGACGCGCCGCAGCACACCGCGTACCGGCAACCGCTCGCACCGCATTTCGGCGCGCGCGTCGTCGGCCGGATGGAGGAGCAGATCCGGGGCCGATGCCGGGCGATCCTCGACGCGGCCGGTGAGCAGGGCGACGTCGACGTCTGCCGCGACGTCGCCGGTCCCCTGCCGGCGCAGGTCATGGGCGAGATCATGGGGTTGCCGCCCGAGGACACGGCTCGCATCCGGCGCTGGGCCGAGGTGCAGCTCGGCGGCCAGGACGGCGAGGTCGTCGGCGGCTACGACGGCAATGCCATGCTCGACATGGTCACGTACGGGATGGAGCTGGCGGCCTCTCGACGCGCGGCGCCACCCCGCGAGGATGTCACGGCGCTGCTGCTGGAATCGACGTTCGAAGACGGGCACCGGATGGACGACGCCGAGTTCGGCGGATTCTTCGTGCAGCTCGTCACCGCCGGCAACGACACGACGAAGACGTTGGTGTCGTCGGGGGTGTACGAGCTCCTCCGGCGCCCCGACCAGCTGCGACTGCTGCGCGACGACCCGTCGTTGATCCCCGGCGCGGTCGAGGAGATGCTGCGGTTCTGCAACCCGGTGCACTACCAGCGCCGCACGGCCCTGATCGACACGACGCTGGGCGCGACGCGGGTGCAGGCGGGTGACAAGGTCGCGATCTACTACACGTCCGCCAACCGTGACGACGACGTCTTCCCCGACGCCCAGTCGTTCGACGTCCGCCGGATGCCGAACCAGCACCTGAGCTTCGGGATCGGTGCGCACTTCTGCCTCGGTGCGCAGCTCGCCCGGCTGGAGGCGCGGGTCCTCTTCGAGGAGCTCCTGGCCACGTTCCCGACGATCGAGCTCACGGGCGACCCCGTACGGATCCGCTCGAACTTCATCAACGGGTACAAGCGCGTCCCCGTCCGCCTCGGGCGGTAGGCCGGCGGGTCGGCGGGCCGCGGGTCGGCGGGTCAACGGGTCACGACGATCCGGCCGACGGTCGCGCGCGCCTCCATCTCGTCGAGGGCCTTCGGGAGTTCCTCGAAGGCGACGGTTCGTCCGACGATCGGGTGGATGGCGCCCTCCGCCAGCAGGTCGAGCAGGTGTGCGTGGACCCGGCGGCCGATCTCCGTGGTGGGCGGGTTGAACCGTGGGACGGGAACGGGCGTGTGCTCCGTGACGAAGGGCAGCGCGGTCTCGTCGACGTAGGCGAGGATCACGCCGACGACGTCGAAGTTGCCGAAGCACAGCATCCGCCCCGACACCATCGGCACCTCCTCCGCTTCGATCCCGCTCGCGAAGCCCACGACGAGGTGCCGTCCGCCCCGGCCGAGGCACCTGAGCGACTGCATCGACGTCGCTCCGCCGACGCCGTCGAAGCACACCTCGACGCCTCGCCCGGACGTCGCGTCGAGGACGCGGGCGGCGAAGTCGTCCTTCCGGTAGTTGACGACGAGATCGGCGCCGAGCCCCTTCACCAGCTCGGCCTTGGCGTCGTCGCCGACCGTCGCGATGACGTGCGCACCGGCCGCGACCGCGAGCTGCACTGCTGCCGAGCCGACCCCGCCGGCGGCCGCGTGGACCAGCACGGTCTCGCCCGGCGCCAGACGACCCCGCTCGTGCAGGCCGAGGTGCGCGAGGTGGAACGGGTAGAAGAACGCCGCCGCCTCCTCGTCGCTCAACTGCTCCGGCGCCTCGAACGCCATCGCCGTCGGGCCCGTGACGAGCTCCGCGTGGGCGCCGGTCGCGCCGCGCCCGCTCGCGGTCACCCGCCGACCGATCCAGTCCTCGGCGCCCGCGCCCGCGGCGACCACTTCGCCCACGCACTCCATCCCGAGCGTGTAGGGCAGCGGAGGGTCGATCGTGAGGTAGCGGCCGCGGCAGCCGTCGACCTCGTTGTAGTTGAGGACGCTCGCGGTCGTCCGCACGAGGATCTCACCCACCTGGGGGACCGGCTCGTCGACGTCGACCAGCTCGAGCGCCTCGCTCGGCGCGCCGTGCCGCACCACCTGCCACGCCTTCATCGCAACCCTCCCCGTTTCACGGCACGTTCGGCTGGGATGATCCCGGCGCAGCGTGCCAAGAACGCGGCCGGTCAGTCCAGGAAGACGGGTGGGCGGCCTTCGCGGCGGGCGATGACGGCCTCCTCGAAGTTCTGGGTGGTCATGCGGACGAACAGTTGCGCGTGGCCCTCGTGGTCGATGTGCGACGCCAGGCTGCCGGCGTCGAGGCTCGACCAGAGCAGGCGCTTGGTGCTCTCGACCCCCACTCGGCTGAACGCCGAGATGCGGGCCGCGAGCTCGTAGCACGCGTCCAGCAGCCCGTCGTGCGCGACGGTCCGGGAGACGAGCCCGATCCGCTCGGCCTCGGCAGCGTCGACGTCGCGGCCCGACAGCATGATCTCGAAGGCGCGTGACGACCCGATCGCGCGCGGGAGCAGGTAGCTGATGCCGAGCTCGCTCGACGTGAGACCGTTGTTGATGCCCGCGGCCCGGAAGTAGGCGGCCTCGGACGCGATGCGGATGTCGGTCGCGACCGCGAGGCAGAAGCCGCCGCCGATCGCCGCCCCGTTGATCGCGCCGATCACGGGCTGGTGCATCTTGCGCAACGCCATGATCACGTCGTCGAGCAGCTCCATCGCCCGGCGTGCGATCCCGGGGCGGGTCAGACCGCCGATGTTGGGGACGGTGCCCGAGTCCTCGAGGTCGGCTCCCGAGCAGAACCCGTGGCCGGCGCCGGTGAGCACGACCACGCGCGTGTCGTTGTCGTGGCTGACGGCCTCGAGCGCCTCGCGCAGCGGGATCATCACGTCGAATGCCATCGCGTTCATGCGGTCGGGCCGGTTGAGCGTGATGAGCGTGACGTCGGGGCGCGGCTTGTCGATCAGGACGAACGGCATGGCGCCGAAGCTACCTTTCGGACATGCCGGAGAACAGAGCACTCGAAGGGCTGCGCGTCGTCGACCTGTCGACGTTGTTCGCGGCGCCGCAGATCGGGGCGCTGCTGGCGGACCTGGGGGCCGACGTCGTCAAGGTCGAGCCGCCGACCGGCGACCCGCTCGAAGGGCTCGGGCTGCAGCGGGGTGGCCGTTCCGCGCCGTACCGGCTCGCGAACCGGGGCAAGCGGCGCGTCGTCGTCGACTTCGACACCGAGGCGGGGCTCGTGGCGGTCGGGGAGCTGACCGCCCGGGCGGGCGTCGTCGTGTGCAATCAGCCCCGAACCGTGCTCGCGCGGTGGCATTGCACGCCCGAGGAGATCGCGGCACGGAACCCGCGTGCGGTCGTCGTCACGGTGTCGTGCTACGGGACGACCGGCCCGTGGGCCGATCGCCCCGGGAACGGGTCGCTGGCCGAGGCGTTCGCCGGGCTCACGAACCTCACCGGCGAGGCGGACGGCCCGCCGATGCTCGGTTCGGTCGCGCTCGGCGACAGCCTCGTCGCGCTCGCGGGCGCGTTCGGCGCGCTCGCCGCGTGCTGGCACCGCGACGCCGCGGGCGGATCCGGCCAGCACGTCGACGTGAGCATGTACGAGCCGGTGATCGCGCTGCTCGGGCCCGCGGTCGCCGCGTGGGCGCCGGGCGAGCCGCCGCCGGTCCGCACCGGGAGCCGGGTGCCGGGTGGGGTGCCGCGCAACGTGTACCGCGCGGCGGACGGCCGCTACGTCGTGCTGTCGGGAACGACCGACGCCCAGGTCGCACGCGTCCTCGCGGTCATCGGCCGCGACACGCCCGAGGACCACGCGAAGTTCGGGAAGTCGGCCGACCGTCTCGCCCGCGTCGACGAGCTCGACGGACTCGTCGCCGACTGGATCGCGGCGCACCCCCGCGACGACGTGCTCACCGCGTTCGACGGCGCGCGCGTTCCGATCACACCGGTCAACGACCTGGCCGAGCTCGCCGAGCATCCCCAGGTCGTCGCGCGCGGCTCGCTCGTCACGGTGAGCGACCCGACCGGGTCGGTCGTCCTTCCCGGGCCGGTCGCGCGCCTCGGCGCGACCCCCGCGGTCGCGGGGCCGGCGCCCGTCGACGCCGTCCCCGTCGCCCAGGTCGTCGCCGGCTGGTCGTGACGACTCAGTGGAACCAGTTGCCGGCGTTCACGTCGAGGGACTGGCCGGTGACGGCGTGGGCGAGGGGGGAGGCGAAGAAGAGGACGGCGTCGGCGACCTCGTCGGCGGTCGCGATCCGACCGAGCGGTGCGTCGGCGGCGAGCCGCGCGTACTCCTCCTCGACCGTCGTGCCGACGCGTTCGGCCCGCTGCGCGAGCGCGGCCTCGAGCGGGGGGGACCAGATCGGCCCCGGCACGACCGAGTTGACGCGGACGCCGTCGGCGCCCAGCTCCCCGGCGAGGGTGCGTGCCACGCTGAGGAGCGCGGCCTTCGACGCGGCGTACGGCCCGCGGCGCGGCAGGCTCCGGCGCGCGGCCTGGGTGTTCACGAGCACGACCGAACCGTCGTCGGACGCCGCGAGGTGCGGCACCGCGGCCCGCACGACGTTGAGCGCGCCGACGACGTTGACCTCGAAGGTGTCGCGCCAGGCGTCGAGGTCGGTCTCGGTCGCCGGCGTCGTCGGTCCGTACAGGAACGCGTTGTAGACGACGACGTCGACACGACCGAACGCCTCGTACGCGGCCGCGATCAGGCGGTCTGCGTCGGACGCGATGGTGACGTCGGTCGGCACGGTCACGGTGCGATGGCCGATGGCCTCGAGCTCGGCGGCGACGGCATCGAGGTGCTCGGGGCGGCGCGCCGCGAGCGCGACGGACGCGCCCTCGCGCGCGAGCGTGTGCGCGATCGAACGCCCGAGCCCCGGGCCGATGCCGGCGACGATCGCGGCCTTGCCGTCGAGAAGGCCCATCGGGAGACGGACCATACTGGTCGCGCGACCGCGGCCGCCGACGGAGGCGGGCGCGGAGGGGGAGTGCCGTGACCGACCCGACGCGTGAGATCCCCTGGATCATCTCGCTCGACGACCACGTCATCGAGCCGCCGAACGTCTGGCAGGACCGCCTGCCCGCGAAGCACCGCGACACCGGCCCTCGGGTCGTGCGCGACACGTACTCGGTCGACTGGGTGAACGGCAACCAGGTGTTCCGCAAGGGTGGCGACGGCCCGCTCACCGACTGGTGGGTCTACGAGGACCTCGCGTGGAGCCACCAGATGCTCAACGCGTGCGCCGGCTACTCACCCGACGAGTGGTGGATGGGCCCGATCTCGTTCGAGCAGATGCGCCCGGGCTGCTACGACGCCGCGGCGCGGGTCGCCGACATGGAGCTGAACCACGTCGAGGCCTCGCTCTGCTTCCCGACCTACCCGCGTTTCGCAGGGCAGATGTTCGGCGAACGCAAGGACCGCGAGCTCGCGCTGCTGTGCGTGCGCGCGTACAACGACTGGATGGTCGACGAGTGGGCCGGCGGGAGTGGCGGCCGGTTGATCCCGCTCTGCATCGTCCCGCTCTGGGACCCCGCGCTCGCGGCTGACGAGGTCCGCCGCAACGCGGGCCGCGGGGTCCGCGCCGTGGCCTTCAGCGAGCTGCCGGGCAACGTCGGGCTCCCGACCGTCCACGACCCGTCGCACCACTGGGACCCGTTGTTCGCCGCGTGCGCGGAGACCGGCACGGTGGTCTTCATGCACAT
>DASRHL010000184.1:0-12272 GCA_035650535.1 Acidimicrobiia bacterium
GGCGCCCGCTGGATCGCCACGCACGGCGTGTCGCTCCTCTGCTGGGACTTCATGGACGCGTTCCATCCCGGCGAGCCGCTCGCGGCCGTGCACATGCTCATCTGGGCGATCGGCCTGGTGCTCGTCGACAACTGCGACCACTCGCGCCTGCGCGACACCCTGGCGCCCGAGCAGGCGACGGGCGCGCTCGTCGTGGGGCCACTGCCCATCGCGGGCGCGACCGGGAACAACGTCAACCCGATCGTGCTGCTGTAGGCGGGGGCAAATCCATGAGGCCCGTGTGGCTCCCGAGTACCGTCGGTACCCGGTGACCACCATGCTGACGGTCGTCGCGACCCTGGTGGTGGCGCTGCACCTCGCCGCCATCATCGACGTCGTGCTGATGCCCGCGTGGGCGTGGCGCGGGGCTGCCGACGCGCCCAAGCGGCGCTGGGTCGTGCGGCTCGCGCTGATCCCCGGCTGGGCCGTCGTCTACTACCGGTCGGCCGACCGGCGCGAGGTGCGGGCCCATCTGTTCCGGTGCGGCGGCGTCGAGCCCGACTGGCACGCCCGGCACGCGCCCGAGGTCCGGTCGCTGTCGCTCCTCGAGGGCGCCATCGCCACCGTGAAGGACCGGCGGCTGGTGCGTGAGGTCCTCGACCCGGCGCCCGGCACCGACCTCGTCCCCATCCGGTGGACCCCGCCCGTCGGGACCGCCGGGCCCGCGCTCCCGGCGCTGCGCGAGCCCGGTGAGCCCCGTGAGCCGCGTGAGCTGCTCCCGCCGATCCGCTGGTACGCGGCGGACCACGAGCCGCGCGCGCTTCCCGCGCCCCGGCCCCGCCTGCGCCTCACCGCCTGACCCGTGGCCGGCGACCCGCCCGACGACTGGGGCCCGACCCTCGACGACCTCGCCGAGCGCCGCGCGCTCGCGCGCTCGATGGGCGGCGACGAGCGGCTCGAGCGCCACCGCGCGTCGGGCAAGCTCGACGCGCGGGCACGCGTCGCCGCGCTGCTCGACCCGGGCTCCTTCCGCGAGCTCGGCACGCTCGTCGGCGACGTCCCCGCGGATGCGTTCGTCGCCGGTTCGGGCACGGTCGACGGCCGGCCGGTGCTCGTGGGCGCCGAGGACTTCACCGTCGTCGCCGGCACCATCGCGGGTGGGAGCAACGCGAAACGGTTGCGCATCGCCGAAGTCGCGCTGCAGGAGCACGTCCCGCTCGTGATGATGCTCGAGGGGGCCGGCTTCCGTCCGACGGACACCGCGCACGGCCGCTCGATGACCGACCTCCTCATGCAGGTGCAGTGCTCGGGTCGCGTCCCGATGGTGACGCTCGTGCTCGGTGCGTCGGCCGGTCACGGTGCCCTCGTCGCGCCGATCTCCGACTTCACCGTCATGACGGAGCAGGCCTCGATCTTCACCGCCGGGCCGCCGGTCGTGAAGCAGTCGACCGGTGAGGACGTCGACAAGCTCGAGCTCGGTGGCCCGGCGGTCGCGGTTGCGAGCGGGCTGATCCACAACGTGGCCGCCGACGACGTCGCCGCGTTCGGGATCGCGCGCCGGTACCTGTCGTACTTCCCGTCGAGCGCGTGGTCGTACCCCGGCTGGGTCGACACCGGCGACACCGAGCCGCGCCCCGTCCCGGAGCTGCTCTCGATCGTCCCCCGCAACAACCGGCGCGTCTACGACATGCGGGCCGTCATCGACGTCGTCGTCGACGGCGGCGACTGGTTCGAGGTGCAGCCCGGCTACGGACCTGCGGTGATCTGCGGGCTCGCCCGGCTCGGCGGGCACGCGGTCGCGATCGTCGCGAACCAGCCCAAGGTGATGGCCGGGTCGGTCGACGCCGACGCGGCCGACAAGGCGGCGCACTTCATCTCGGTGGCCGACTGCTTCCACCTGCCCCTCCTGTTCCTGGCCGACAACCCGGGCGTGCTGCCCGGCACGCAGTCGGAGCGCGCCGGCGTCCTCCGCAAGGGCGCCCGCATGTTCGCGGCGCAGGCACTGGCGACGACGCCCAAGGTGCACCTCACGCTGCGCAAGGCGTACGGGTTCGGCTCGCTCGTGATGGCGCTCGCGGCGTACGGCCACCAGACCGCGACGTTCGCGTACCCGGGCGCGACGCTCGGGGCGATGGGCGCCGACGCGTCGAGCCGGGCGATGCGCTCCGACGAGGACGAGGCCGCGAAGCTCCGCGATCTCGAGCTCACCGCGTCGTACCGGTCGGCGGCCCGGCTCGGCTTCGACGAGCTCATCGACCCCCGCGAGACGCGCGAGGCGCTGCTGGGCGCGGTGCGCCTCGCCGTCGCGCGCCGCCAGGAAGTGCCCGTGCCGAAGGCGCGGTACGGGATCATCCCGTGAGCGAGCGTGAGACCAGCCGGGTCCCCCCGCTCGTGGCGAGCGGGGCCCGAGCGGCCCGGCGCGAAGCGCCGAGAGCGGGGAAGTCGTGAGCGAGCGTCCATACCATGGGAAGTGGTACGAGGAGCTCGAGGTCGGGCTGCTCGTCCGTCACGCGTTGACGCGCACGATCCTCGATGCCGACAACGTGTGGTTCTCGACGCTGACGATGAACCCGTCGCGTCTGCACCTCGACGTCGACTACACGGAGCACGAGACCGAGTTCGGCCGGCCGCTCGTCAACAGCCTGTTCACGCTGGGCCTGCTCGTCGGGCTGTCGGTGCTCGAGACGACGCACGGGACGACGGTGGCGAACCTGGGCTTCCAGGAGGTCGTCTTCCCCGTGCCGGTCTTCGCCGGCGACACGATCCACGCCGAGACCGAGGTGGTCGCGGCACGCGAGTCACGGTCGCGCCCCGACTGCGGGATCGTGACCTTCGAGCACCGGGCGTTCAACCAGCGCGACGAGCTGGTCTGCCGCGCCCGCCGCGACGCGCTGATGCGCAAGCGACCCGGGGGCGGGGCGTAGCGGCCCGGGCCCGGCGGCTTCGCGAAGCCATCACATTCGCCCTACAGGACCCTCACCGGCCGCGCCGATCGTGTCGGTATGCGAACTCCCCGAAGGTTCGACCGACGGCTCGGCGTGCTCGCCGTCTGCGGCGCGCTCGCCGTGGGCGTCGCCGCCTGCGGCTCCGGATCCTCGGCGAGCCCGCCCCGGCGCCCGCCCTCGACCACGGCGGCGGGGCCCACCACGACCGGCCCGGCTCCGGCCGGCCCGGCTCCGGCCACCGCCCCGGCCGCCGCGAGCCACGAGGAGCTGGCCCAGGTCGAACAGCAGCTCGCCGGCGTGCCCGGGCTCCTGAGCCAGGCCCAGCAGGCGAACTCGGCGGCCGACCCCGACCAGGCGCGCGCCGCAGAAGGAGGCTGAGATGTCGCGGCTCATCCGACTGCTCTCGGGCGCCGCGGCCGGCGCGGTGCTCGCGGGCGCGACCGTCACGCCGGCGTTCGCGTCCGGCACCGGTCAGACCCCGCGGCCGACTCTCGTGCCCCGCCCGGCTGTGACCGCGGGTACGGCGAGCGCGCCGGCCTGCCGCCCGTTCACGGCGCAGCGCCAGCGCGCCCACACCGACGTCGCGATGCGCCTCACGACGCTCGACCAGCTGACGACCACGATCATCGCGGCCGGCGACCCGTACGGTGTGAACGGCGGGCAGCGCGCGGCGCTCGGCGATGCGAGGACCGGCCTGGTCGCGCTCGACGAGAAGATCCAGACCGGCTGCTACACGGACCGCACCGCACTCGACGCCGACACGCGCACGATCTTCACGGGTTACCGCGTCTACTGGCTGCGCGTCCCGCAGACCCACATCCTGGAAGCGGCCGACCGCCTCGGCGCGGCCCGCCAGACGCTCGGAGCCTCGGCGGCGAAGCTCGCCGGTCTCGTCGGCGACAACGCGAAGGCGAAGGCCGACCTCGCGGCGATGAACGACGCGCTCGCGAACGCGGACGCCCACGTCGGGAACCCGCCCGCGCTCGGCGGCTCGGTGGGCGCGGTGCCGGCGTTGGCGCCCGCCGTCGACATGACGGCCGACGTCGCCGCGCTGAAGGCGGCGCGGCGCGACCTCGAGGCGGCCCGGAAGGCGCTCGACACGGCCCGGCGCGACGCGCTGCGGGTCGTCGCCGACCTCGGAGCGAACCCATCGGCCTGATCCGGTGCGTGCACTCGGGGATACCGGCCATCCCGTGGCCGTTCTCCCCGGACGAACGTGAGGTGCGGTAGAAGGGGGCATGGCTCCTGACCCCCGCACCCCCGTCGTCGTCGGCGTCGGGCAGCTGACCTGCCACACCGATACCGGCGAGCCCGCCCTCGAGCCGATCGACATGATGGTCGAGGCGCTGCGCCGCGCCGAGGCCGACACCGGCGCCCCCGGCGTGCTCGCCGCCGCGAGCAGTCTCGGCGTCGTCCGCATGCTGTCGTGGAGGTACCCCGACCCGGCCGCGCTCGTCGCCGAGCGCCTCGGGATCGGGCCGCTGCAGACCGTCGGGACGGCGCCGGGCGGCAACATCCCGCAGACGCTCCTCGGTCGCAAGGCGGCCGAGATCGCGGCCGGCGACCACGACGTCGTGCTCCTCGCCGGTGCCGAGGCGTGGCGCACGCTGACCGCGGCGCGCCGCGCCGGCACCGAACCGGCTTGGACCGTCCAGCCCGACGACGTGCACCCCGACCAGGAGATCGGCGGCGCTTTCGTCGCGTCACACGCCGCGGAACGCGCGCGGGCGATCCAACATCCGATCCAGATCTACCCGCTGTTCGAGAACGCGCTGCGGGGTGCCGCGGGGCGGTCGGTCGCGGAACACCAGCGGCACCTGGGCGAGCTCTACGCGCGGTTCAACCGGGTCGCCGTCGACAACCCCTACGCGTGGGACCGGCGCGCGTACACCGCGGAGGAGATCGCGGTCCCGTCGGCCGGGAACCGCATGGTCGGCTTCCCGTACACGAAGCTGATGTGCTCGAACGAGCAGGTCGACGAGGCGGCGGCCCTCATCCTGTGCTCCGTCGCCAAGGCGCAGGAGCTGGGGATCCCTCCCGATCGTTGGGTCTTCCCGCTCGGGATCGCCGAAGCGGCGGCGCCGTTCGTCTCCGAACGCCACGACCTCGGCGGCTCGGTGATGGCCGACGCGGCAAGCGAGGCACTCTGGAAGCTGACGGGGCTCGGGGCCGACGACATCGCGCACGTCGACCTGTACTCGTGCTTCCCTTCCGCGGTCCAGGTGCAGGCGAACGCGCTCGGCTTCGGACTCGACCGCCAGCTCACGGTGACCGGCGGGATGCGCTTCTCGGGCGGTCCGTGGAACAACTACGCCATGCACGCGATCGCCACGATGGTCGGCGTGCTGCGCGCCGATCCGGGCGCGCGGGGGTTGTGCGGCGCGAACGGCGGGTACCTCAGCAAGCTCTCGCTGGGCGTCTACTCGACGTCGCCGCCTGACGAGTTCCACGTCGTGTCGGCGCAGGAGGCGGTCGACGCGGCGCCGCGGCGCGCGGTCGACGAGGCGCCAGAGGGGCGGGCGACCGTCGAGAGCTACACCGTCATGCACGGCCGCGACGGCCGGCCGACCGACGCGATCGTCGCGTGCCTGATGCCCGACGGCCGCCGGGCGTGGGGGACCATCACCGGAGACGACGCGACGCTCCGGGCGATGACGACCGAGGAGGTCATCGGCCGCACAGCGGCGCTCACGCCCGACGGCCCCGCAACCCTGGAATGACCGGCGCGCCGTAGCCCACCTCGTCTACGCGGCGCTGCACGAGCTCCCGGGCCTCGTGCCGGGCTGGCGCGACGCGCAGCACCGCGAGGTCAACCTGCGGATGTTCCGCGGCGTCCTCGACCCGCTCGTCGACGCGGCGCGGTCGCTGCGCCACGTCACGCTCCTCCAGGGGATGAAGGCGTACGGCGGGCACCTCGGGCCCGCGCCCGTCCCGGCGCGCGAGCGGGAGCCGCGCCACCCGCACCCCGACTTCTACTTCATGCAGGAGGACCATCTGCGCGAGCGGCAGGAGGGCGCCCCGTGGTCGTTCACGATCCTGCGTCCCCAGGTCGTCTACGGCGTGTCGCTCGGGAGCCCCATGAACCTGATCCCGGCGATCGGCGTCTACGGCGCCGTCCGCCGCGAGCGCGGCCTCCCCCTGGCGTTCCCCGGTGGTGCGCCCCGGGTGTCGGAAGCGGTCGACGCCGCGTTGCTCGCCGACGCCATCCACTGGGCCGGCGATGCACCCGCGGCGCAGGGCGAGACGTTCAACGTGACGAACGTTGACGTCTTCACCTGGCGCGGCGTCTGGCCCGCGATCGCGGAGACGCTCGGCATGCCGGTCGGTGGCGACGAACCGCAGCAGCTCGCGACGACCATGTCCGCATGGGAACCGGTATGGGCGGACGTCGTGCGCCGGTACGGGTTGCGCGCGCCGAGCGAGCTGGAGCGGATGGTCGGCGACGCGTTCGTCTACGCGGACCTGCTCTTCGGGTTCGGGACGGAGCGCGTGACACTTCCGGTCCTCGCGAGCACGGTCAAGATCCGCCGGCACGGCTTCGGCGAGTGCACCGACACCGAGGAGATGTTCTGCCGGCTGTTCCGGCGCTACCAGGAGCTGCGTCTCCTGCCGCCCGCCTGAGCCGCGCTCACGACGTCTTGGGAACGTAGGCGTCGCCGCTGAGGAACGTGCACACGATGTGGGCGACGGCCATCAGACGCTCCTCGCGCCCGACGTCGACCACCCGTACCTCGGCGACGCCGAGGGTGTCGCCGAGCCGGAGCACCTCGCCGACGGCACGAACCGGTCCCACCCGTCCCGACGCGAGGTACTGGACCTCGACGCTCGACGTCGCGAGCGGGCGGCCGCTCGCCGCCGCCAGACACGACGCACCCGCCACGTCGACCAGCATCGAGACGAGCCCGCCGTGCATCGAGCCGCCGGGGCCGCGCAGGTCGTCGGTGAGCTCGATCTCGACTGCGAGCCGGCCGTCCACCACGAGCCGCCGCGTCGTGATCGCGTCGAGGAACGCGCAGCCGAGACCGCGGGACGTCGTCAGGTCGGTCATCGGGTGGATGCTACGCCGGAGGCTGAAACAGCCACTCCTCCATGAGCGCTCGCATCGCCGCGTCGACGTGCTCGATGCGCATGCCGAGCGGATCACGGTGGTAGGTGAAGGAGACCGGCGCGACCGCGCCGTCGCGGCCGACGATCTCGAGCGGGCACCGCACGTCCGCGAACGTGGCCGCGTTCGCGACCAGGTCGTCGGAGAAGAAGCCGATGTGGTGCAGGTTGGAGTGCTCGTTGCAGACCCACGGCGTGCCCGGCTGCTCCTGGATCAGCTCGAGGTAGGGCTCCTGCGTCGAGTAGCAGATCCGGTTCGGGAGGACGAGGTCGTTGCCGTCCGCATCGCGAACCTCGATGTCGTTCTCGGCCACGGGGCCCCATGCGCAGCCGAGGAGCTCCGTGAACCGTGCGCTCGCGGCGTCGAGGTCGGCTACGACGATGCCGACGTGGAACATCCGGCTGCGGCTCACCGCGGCAACGTACCAGCCGTCGTTCTCTGAACGTTGCGCTTCGAAGAGCGACGCGAATCGTTCAGAGAACGAGAGGGCGCCGGCCGGTCAACCTCCGCTCGCGGCTCCGCCGCCGCCCTGGCCCTGCCCCGGGCTCTCGGCCGGCTTGGGCGCCGTGGTCGCCGGGGGCGCGGTCGTGGCCGGCGCCGCCGTCGTCGGCGTCGTCTGCGGCGGGTTGATCTGCACGGTGGGTGGCGGGGTGGTCGGCACGAACCCGTTGGCGTCGAAGCCGGACGGCGATCCGGCGTGACGGCCGCCCTCGTCGACCGCCGAACCGGGACGGCTGCACACCGGCCCGGGCGGCGGGAGCGGCGCGACCGGGGCGCCGGCGAGCTGGGCCTGCATGAACGCGTGCCAGATCGTCGCCGGGATGTTGCCGCCGAACCCGGCGCCGCCGACGTTGGCGTCCTTGTTGCCGTACCAGACGAACGCGACGAGCTGGCCGTACGTCCCGCCGTAGAACGCGGCGTTCGACTTGTCGTCTGTCGTCCCGGTCTTGCCGAACACCGGACGGTCGCTCAGGTTCGCGCGAGTCCCGGTGCCGCCCGTGACGACGCCCCGCAGCAGGCTGATCTCGCAGTCGGCGACGTCCTGGCTCAACACGCGGTCGCCCTGCGGGCTCTGCTCGAAGATCGTGTTGCCGTCCGGTCCGACGATCTTCTGCACGAAGTACGGCGTGTGGTGGACGCCGCCGCTGGCGACGGTCGACATGTACGTCGCCATCTCGAGCGGCGTCGCCTCGATCGTCCCGAGCGTCAACGTGAGCACCGGCCGCAGGGTGCTCTGGACGAACCCCATCTTCTTTGCCATCTCGAGGACGTTCTGGATCCCGACCGCGATCTCGATTCGTGCGAACGCGCAGTTGATGGACTGCGCCGTCGCGTCGCGGATCGAGTGCACCCCGCCCTCACCTTCCGCGTTCGCGGTCTGACCCAGACCCTTGAACGAACAGGGGGAATTGCCCGAGACGCTGTCGTTGGGGGAGAAGCCATTGGTCAGCGCGGTCGCGAGCGTCACGACCTTCCACGTCGATCCCATCTGGCGGCCCGGTGGGTGCGTCGCGATGTTGTACTTGTTGGTGCTGTAGTCGGGGCCCGGGATCATGGCCTTGACTGCCCCGGTGTTGGGGTCCATGGCGACGAGCGACGACGTGAAGCCCGGCCTCGGGTTGCCGGCGAGGACCGAGTCGATCGCGTTCTGCGCGTTGGCCTGGGCGTTCTGGTCGAGCGTCGCGTAGATCTTCAGGCCACCCTTGAGCACCGCGTCGCTCCGGGCCTGCGGGGTCGAGCCCAGCGCGTTCGCGTAGCGGGGATCGTTGACGAGACTCTCCTGCACCTGCTCCGTCCAGGCGTCGCGCGGCCGGAGGTCGTCGGTCGGGCGGAGCGCGGGGTCGGGGAGCGGCTCGGTGTTCGCGGCCGCCGACTGCGCCGCCGTGATGTAGCGCTCCTTCTGCATCTGCTCGAGCACGAACTGGCGTCGGGCCTGCGCGGCCGCGGGATTGACGAACGGGTCGTAGGCGGAGGGGTTGCTGATGAGACCGGCGAGCAGCGCGGCCTGGCCCAGGGTGAGGTCGGGCAGCCTGCCGTCGACGACGAACGGCCCGGCCCGGGAACGGAAGAAGCGCTCCGCGGCGGACTTCACCCCGTACGCGCCCTCACCGAAGTACACGGTGTTGAGGTACTGCTCGAGGATCTCGTTCTTCGTATAGACCTTGTTGAGGCGGAGCGCGAGCATGATCTCCTTGATCTTTCTGTTGAGATCACGCTTCGACGAGAGAATGCGGTTCTTCACGAGTTGTTGCGTGATCGTCGAACCGCCCTGCTCGATCTTCCCGGAGGTGAAGTTCTTGAGCGCGGCGCGGAAGACCGCCGCGAGATCGATCCCGTCGTTGGTCCAGAAGGTCTTGTCCTCGGTCGCGATGACCGCGTTCACGAGCACGGGTGGGACGTCCGTCAGGGTGACCGCCTCGCGGTTCTGGGTCCCCAGGACCCCGATGGGGTTGCCGGCGGAGTCGTAGACCGTCGAGCGCTGGTCGAGCTTGCGCAGGTTGGAGACGGCGGGCGTGGTGTAGGCGTTGCCGTTCCAGATGGTCGAGACGCCCGGGATCAGCGCGGCGAGGCAGGCGCCGACTGCGATGCCGCCCAGCACCGTGGTGATGACGAACCCACGGAGACACCGCAAGAGCGACCGCACCGAACGCTCCTCAACCCCTGCACCCCTGCACCCGGCAACCCTGCACCCGGCAACCGCTGCTCCGGTCGCCCGGACGGCCGGCGCTGATCCGCATGATAAAGGAAAAACGCCTGGTTGTCTGCCGGTTCAGTTGTGGATTTCCCGCTCCTCAGATCGGCTTCCAGACCGGGTCGCGTTTCTCGACGAACGCCTTGCCCGCTTCGGTCATGTTGCCGGTGAAGCACCCGAGCACCTGGGTGCGGTTCTCGAGCTCGATGGCGTGGCGCAGGCTCGGCGCGTCGAGGTTCGCCCAGAAGCCGAGCTTGGTCATGAGGACGCCGTACTCGCTGTTGGCCGTGATCTGCCCGGCGAGGTCGGTGGCCGCGGCGAGGAGCTCGTCGCGGGGCACGACCCGGTTGAGCATCCCGAACCGGGCGGCCTCCTCGGCGGCGAAGCGGCGGCCCGTCAGCATGAGCTCCGCCGCGATCGTCGGTCCCACGACGCGCGGAAGCGTGTAGCTCGTGCCGACGTCGCACGAGGAGAGGCCGACGCGGATGAAGTGCGACGCGAAGAACGCGTCGTCGCTCGCGACCCGCAGGTCGCAGGCGAGGGCGAGCGCGAGCCCGCCCCCGACTGCGGCGCCGTGCACGGCCGCGATCACCGGCTGGGGCAGCTCGTGGATCGCCAGGATCAGCTCGGCCAGGTTCTCCTGGGCGTAGTGGATGGTGCCGACGGGGCCGCGGTCGCGGGCCTGCTCGGGCTGCACGTCGTCGCCGGTCATGTTCGCGCCGGCGCAGAAGCCACGACCATGGCCCGTGAGCACGACGGCCCGGACGGTCCGGTCGACCCGGAGCTGCGCGAACGTCGCCTTGAGCTCGTCGACCATGCCGGTGGTCAACGAGTTGTACCGGTCGGGGTCGTTCATCTCGACCAGCGCGACGTCCTCACGGAGCGCGCTGCGGTTCACCTTCGCCATCTGTGTGCACCCCTGCTTGTCGTTCGAGTTGGTCGCCGAAGACCCGGACGATACGCGTGAGCGTCTCGTCGGGGTCGCCCGGCATCGTCATCAGCCCGGCGCGCCGGAGGGCGGCGAAGCCGTACACGCACGAGAACACCATCCGGTACCAGTGCGACGCCTCGGCCGAGTCGAGCCCGTACGACCGGAACACGACCGTGAGCGGCTCCATCGCGGCGGCGACCGCGGCCCGCAGCTCGGGGTCGTCGCCCGGTGCCCGCATGGACGCCGCGTAGAGCCCCGGGTGCTCGGCCGCGAACGACACGTAGGCGCGCACGATCCCGTCGATGGCGTCGCGCCCGGCGACGCCGATCGCCGCCCGGCGCAGCCGCTCGGTGAGGCGCGCCAGGGCGTGGAGGGCGAGCTCGCGGCGCAGGCCGTCGGCACCGTCGACGTGGGCGTAGAGCGACTGGGTGCGGACCCCGAGGCGGGCCGCGAGCGTCGCGAGCGTGGGCGGCGCGCCGGCCGGGTCGGACTCGAGGAGCTCGGCGGCGGCGGCGACCACCCGCTCGCGGTCGAGCCCGACCTTGACGCCCATCGCCGAACCGTATCAGACTGATGTCTGATGACATCAGTCTCCGCGCCGGAGATGCTCGACCTCGCCGCCGACGACCCCGAAGCGCTGCTCGATCTCTACGCGCGCAACGGCTGGGGTGACGGGCTGCCGATGGTCGCCCCGACCCGGGAGCGGGTCGACGCGATGCTCGCCGCGCTCGGCGACGTCGACCCCGACGAACCGCTCGCGACGCTCCCGCCGCGCTTCGGAGCGGCGACGCGCCGCATCGTGGCCGTCAACGCGGTGCTGGCGGGGTGCCGGCCCGAGTACCTGGCGGTGATCGTGAGCGCGGTGCGGGCGCTGGCACGCCCCGAGCTCAACCTGCGCGGCGTGAACGCCACCACGCACCCGGTCGCGCCGCTGCTCGTCGTGCACGGCGACGTGGTCGACGCCGCCGGCTACAACGCCGGCATCGGCACGTTCGGCCCGGGGACGCGCGCGAACGCGACGACCGGTCGCGCCGTGCGGCTGGTCCTCCTCCACGTCGCCGGCGCGGTGCCCGGGCCGGGCGACGCGTCGACCCAGGGCGGCCCCGCGAAGTACTCGTACTGCATCGCCGAGAACCTCGCCGCCACACCGTGGGAGAGCTACCCGGCCAGCCGCGGCATCGACGCGCCGTCGGCCGTCACCGTGCACTGCGGCGAGGCGCCCCACAACTTCCACGACATGGAGAGCGAGGAGCCGGCGCGCATCCTCGACAAGTGCGCGTCGGCGATGGCGTCGCTCGGGCAGAACAACGCGCCGGTCTCGGGCGGCGAGTACTTCGTGGTGCTCGGACCCGAACACGCGGCGACGGCCGCCGCCCACGGCTGGACCCGCCGCGACGTCAGCGCGTACCTCTTCGAGAAGGCGCGGCTGCCGGCGACGATCCTGCGCCGCAGCTTCGACGTCGTCTCGTGGGAGCCCTGGAAGCTCGCGCTGGGAGACGGCGACCTGGTCCCGATGACGGGCGACCCCGACAACATCCGCGTGCTCGTGGCGGGTGGGCCGGGGAAGCACAGCAGCGTGATCCCGAGCTGGGGTATCACGAAGAGCGTCACCCTTCCCGT
>DASRHL010000185.1:0-5764 GCA_035650535.1 Acidimicrobiia bacterium
CGGTACGCGATCCGCGACGACATCCCGATCATGCTGATCGACGAAGCCGAGTCCGTCGACGACGCCGAGCACCAGCGCCTCCTCGCCAAGGCCGAGGCCGAGGGCATCCGCCCGACCTTCGAGGTGGAGCGGCGGTGAGCATCGACTCCCTGGGCATGCTGGAGGCGTTGCGCGGCTGGCCCGAGCAGCTCGCCGCCGCGCACGAGGCCGCGGCGCGCATCGACCGGGCCGCGCTGCCGAACCCCGCCGACTTCGACAACATCGTCGTGCTCGGCATGGGCGGCTCGGGGATCGTCGGCGACGTGCTCGTCACGGTCGGGACGGCCACGCTCCCCGTCCCGATCGTCGTGCTCAAGCAGTACCGCACACCCGCGTTCGTCGGCGCGCGCACGCTCGCGTTCGCCGTGTCGTACTCCGGCGACACCGAGGAGACCGTCGAGATGGCGCGCGGCGCGCTCGCCGCAGGCGCGACGCTCGTCACGCTGTCGTGCGGCGGCGAGCTCGGCCGCCTGGCCGACGAGCGGGGTGCCCTGCACCTGCCCTGTCCGGTCGGGATCGCGATGCCGCGCGCCGCGCTCGGGGCGATGGTCGCCCCGCTCTTCGTCACGCTGTTCCGGATGGGCCTCCTGCCGGAGGCGCACGCCGGGCTGGTCAAGGCCCAGCAGCAGCTCGCCCGCAGGCGCGACCAGTGCCGTCCCGAGGTCGAGGGTGCGGCGAATCCCGCGCGCGAGCTGGCGCGCCGGATCGGGCGGACGATCCCGCTCGTCTACGGCACCGGGGGCCTCGGCGCGGTCGCGGCGATGCGGTGGAAGACCTCGGTCAACGAGAACGCGAAGGCGCCCGCGTTCTGGAACCAGTACCCCGAGCTCGATCACAACGAGATCTGCGGGTGGGGCCAGCACGGCGACGTGACGCGGCAGTTGATCACGCTCGTGGAGCTCCGCCACGGGCTGGAGCACCCGCAGCTCGCCCGGCGGTCCGCCGCGACCCGTGCGCTCGTCGAGGAGGCCGTCGCCCAGATCGTCGACGTCGAGGCCGAGGGCGAGGGGCGCCTCGCGCAGCTCCTCGACCTCATCTACGTCGGCGACTGGACCTCGGTGTACCTGGCGCTCGACAACGACGTCGACCCCGGGCCGATCGACGCGGTGGCGCAGCTCAAGGAGATGCTGAACCAACAGGGGTGAGCGCCGGCGGTCGGGACGCCGGATCCTGATCGCTAGACTTTCTCCCCGGTCGGGCCCCGCGCGGCTGTCACCCGGTGATCCGGGCCGACTCCATCGTGAACGACGACGCGCGCCCGCGGTCCCGCGCCGCGCGACCGAACGACAGGAGTCCAGCCATGACCACGACTCGAGCCCGTACGTCCGGTGACGACTTCAGGGTCGCCGACCTCTCGCTGGCCGACTTCGGCCGCAAGGAGATCGAGCTCGCCGAGCACGAGATGCCGGGCCTGATGGCGCTGCGCGAACGGTACGGAGCGGCGCAGCCCCTGGCGGGTGCACGCATCACCGGTTCGCTGCACATGACGATCCAGACCGCGGTCCTGATCGAAACGCTCGTCGCGCTCGGCGCGCAGGTCCGCTGGGCGTCGTGCAACATCTTCTCGACCCAGGACCACGCCGCCGCCGCGATCGCGGCGCGGGGCATCCCGGTGTTCGCATGGAAGGGCGAGACGCTCGAGGAGTACTGGTGGTGCACCGAGCAGGCGCTCCGCTGGCCCGACGGTGGCGGCCCCAACATGGTCCTCGACGACGGCGGTGACGCGACGCTCGTCGTCCACCGCGGCGTCGAGTACGAGCGCGCGGGTGCCGTGCCGGCCGCGACCGACGCCGACTCGGAGGAGTGGCGCGTCGTCCTGTCGCTGCTGCGCCGGGTGCAGGCCGAGGACGACCGGCTCTGGCATCGCATCGCCGAGGGCATCAAGGGCGTGACCGAGGAGACGACGACGGGCGTCCATCGCCTGTACCAGATGCAGGATGCGGGGACGCTGCTGTTCCCCGCGATCAACGTCAACGACTCGGTGACGAAGTCGAAGTTCGACAATCTCTACGGATGCCGGCACTCGCTGGTCGACGGCATCTGCCGCGCGACCGACGTCATGCTCGCCGGGAAGGTCGCGGTCGTCTGCGGCTACGGCGACGTCGGGAAGGGGTGCGCGCAGTCGCTGCGCGGGCAGGGCGCGCGTGTGGTCATCACGGAGATCGACCCGATCTGCGCGCTGCAGGCCGCGATGGAGGGCTACCAGGTCCTCCGGCTGGAAGACGTGGTGGAGACCGCCGACCTGTTCATCACGGCGACCGGCAACCGCGACATCATCACCGTCGACCACATGGCGCGGATGAAGCACAACGCGATCGTCGGGAACATCGGCCACTTCGACAACGAGATCGACATGGCCGGGCTCGCCGCGCGGCCGGGGATGAAGCGCGTCAACATCAAGCCGCAGGTCGACGAGTGGGTCTTCCCCGAAGGCCCCGGCGTCGAGCCGCACTCGGTGATCGTGCTCGCCGAGGGCCGGCTCCTGAACCTCGGATGCGCCACGGGCCACCCCAGCTTCGTGATGTCGAACAGCTTCACCAACCAGGTGATCGCGCAGATGGAGCTGTACGGGCACACGGACTTCTACGAGAACCGCGTCTACACGCTGCCCAAGCACCTCGACGAGGAGGTGGCGCGCCTGCACCTCGACAAGCTCGGCGTACGGCTCACGGAGCTCTCGGAGCGCCAGTCCGAGTACCTCGGCGTGCCGGTGCAGGGACCGTTCAAGCCCGACCACTACCGCTACTGAGACGGTCGCGGGCCGTCCCCCGGGCGACGTGGCCGCGGACCCGATCCCGCCGACCGTCGAGTGGCGGCGGGGCCGGGTGCGCCTCGTCGACCAGCGCGCGCTGCCGGGCCGGTTGCGGTTCCTCGAGTGCGCGACGGTCGGGGCGGTGCGCGACGCGATCACGTCGCTGGCGGTCCGCGGCGCGCCGGCGCTCGGCGCGACCGGCGCGTACGGCGTCGCGCTCGCGGCACGCACCCTCGGCCGTCCCCGTGCGGTCGAGGCGGCGGCGACTCGACTGCGGTCGGCGCGCCCGACGGCCGTGAACCTGGCGTGGGGCGTCGACCGTGCCCTGGCCGCGTACGGCGACGGCGGCTTCGAGGCCGCGCTCGCCGAGGCGCGGCGCATCGCCGACGCCGACGTCGCCGCGAACCGGCTGCTCGGTGCCCTGGGGGCGCGGCTGCTCCCCGACGCGCCCCGCGTGCTGACGCACTGCAACGCGGGATCGCTCGCGTGCGTCGGCTACGGCACGGCGCTGGGGGTGGTGCGTGCGGCGGCGGAAGCCGGCATGCGACCGTCCGTCTGGGTGACCGAGACGCGTCCGGTGCTGCAGGGCGCGCGGTTGACGGCCTGGGAGCTCGGCCGGCTCGCGATCCCGCACACGCTTGTCGCCGACACGATGGCGGCCGCGCTCATGGCGCGCGGCGAGGTGGACGCGGTGGTCGTCGGCGCCGACCGTATCGCCGCGAACGGCGACGTCGCGAACAAGATCGGCACCTACCAGCTCGCCGTCCTCGCGAGGCAGCACGGCGTCCCCTTCCTGGTGGCGGCACCCTGGTCGACCGTCGACCTCGCCACGGCGTCGGGCGCCGGCATCCCGATCGAGGCCCGCACCGCCGAGGAGGTCACGACCGTCGCCGGTCGCCGCATCGCGCCCCGCGGCGTGGAGGTCCTCAACCTGGCCTTCGACGTGACGCCGGCCCGCCTCGTCGACGCCATCGTCACCGAGCGCGGCGTCGCCCACCGCCCGTCCCGCCGCGCCCTCCGGCGATTGTTCGGAAACCGGCGCTGAGCGCAGGAACCAGCACGGACGCGGAGGGTTGACTGTCATACCCCGTCGGTACGGTCACCGGCGTGTGGCGAGCGTTGGCGGCGTCGGTGTTCCCGATGGTGTGCCCGGGGTGCGGGCGCGCCGGCGAGCCCGTGTGCCCGCGGTGCGCGTCGGGGCTCGCGCCACCGCCACCGGCCGCGCCGCCGGCCGCGGTCGACGCATGGGTCGCGCCGTTCGCGTACGAGGCCGTCGCGCGCGAGGTCGTCGCGCGTGTCAAGTACCGCGAGGCGCACGCCGCCGTCGCATGGCTCGCCGACGAGATGGCGACGACGGTCACGCGGTCGGGCATCGCTCGCGGAGTCGCCGTCGTCACCTGGGCTCCGACCACGGCGGCGCGGCGGCGCACACGCGGGTTCGACCACGCCCGGCTGCTCGCGAGTCGCGTCGGGCGCGGCCTCGGTCTTCCGTGTCGCCCGCTCCTCCGGCGGGCGCCCGGCCCGCCGCAGACGGGCCTCGCGGCCGCCGAGCGCCGGCGCGGGCCGGCGTTCGGGCCCCGGCGGCGGGTTCCCGACGCGGTGCTCCTCGTCGACGATGTCGCGACGACGGGGGCGACGCTGGCCGCGGCCGCCGCCGCCCTGCGCAAGGGTGGCGCGCGGCGCGTCGTCGCCGTGACCGCGGCGCGCACGCCGTTGACCCGGGCCGCACGCGCCGCCTGTCCGGTCGACGACACGCGACCATCGACACCGGAAGACGGCCGCCCGTAGACTCGTGTGAACGACACTTCTCGGCGGAGGCGCTGATGGACGTGATCGTGCGAGGGAGGCACCTCGACGTGCCCGACCGGCTCCGCAACGTGACGGAACGCAAGCTCGCGAAGATCGATCGGTTCGCTCCGGACGTCCTACGGGTCGACGTGGAGTACTCGGAGCAGCGCAATCCACGCATCGCGGACGCCGAGGTCTGCACGGTGACCGTCACCCTCAAGCGGCGGACGGTCAAGGCGCACGCCGCGGGCCCGCGCCAGGAGGTCGCGCTCGACCTCGTGCTCGACAAGCTCGAGCAACAGATCCGGCGCATCAAGGAGCGTCGCATCGGGCGGTCGCAGCCGAAGCGTTCGCGGGCCCGGGGAGACGGCGCGGCCGACGTGCCGAGCGAGCCCGAGGGCGACGAAGGCTGACCGACCCGGCGCGCTCCGACCTGCCCTGTCACGTCCGCACGCGACGGGCCACGACCATGTCGTCGCGGTCGAACACGACGCGGAAGCGGTGGCTCGCGAGGATGTGGTCGAACAGGGCGAGATCCGCCGGTCCGAGGACCGTACGGTCCATCACGATCCACTGGACGCGTGCGGGCGTTCGCGTCGCGGATCCGTGCACACCCCAGTTGCGTGCCTGCCAGGGGTTGGGGAAGGAGTAGATCTCGGCCCGGTGCGCGAGCTGGGGAACGAGCGTGTAGGTGGCGCTCACCGCGACACCGTCGGGGACCAACGCGATCGCAGCGCGCTTCGCGCTCAGGCGGGGGTCGGACGTCGGCGCCCAGACGCCGCTGTGGTACTCGGCGCCGACGGGTGATGGTCCCCACGTGAGCGTCGTGACCAGCGCACACCCGAGGACGTAGCCGCACAGGAGCCCGCGCATCCAGGCGCCGGTGCCGAGCGACGGCGAGCGCGGTCTCCGCCGCCACAGGAACGCGATGCCCTCGACGGTCCCGAGCGCGATCGCGGCGACCGGCAGGGCCGCGTAGTGGAACGTGATCGTGCGCGTCCACGGCACGTCGGCGAGAAGGTTGAGGACGAGCTGGGAGAGACCGAGCGCGAGCACGGGCGAGACGGCGGCGACGACCCCGAACGGCGCGAACAGGTGCCAGAGATAGTCGCCGGTCCCCGAGCCGAACAGTCGTGACGTGATGCGGCCCGGGTCCTCGAACAGCGTCCGGACGATCCCCGACGC
>DASRHL010000186.1:0-2188 GCA_035650535.1 Acidimicrobiia bacterium
TACGAGGAAGAGACCGGCCTCCCCGCCGAACGCCCGACCCCGCCCCGCCGCAAACCCATCCGCCACCCCCGGCGACCCTCCGTAGACTCCGAGGGGTGACGACCCCCGACATCCGGCTCCCGGCCGAGCTCATCCCGTCGGACGGCCGGTTCGGCTCGGGGCCCTCGAAGGTGCGACCGGAGGCGGTCGCCCGCCTGTCCGACGCGGCACGGGGCTACCTCGGGACGAGCCACCGGCGCGAGGGCGTCCGCTCCGTCGTGCGGCGCGCCCGCGACGGCCTGCGCGAGCTGTTCTCGCTCCCCGACGGTTACGAGGTCCTCCTCGGCAACGGGGGCACGACGTCGTTCTGGGACTCGGCGTCGTTCTGCCTGATCGAGCGGCGCAGCCAGCACCTCTCGTTCGGCGAGTTCTCGGCGAAGTTCGCCGCCGTCGTCGCCGCGGCGCCCCACCTCGACTCGCCGGAGGTCGTGGAGTCCGCCCTCGGCACCCACCCGGAGCCGCACGCGAATCCGGACGTCGACGCGTACGCGCTCACCCACAACGAGACGTCGACCGGCGTGATGATGGACATCCGCCGGCCGGACGGCACGACCGCCGACGACGGCCTCGTGCTCGTGGACGCGACGTCCGGCGCGGCGGCATTGCGCGTCGACCCCGCACAGTTCGACGTGTACTACTTCGCGCCGCAGAAGGCCCTTGCCGCCGAAGGCGGTCTCTGGTTCGCGTTGTGCTCACCCGCGGCCGTCGAGCGGGTCGAGCGCATCGCCGCGAGCGGCCGCTGGGTCCCATCCTCGCTCGACCTCCACCTCGCGCTCGAGAACTCGCGCCTCGACCAGACCTACAACACGCCCGCGCTGTCGTCCCTGTTCCTCGCGACCGACACGATCGAGTGGATCGTCGCCAACGGCGGGCTCGAATGGGCAGCCGACCGCTGCGACCGTTCGGCCGAGGCTCTCTACGGCTGGGCCGAGGCCAGCCCGTTCGCGACGCCGTTCGTCGCCAAGCCGTCGGAGCGGAGCCACTCGGTCGCGACCATCGACTTCGAGGGCGTCGACGCCGCCGCGATCGCGGCCACGCTGCGGGCGAACGGCATCGTCGACACCGAGCCGTACCGCAAGCTGGGCCGCAACCAGCTCCGCATCGCGATGTTCCCGGCGATCGAGCCCGACGACCTCGCCATCCTCACCCGCGCCATCGACTTCGTCGTCGAACGCCTCGGCGATTCTCCCGGCGGGCCGGCGGCGTGACGACGGCCGACGCCCCCGCCCGGTCCGCGCCGAGCGCGCTGCCCGACGGGCTCGTCGCGATCGTCAAGGCGGACTGCCCGACGTGCCGGCTCGTCGAACCCGTGTTGCAGGACCTGGCCGCGGGCGACGAGACGCTGACCGTCGTCACGCAAGACGACCCGTCGTTCCCCAGCGGCCTCGACCCGATCGACGACAAGACCCTCGCCATCTCCTTCGAGCTCGACCTCGACACGGTCCCGACCCTGCTGCGCCTGCGCGACGGGGCCGAGGTGGGACGGACGGTCGGGTGGAGCCGCGCCGAGTGGGAGGCCCTGAGCGGCCGCACCGGGCTCGGCGAGGGGCTGCCGCCACAGCGTCCCGGCTGCGGGTCGCGCACCCACGACCCCGAGGTCGCGGCGCAACGCGAGACGGCCGCCACGGCGGCCACGCTGCGGTCGCGCCGCGTCGCGCTCGGCCCGAGCGAGGACGAGGTCGAGGCCATGTACGAGCGCGGTTGGTCGGACGGGCTCCCGCTCGTCCCGCCGACCCCCGAGCGCGTCGCCCGCATGCTCACCGGCACGACGCGCGCGCCCGGCGAGATCGTCGCCGTCGTGCCGCCCGACCTGGTCGAGTGCACGGTCGAGAAGGTGGCCGTCAACGCGGTCATGGCCGGTTGCCGGCCCGAGTACCTCCCGGTCGTGCTCGCCGCGGTCGAAGGTGCGTGCACCGACACCTTCAACGTCCACGGCGTGCTGGCGACGACCTGGTTCGCCGGCCCGGTGGTGATCGTCGGCGGGCCCGTCACCCGCGCGATCGGCATGAACTCGGGCATCAACGCACTCGGCCAGGGCAATCGGGCCAACGCCACCATCGGCCGCGCGCTGCAACTGGTGATCCGCAATGTCGGAGGCGGCCGTCCCGGCGAGGTGGACCGGGCCACACTCGGGCAGCCGGGCAAGTAC
>DASRHL010000187.1:0-7841 GCA_035650535.1 Acidimicrobiia bacterium
GTCGCGCTCGCGGTCAGCGTCCGCCTCGCCCGCCAGCTCGCCGACGCCGATCCCGACCAGGCCAAGGGCATCCTCGACCAGCTCGGCGTCGACCTGCAGGAGGCGGTCCAGGAGCTCCGCAACCTCGCGCACGGGATCTACCCCCCGCTGCTCATGGACCGTGGTCTGGGCGAGGCCCTCGCGGCGGCGGCCGGGCGGGCCGCGCTCCCGACCGTCGTCGAGGCCGACGGCATCGGCCGGTACCCGCAGCCGGTCGAGGCCGCCGTCTACTTCTGCGTGCTCGAAGCACTGCAGAACGCGGGCAAGCACGCCGGAGCAGGAGCGCAGGTCACGATCACGCTGCACGAGGAGGAAGGCGCGCTGCTCTTCGAGGTCGTCGACGACGGGGCCGGCTTCGATCTCGGGACCGGCGCGCACCACGGCCACGGCTTCGTGAACATGAGCGACCGGGTCGGCGCCTTCGGCGGCTCGATCAGCGTCGACGCGGCGCCCGGCAGGGGCACGCGGGTGTCGGGCCGGTTGCCGCTCGCCGGCTGACGCGTCAGCCGTCGGCGGGCGCGAACCTCGACCAGGCGTCCTGCACGACGGCCGGTCCGAAGTCCTCCTTGTTGACGTACTGGGCGGCGCCGCAGGTCAGCGCGTCGACCGGCAGGTCGCTCACCTGGTACGTGCTGAGCAGCAGCACCACGACGCCGGGATGCTCGGAGATGATCCGGCGGGTCGCCTCGCAGCCGTTGATCCCGGGCAGGTTGATGTCCATGAGGACGAGGCGGGGCGCGAGCTCGTCGGCGAGGGCGACGGCCTGCTCGCCCGACTCGGCCTCGCCGACGACCTCGAAGCCGGGCGTCACGTTCATCACGGCGCGCGCGGCTCTCCGGAACGGGGCCTGATCGTCGACGATCAGCACGGGGACGTGGCCGTCCTGCACCACGAGGTCATTGTCGCACCGGGCCGCGCCGCCGCCAGGGTGGCGGCCCCGCTCCCGTCGGGGGTGCTAACCCCCCTGGGCGGGGTGGTCCGCGAGGTAGACGAGGACGGCCTTGACCCGGCGGTGGACGTCCGGCTCCTCCGAGAGCGCGAGCTTGGCGAACACGGAGTTGATGTGCTTCTCGACGGCGCGCTCGGACAGCCCGAGCGCGCCGGCCACCGCCGCGTTGTTGCGACCCTGCGCCATCTCCCCGAGCACCTCGCGCTCCCGCGGCGTCAGGTGCTCGAGCGGCGAGTCACGGCGGCGCGATCGTGCAGCGACGAGGGCCTCGACCACCTTGGGGTCGATCACCGAACCGCCGGCCGCGACCTCGCGGATCGCGTGCAGGAGCTGGTCGACGTCCGACACGCGCTCCTTCAGCAGGTAGGCGCGGCGCTCCGAGCCGTGCTCCAGGAGGGCGAGCGCGTACCCCGGCTCGACGTACTGGCTGAGGACCACGACGCCCACCTCGGGGTGGGTGGAGCGGAGCTCGTTCGCGGCGCGCACGCCCTCGTCGGTGCCCGTCGGCGGCATCCGGATGTCGGTGAGCACGACGTCGGGCGGGTCGGCTGCCACCGCCGCGAGCAGCGACTCGAGGTCCCCGCAGGCACCGACGACGTCGACGCCGTCCTGCGTGCCCAACAGGCGCGTGATGCCCTCGCGTACGAGGTAGTTGTCCTCGGCGACCAGCACCCGCACCGGCACCTCACCCGCTCCTGGCGCGGCGCGCCGGGCCGCCCGGGCCCCGCTCGCTCCTCCGCGGGATACGCGCGTCGTGCCGCTCGCCCATCCCACGCAGGCTACGTGCCCGGGTCGCCGGCCGACGCCTTCCCTGCGCGGGGCTATCGTCGCAGGCCACTCCGAAATGCCGAGGGGGAGACACGTGACCGGGCCGTTGACGGGCGTGAAGGTGATCGAGATGGCCGGGATCGGTCCGGGTCCCTTCGCCGCGATGCTGCTGTCGGACATGGGCGCCGACGTGCTCCACATCGACCGGATCCAGTCCGTCGAGCGAGGCGCCGACCCGGGCGCGGCACCCGTCATGGACCGCGGCCGGCGCTCCGTCGGCATCGACCTCAAGCACCCCGACGGCGTCGAGACCCTGCTCCGTCTCGTCGAGCAGGCCGACGCGCTGACCGAGGGCTTCCGGCCCGGTGTGATGGAGCGTCTCGGTCTCGGCCCCGACGTGTGCCTCGCGCGCAACCCCCGGCTCGTCTACGGGCGCATGACCGGGTGGGGCCAGGACGGTCCCATGGCCCATGCGGCGGGTCACGACATCAACTACATCTCGCTCGCGGGCGCGCTCGCGCACTTCGGCCGCGCCGGTGGCAAGCCGACACCCCCGATCAACCTCATCGGCGACTTCGGCGGTGGCGGGATGTTCCTCGCGTTCGGCGTCGTCTGCGCGCTGTTCGAGGCACAGCGTTCGGGTGAGGGTCAGGTCGTCGACGCGGCGATGGTCGACGGCAGCGCGATCCTGATGTCGATGTTCTGGGGCCTCAAGCACCTCGGCGCGTTCAGCGAGGAGTTGGGCACGAACGTCCTCGACACGGGGGCGCCCTGCTACGACACCTACGAGACGGCGGATGGCCGCTACATCTCGATCGGGTCCCTCGAGCCGCAGTTCTACGCCGAGCTCCTCGAACGCACGGGCCTCGCGTCGGAGGCCTTGCCCGAACAGATGGACCGCGACGGGTGGCCGCTGCTCCGCGAACGCTTCACCGACCTCTTCAGGTCGAAGACGCGCGACGAGTGGTGCGAGATCCTCGAGGGCACCGACGCCTGCTTCGCCCCCGTGCTCCCCATGAGCGAGGCCGCCGAGCACCCCCACATCACGGCGCGGGGCACGATCGTCGAGCAGGACGGCATCGTGCAACCCGCGCCGGCACCGCGCTTCTCGCGCACACCCGGCGCGATCCAGCGGCCCGGCCCGAAGGCGGGCGAGCACACGGACGAGGCGCTCGCCGAGTGGGGCTTCAGCGCCGACGACGTCGCCAAGCTGAGGGACGCCCGCGCCATCGCGTAGCGGCTCACCGGCCCGTGCGACGGCCCGGGCGTCCGATCCGGCTCAGCCGAGAGCCGACGGGATCACGGGCCGGAGCATGTCGAGGCGGGATGCGAGCTCCTCGGAGGAAGGGGCGGTGATCGTGACGTGGCCGACCTTGCGGTTGGGGCGGGGCTCCTTGCCGTAGTCGTGCAGGTGCGCACCCGGGATCGCGAGCACCGCCTCACGGTCGGGCATCTCGCCGATGCAGTTCACCATGACGCTGTGGTCACGCGCCGCGGTCGACCCGAGCGGCCACCCGAGCACGGCGCGCAGGTGGTTCTCGAACTGGCTGGTCTCGGCACCCTCGATCGTCCAATGGCCGGAGTTGTGCACGCGCGGAGCGATCTCGTTGGCGAACAGCATTCCGGCAACGTCGAACAGTTCGACGGCCAGCACGCCCACGTAACCGAACTCGTCGAGCAGCTTGCCGGCGAGCGCGGCCGCCTGCTTCGCCAGCGCGTGGTCGACGCGCGGCGCCGGCGCGCGGCTGACGCGCAGGATGCCTTCGCGGTGGACGTTCTCGACCAGCGGGTAGCACGCGGTCTCGCCGTCGAGCCCGCGCACCGCGAGGACCGAGAGCTCGCGGTCGAAGGGCACCATCGCCTCGAGGATCAACCCGTCCGCGGCGCCGAGCTCGCCCCAGGCGGCGTCGAGCGTCGCGTCGTGCCGGTCGCGGAGCACGACCTGACCCTTGCCGTCGTAGCCGCCCCGTCGCGTCTTCAGGATCGAGGGGACCCCGACGGCTTCGAGCCCGGCCGACAGACCCCGGCGGTCGTCGACCGCGACGTAGTCGGCGACGCCGATGCCGAGGCGCCGGAACAGGTCCTTCTCCGCGAGCCGGTCCTGGGCGACGTCGAGCGCGGCCGGGCCCGGCCGCACCGGCAGGCGCGCCTCGAGGAACCGGGCGCCCGCCGCGGGGACGCCCTCCCACTCGTAGGTCGCGACCGTCGCCCCGGCGGCGACCTGGGCGAGCGCCGCCTCGTCGCCGAGCGGCCCGACCACGAGCGGGCCGAGCGCCGCGGCCGGCGCTCCGGCCCCCGGGTCGAGGAAGCGGCAGCGGACGCCGAGCGGGACCCCGGCGAGCCCGAGCATCCGGCCCAGCTGCCCGCCCCCGAGCACGGCGACGACGGGCGGATCCGGGGCGACGGCGGTCACGAGGGGTGTCTTAGTGGATGGACGGATCCTCCCGCGGCCTCGATAGAATCGCCGCTTCGCGACAGCGTCGTCGCCCCGAGAACGAACGCCTGATCCGGTCAGACCTGGTCGGGCCCGCCGGGCGGTGCGGGGCCGATCCCAGCTCGAACGGCCAAGCGCCCGGCCATGCAATCCGGTCGCGGAACGGGTCGCCGACGGCGTGCGCGACGCCGCCCTTCCCGCTTCACGGCCGAACCGACGACCACATCGCCCCCGTCCCCCGGGAGACCTGTGTCGACACATCACGAGGAGCGCCTGAGCCGGCCCGAGATCGACTCGTGCGGTATCGGGTTCGTCGCCGACGCGTCGGGAGCCGCGACGAGCGACCCGGCGCGGGCGCGCGAGATCGTCGAACTCGCCCTGCGCGGGCTCGCCTGTGTCCGGCACCGGGCCGCCATCGCGGCCGACGGGCTCTCGGGCGACGGCGCCGGGCTCCTCGTCCCGCTCCCGGCCGGCTTCTTCTCCCGGGTCGGCGCGGCGGCCGTCGGGCGCGACCTCGACGCCGAGCGGCTGGGCGTGGCCTTCGCGTTCCTCGACCTCGACGACGACGCCGCCTGCAAGACGGCGCAGGACGCCGTGCGCGACGCGTGCGCGACGGAGGGCCTCGAGGTCGCCGGCTGGCGCGAGGTGCCGATCGACGAGAGCCACATCGGGGCCAACGCGCGGCGCGACCTGCCGCGCATGTTGCAGGCGCTCATCCTCCGGCCGGCCGACGTCGACGACGCCGAGGCCGACCGCCGCGCGTTCCGGGCCCGCCGCCGCGCCGAGGCGCGCTGCCGCGAGCACCGCGTCCGTCACTACTTCGCGAGCTTCTCGTTCTCGACCGTCACCTACAAGGCACTGGTCATCAGCGACCGGCTCGCATCCTTCTTCCCCGACCTGACCGCCGACGACTTCGCCGCGCCCTTCGGCATCTTCCACAGCCGCTTCTCCACGAACACCGCGCCGGCGTGGGAGCGCGCGCAACCGTTCCGTCACTTGTGCCACAACGGCGAGATCAACACGGTCGCGGGCAACGAGCACCGGATGCACGCGCGTGGGCACCTCGGTACCGAGGAGGTCGGGCTCGGCCCCGAGGACCTGTTCCGGCCGCTGTTCCCTGCCCACGACTCCGACTCCGGCAAGCTCGACACGACCGTCGAGCTCCTCCTCCGCGGCGGCCGCGACATCCGTCACGTCGTGTCGATGCTCGTCCCCGAGGCGTGGGAGGGATCGCGCGACCTCGAACCGGACGTACGCGACTACTTCCGCTACCACGCCTGCCTGACCGAACCGTGGGACGGGCCGGCGGGGCTGATCTTCACCGACGGCACGCGCGTCGGCGCGTCGCTCGACCGCAACGGGCTCCGCCCGCTTCGCTACGCGCGCTGCGAGGACGGGACGGTCGCGGTCTGCTCGGAGGCCGGCGCGGTGCCCCTCGGCGGGCGGGGCCGCGTCCAGCGTGGCCGTCTCGGTCCGGGCGAGATGCTGTGCGTCGATCCGCAATCGGCCGGCGCCGGCACCGGGTGGCAGGACGACGTGGCCGTCAAGCGGTGGCTGGCCGACCGCGCACCCTACGGCGACTGGGTGCGCGACGGGCTGCTGTCGTTCCTTCCCGGCCACGCCATCGACATGCCTCCGGCGGCGGACGAGCTCGTGCCCGAGCAGGCCGCGTTCGGCCTGAATCGGGAGGAGGTCGCCATGGTGCTCAAGCCCATGGCCACCGACGCCAAGGAACCGACGTTCTCGATGGGCGACGACACGCCCTTGGCCGCGGTCGCCGGCCGTCCCCGTCCGGTGTTCCACTACCTCAAGCAGCGGTTCGCGCAGGTCTCGAACCCGCCGATCGACCACCTGCGTGAGCGGCTCGTCATGTCGCTGCGGACGTGTCTCGGGCCGCGCCGCCCCCTGCTCACGCAGGACGCGGGGGCGGCGCGCCTGATCGAGCTGCCGACCTTCTTCCTGTACCCGGACGCGGTCGACGCGCTGCTCGATCCCACGCACGACCCGTTCCCGGCCGTGCTCCTCGACGCGTCGTTCTCGATCTCGGAGGGTGCGGCGGGGCTGCGCGACGGCCTCGAAGCGCTGGCGCGCTTCAGCGTCGAGGCGGTGCAGGCGGGTGCCGGAATCCTCGTCGTCACCGACGAGAACGTCGGCCCCGACCGGGCGCCGATCCCGTCGCTGCTCGCGACCGGTGCCATCCACCACCGGCTGATCGCCGAGCGGATCCGATCGTCGGTGTCGCTGGTCGTCGACACCGGCGACGCGCGCGACACGCACGCGATCGCGTGTCTCCTCGGCTACGGCGCCGACGCGATCTGCCCGCGCGTCGCGTTGCACACGGTCGCGACGATGGCCGACGAGGGGCAGCTCGGCGAGGTGCACTCGTCGGAGGCACAGGCCAAGTACCAGGCGGCGGTCGAGGACGGCGTGCTGAAGATCTTCTCGAAGATGGGCATCGCAACCGTCGACGGCTACCGCGGCGCGCAGATCCACGAGGCGATCGGACTCGGCCCCGAGGTCGTCGACCTCTGTCTGCGCGGGACGGTTTCGACCGTCGGGGGCCTCGGGTTCGACGCGCTCGGCGTCGACGTGCTGGAGCGGCACGCCGCCGGATTCGCGGAGGACGAGCCGACGCTCGACGAGCCCGGGTACATCCGCTTCCGCAAGCGCGGCGGCGAGTACCACGCCAACAACCCGCAGGTGATCGGCGCGCTCCACGCGTCGATCGGCCTCAAGGTCGACAATCCCGACGCGGACGACGACGGTGACGCCGAAGCCGACGGCGACGGGGCCGCGCGCCGGGTCGCGCGCCGCGCGCCCGCGCGCCGGGCCCGTGCCGCCGACAAGTTCGCCGACGTGCCGTTCGCGCCGCCCGAGGACCAGGGGAAGGTGATCTTCCTCGAGCCGGGGATGCGCGACGACAGCGGCCAGCTCCCCCTGCCCGACCTGCCCCGGCCCGCCAAGCCGGTCGGCCAGCAGGCGGCCCACCTGCTCAACCGGGCCGTCACGGAGGGTCGGGCCGACCTCTACGTGCGCTTCCGTGACCTGGTGGGTGAGCGGCCGACGACCGAGCTGCACGACCTGCTCGAGCTGGTCCCCGCCGGGCCGCCCGTGGCGCTCGACGAGGTCGAGCCGGTCGAGAACATCACTCGCCGCTTCTCCACGGGCGCGATGTCGCACGGCTCGCTGTCGGCCGAGGCGCACGAGACGCTCGCCATCGCGATGAACATGATCGGCGGCAAGAGCAACTGCGGTGAGGGAGGAGAGGACCCGGCCCGCTTCCGCACGCGTGGGATGGCGCGCGACCGCAACTCACGCATCAAGCAGAGCGCCTCGGGCCGCTTCGGCGTGACGCCCGAGTACTGCGCGTACGCCGACGAGCTGAACATCAAGATGGCGCAGGGCTCGAAGCCGGGCGAGGGCGGGCAGCTCCCCGGCCACAAGGTGAGCGCCGAGATCGCGCGGCTGCGGCACACCCAGCCGGGCGTCGGGCTGATCTCGCCACCGCCGCACCACGACATCTACTCCATCGAGGACCTCGCACAACTGATCTTCGACCTGAAGCAGGTGAACCCGCTCGCCGACGTTTCCGTGAAGCTCGTCGGCGAAGCCGGAGTCGGGACGATCGCGGCCGGTGTCGTGAAGGCACTG
>DASRHL010000188.1:0-2580 GCA_035650535.1 Acidimicrobiia bacterium
CGGACGTCGAGGAGATCGCGGTCGCGCTCGTGACCGCCGAGCGCGTGCGCGACGCGCTCGATCTCCTGCCCGACGAGCAGCGCCGGGCGATCCAACTCGCGTACTTCGGGGGGAAGACCTACCGTCAGGTGGCGGAGGTGCTCGGCATCCCCGAGGGAACGGCCAAGTCGCGGCTGCGCCTCGGGCTGCGCCGCATCGCCGACGCCCTCGAAGGCCAAGGACTGGAAGCATGGACATGAGCGAGCTCGACACGGCGGCGGTCGAGGAGCTACTCGGCGCGTACGCGCTCGACGCGTGCGACACGGACGAGACCGAGGCGATCGAGGCCGTCCTCGCCCGCGATCCCGCTCTCGCACGCGAGGCGGAGCGGCTGCGCCACGCCGCGGCGTGGATCGGCGCCACGGAGGCGCTGGAGCCGCCGACCGGGCTGCGGGCGTCGCTCCTGGAATCGGTCCGGTCCCGGACACGCGCCGCGAGCGGCCTGGACCCTTCCGTCGACCTGTACGCAGGCGAGACCGACGCGCTCGCGGACGTCGTCGCCGTCGTCGATGACGCGCAGCTCGAGCTCGGCACGGCGAACGGGCTCTCGGTCCGCGACCTGATCATCCACTGCGCGGCCCAGGAGAGCCTCGCCGCCCAGCTCGTCGGTCGGCCGACCGTCCCCGAGCTCACCGACACCGACATCGACGCCCGCACCGCGGCGCTGCGCGACCGGCTCGCAGGCCGCCCGGTGGCCGACGCGGTCGACGTGTGGCGCGCATCGGTCGACGCGCTCCGCGACTGGGCGACGGACCCCGCGAACCGGGACGCCACCGTGCGCTGGCTCGGTGCCGAGGTTGCCCGACCCGACGTGCTCACCATCCGCGCCTTCGAGAGCTGGATCCACGCGGACGACATCCGCCGCGCCCTGGGTCAGCCGCTCGCGACACCGCCCGCGCGCCACCTCTCCCTCATGTCGGACTTTTCCGGCCGCACGACCGGCTTCGGGCTGCTCATGGCGAACCGTTCGCGCCCCGGTCGGACGGCGCGCCTCGTGCTCACCGGCCACGGGGGCGGCGAGTGGCTCATCGCGATGGGCGGCGGCGAACCCGGCACGAGCCCCGACGTGACCCTCACGACCGACGTCGTCGACTGGTGCCGCCTCGTCGGCGAGCGCATCGCACCCGACGAGCTCGAGTGCACGGTCGAGGGCGACCCCGCCCTCGCCGAGGACCTTCTCGTCGCGGCATCCGCGTTCGCGACCCTGTAGCGCAACCGTCCGGCGGCGCGTGCGGATCGGTCACGCGAGGACCAGGACGTCGGGGGTGCGCGTCAGACCGTCGGGAACGCGGGGTTCGAGCGCCGCCCGCTCGGCGGTCGTCGAGCGTGTCGACCCGGACCGCGCGTCGGCGCGGTCTACTCGGCGAGGTGCGCCTCGAGCTCCCGGATCTCGCCGATCAGGCGCGAGATCTCGGCTTCGGCGTTCTCGGGTGGGTTCCCAGTGCGCTGCAGGTAGACGAGACCGCCGAGCTCGCCCTTCAGCCCGTCGATCTTCTTCCGGGTCGTGACCTCGTCGACCTTCTCCTTGCCGGCTTCGACGCCCTGCTTCGCCTTCTCGCTGACGCTCTTGGCGGCGTCCTTCGCCTTGTCCAACAGGCTCATGGCAGTCCCCTCCGGTCGGAAGCCCGCGACTGTACCGGCCCGCCGTCGAACGGGGGCTGGCACGTGGGGCAGAAGTACGTGCTGCGCGGGACGGGTCCCTGGCGTACCCGTCGGACCCGGTCGCCGCAGCGTCGGCACCCCCGCCCCGCGCGTCCGTACACGGCCAACCCGCCCGGGACGGTCGCGCGGCGCCCGGTGTCGAGGTTCGCGCGCAGCTGGGACGCCGCGGTCTCGAACAGGTGCCGGCGCGCTGCGGCGTTGAGCGCGCCGACCGGAGTGCACGGATCGACCCCGCAGGCGAAGCAGACCTCGCTCTTGTAGACGTTGCCGACGCCTGCCGCGACGTGCTGGTCGAGGAGGGCGACCGCGACCTCGGTGGCCGGATCGAGCGTGCCCAGGCGGCGGACGGCTTCGTCGAGGTCCGCGTCCGCCCGGCAGAGATCGGGTCCCAGCGTGGCGAGACCGGCGCCGCCGCGGCGGGCCCGCGGACCGAGGGCACGCAGGTCGCCGGTCAGCATCTCGACGGTCGGAGCCGAGAAGCACACGGCGACCGTGCCGTCGTCGACCTCCAGGACGACGCGGGCCAGGTGCGCGGGTTTCCGCCACCGTGCGCCGGGCCGGTACAGGTGCCACGACCCCGTCATCTGCATGTGGGTGTGGAGCACGCGTCCGTCGCCGAAGCGGACGAGCAGGTGCTTGCCGCGCGCGTCGACGCCGTCGACCGTCGTTCCGGGTCGTGGGGTGGCGCCGAGCAGCCGAGGTGCCTCGAAGCGCGTCAGCGTGCGTCCCGCGAGGGCGCCGTCGAGGGAGCGCGCGGTCCTGGCGATCGTGTCGCCTTCGGGCATGACTCCAAGCTAGGCGAACGTCGGTCAGGCGGTCAGCGCGCGGATCGAGGAGTGTGGGACGCCGGCGTCGAAGGCGTCCATCGGCCGCGGCATC
>DASRHL010000189.1:0-5524 GCA_035650535.1 Acidimicrobiia bacterium
GCACTCGCGCGGTCACATCGCGTCATGGCTCGTCCTCGCCGCGATCGTCGGTACGACAGCGGCCTGCGGGCTCGGTCCGCAACCGCCACAGGTCGCGCCGGCAGACGCGGGCGCGCCGACCGAACGCATCATGCTGGTCGGCGACTCGTTGCTCGCGCAGGCCGAGCCTGCGATCACGAGCGAGCTGGCCACGCACCATCTCCCCGCCGTCCTGCTCGACCACGCGACGGGCGGTTGGGGGTTGCTCACGCCGTTGCAGCCGGGTACGGCGTCGCGGCCCGCCGACCTGGTCGGGCAGTGGATCGCGCAGGAGCATCCTGACGTCGTCGTCGCCGAGTTCTCGGGCAACTACTGGCCCGGCCAGGACGGCCCCGACGACTACCTGAGCGTCGCGTGGACGTCGCGTTGGGACACCGAGGCCGATCGCCTCACGCGCGCGGTGCTCGCCACCGGGACGAGGCTGGTCTGGGTCATCCCGCCGCCGCGTTCCTCGGTCGAGACGACGTGGTACGGACTCCGCGATCTCTCGGTGTTCGAGTCCGTCGTGCATCCGGGCGTCGGGCTCGTCGACTGGTGGACGCCCGCGACCAGCCGTGAGGGCCACTGGGTGCTGTACGTGGACGACGGCGACGGCCACGGCTACCGGAAGCTCCGCCTCGACGACGGGCTGCACTTCACGGCCGACGGTCAGGAGCGGCTCGCGAAGTGGTTCGTCGCCGGCCTCCGCGACCTCTGGGACACGCCGACCACCACCACGACGACGACCTAGATGTGCTCGCCGATCGGCGAGGACCACGGCTCACTGCGCCGCCCGGTACCTGGGCGCGGCCGCTCGCCGTAGCCTCTTGCGGTGCGGACGATCGAGCGGGACGGCGTGCGGCTCGCGTACGTGGAGGCGGGGGCCGGGGAACCGGCCGTCCTGCTGCTGCACGGGATGGCGTGCCGGCACGAGCACATGCTGCCGGTGCTCACGCACCTCGCGGACCGGCACCGCTGCGTCGCGATCGACCTGCGCGGTCACGGTTCGAGCGACGCGCCGGTCGGCGCCTACACGATGGACGACTTCCTCGCCGACGTCGACGGCGTCGTCGGTTCGCTCGACCTCGGGCGGCCGATCCTGATCGGCCACAGCTTCGGCGGATCGATTGCGCTCGCGTACGCGGACCGGTATCCGGACCGCGTCGCGGCGCTGGTCATGCTCGACTCGGGGATGCGCTCGAACCAGGTGCTCACCGCCGACCTCGGGCCGTTCTACGACGAGCTCCGCTCGGGTGACGCCGAGCGGTACCGGGCGACGCTGGGCGCGTTCGTGCGCGAGCGCCTGGTCGACCCGGTCGACGGGGAGGCGTTCGCGGCCGAGATCGCCGCGCTGATGGGCACGGTGCCCAGCCACGTGTTCCTCTCGATGTCGGAGACGGTGCAGCAGTTGCGCAGCGCGGAGCTGGCCGCGCGTTGCGCGCTGCCGTCGCTCCTCGTGCTGTCACGGCAGGACTTCGCCGACCCGGCGGCGGTCGCGGCGCTCGGGCCGAACTGGCACGTCGGCCGCGTCGTCGGCGCCGGGCACTTCGTGCAGGTGGTGGCGCCGGCGCAGGTGAACGCCATGCTCGACCGCTTCCTCGAGCTCACCCTCCCCCCGCCGGCATCCGGTGGGCCCGCGTAACGTCGGAGCCCGCGCGAGGACCGCAGACCCGACGGCCGCGGCATCGAGAGGAGCGGGACGTGGCGAGTTTCACGCGGGGCTTCACCGGGCGGGGACGGGCCGCGCGCGATCCGCGCCTGCCGCCCGGTCAGTACGACACGGGTCGCGAATGGCCCGTCCTGACCGCGGAGGTGACGCCGAAGCTGTCGACCGCCGACTGGACGTTCACCATCGAGGGCGAGGTCGACCGGCCGACGACCTGGACGTGGGACGAGATGCAGGCGCTCCCGCAGTCGGTCTACGAGGGCGACATCCACTGCGTGACGACGTGGTCGAAGCTCGGGGTCGCGTTCTCGGGCGTGTCGCTCGACACGCTCCTCGGCGTCGCTCGGCCCCGGCCGAGCGCGTCACACGTCCTCGCGTACTCGCACACCGGCTACACGACGAACCTGCCGCTCGCAGACGTCACCGGAGGGCGCGCGTGGATTGCCTTCGAGTTCGACGGCGCACCCCTGCCGGTCGCCCACGGCGGGCCGGCGCGGCTGCTCGTCCCCCACCTCTACTTCTGGAAGAGCGCGAAGTGGGTGGCCGGGCTTCGGGTGCTCGACCACGACGAACCGGGTTTCTGGGAGCGGAACGGCTACCACGACCGTGGGGATCCGTGGCTCGAGCAGCGGTACCAGGGTGACTGACCCCGCCGACGCCGCTCGGCGCTCGCCCTGGCGGACCGCGACCGTCGTCGCGATCCGCGACGAGACGCCCACCGCGAAGACCTTCCGGTTGGCCCTACCCGAACCGTCGAGCCACCGTGCCGGGCAGCACTACGTGCTCCGCCTGACCGCGCCCGACGGCTACACCGCGTCGCGCTCGTACTCCGTCGCGTCCGCGCCCGATGGCACGGCCGAGATCGAGCTCACGGTCGAGCGGCTCGCGGACGGCGAGGTCTCGACGTTCCTGCACGACGTGGTGGTCGCCGGCGACGAGCTCGAGGTGCGCGGGCCCATCGGCGGCTGGTTCGTGTGGGACGCCGACCGTCCGGCGCTGCTCGTGGGCGGCGGCTCCGGCGTGGTGCCGCTGATGGCGATGCTGCGCCTCGCCCGGCGCCTCGGCCGCTCCGATCTGGTGCGCCTGGTCGTGTCGGCGCGCTCGCCCGACGTGCTCTACTACCGCGACGAGCTCCCGGGCCCGGAGAGCCGCATCGCGTTCACCCGCGTGGCCGCGCCGGGCTCGGCGCGCCCACCCGGGCGCCTCACGCCCGGCGACTTCGCTCGCGTCGCGCGCCCCGACGCCACCGCGTACGTCTGCGGCTCGACCGGCTTCGCCGACGCGGCGAGCGACCTGCTGCTCGCGATCGGTTTCCCGCCCGACCGCATCCGGGTAGAGCGGTTCGGACCGACCGGCTGACGGGCGGCACACCGAGAGTTCGGGGGCTCACGTGGACGATCGGGACGTGCTCGGGACCATCAACCGGCTCGCGGCGCGCGAGGAGGAGCTGCGCGCCACCGAGGCCGGCCGTCGCCTGACCGCCGAGGAACGGGCCGAGCTGGCCGACCTCGAGGTGCGCCTCGACCAGTGCTGGGACCTGCTGCGCCAGCGGCGCGCCCGCCGCGAGTTCGGCCGGGACCCGGACACGGCCGAGACCCGCGCGCCCGGCACCGTCGAGAACTACCGGCAGTAGCGCGCCGCCGCGTCAGGGACGCGGCACGGCGGTCGTCGCCAGGTGCTCGTGCACCGAACGCACCGCGCTCGACCCTTCGCCGACCGCGGCCGCGACCCGTTTGAGCGATCCGTGCCGGACGTCGCCCGCCGCGAAGACGCCCGGCACCGAGGTCTCGAACGGCAGGGGCGGTCGGGCGGCGAACCTCGGGCCGTCGACGACCGTCGCCGGGAGCGACCGGTCGGTCAGGACGAAGCCGGACTCGTCGAGGGCGACCGCCCCGCCGAGCCACGCGGTCGCGGGCTGGGCGCCGATGAAGCAGAAGAGCCCGGAGCAGGGGACGGTGCGGCGCTCCCCCGTCGGCGTGTGCTCGAGGGTCACGCGCGCGAGATGGCCGTCGCCGAACAGCTCGCGGACCTCCGTGCTCGTGAGGAGCTCGATGCGAGGGTCGGCCTCGATCCGGTCGACGAGATAGTGCGACATCGTCGCCGACAGGTCGGCCCGCCGGATGGCGATCGAGACCCGGCTCCCCTGCTGGGCGAGGTAGATGGCCGCCTGGCCGGCCGAGTTGCCGCCACCGACGACCACGACGTCGGATCCCGCGCAGATGCGGGCCTCGAGGTCGGTCGCCGCGTAGTAGACACCCGCGCCCTCGAAGCGCTCGAGGTCCGCGACTGCGAGCCGGCGGTAGCGGGCGCCGGCCGCGATGATCACCGAGCGGGCCGGTACCTCGCTCCCGTCGGCGAGGGCGAGGACGTGGAAGCCGTGCTCGCTGCGCAACCCGGTCACCTCGCACGGCGCGTTGAGGCGGGCGCCGAGACGCTGCGCCTGCATCGCCGCCCGCGCCGTCAGCTCCTCGCCCGAGATGCCGTTCGGGAAGCCGACGTAGTTCTCGATCCGTGAGCTCGTCCCCGCCTGGCCGCCGGTCGCGACCGCGTCCATCGAGACGGTGTCGAGGCCCTCCGACGCGCCGTAGACGGCCGCCGCAAGCCCGGCCGGCCCCGTCCCGACGACGACGAGGTCGAAGATGTAGCCGGGCACCGCATGGAACGTGAGCCCGAGGTGCTGGGCGAGCTCGCCCGGGCTCGGGTTGCGCAACACGGCGATCGGCGTGATCACCGCGGGGACGTCACGCCGTCGGAGCCCGCGAGCGGCGAGGAACACGTCGGCGTCGTCGAGATCGTCGACGTCGATCCAGGTGTGCGGCAGGTGCGAGCGGTTCGCGAACGCACGGAGCGCCATCGCGGCCGACGAGTACCGCGATCCGACGATCTGGATCGCGCGCGCCCCCTCACCGGCGCGGAGGCGCTCCCGGCGCGCCACCAGCGCCCGGAAGATGAGGTCGGCGAGATCGGGGCGCCGGCTCATCAGCCGGCGGAACTCGGGCTGGTCGATCTGGACGACCCGACCGGGGCGCGTCACGCGCGCGCTCAGGTACGGCCGCTGCCCGGTCAGCAGGCTCAGCTCGCCCAGAAACCGGCCCGGCCCGTGGGTCGCGACGACCACGTCGCCGTCCTCGAGCGCCCGGACGATCGCGACCTCGCCCTCGAGGACGGCGAAAAAGTCGTAGGACGCGTCGCCGGCCTGGTACAGCACCTCACCCGCGTCGACCGGGCGGACGGTGCCGTACCCCGTCAGCTCGGCGAGCTCGTCGTCACCGAAGCGCGGCGACGCCGGATCCGGCTCGGGCTGCGCTCCCTCGTCGGTACCCGGCGGTCCCGTCACCCCCGGTAGGCTAGAGCGAGTGTCGGGACGTCAGTTGCAGCGGACGGTCGCGGTCCGCGGGTCGGTCGACGGGTTGCACAGGTTGCCGCCACCGTCGACGAAGATCCCCGCGGGAACGAGGATCGGCGGGTACTGCGACGCGCGCCAGTCGTTGTTCGACACGACGTTCGAACCGGCGACGAACGGCACCCCGACGAGCGCCGGGTTGTCGACGGTGCTGAGGTCGACGTTGGCGCCGTAGGCGCCCGTGGGCCTCGTGACGCCGTTGGAGTCGAACGTGTTGCCGTCGAAGAAGACCGTGGTCTCCCCGTGGGCCGTGTCGAGACCACCGAGGCGGAACAACCACAGCATGGTTCCCGAGGAGTCGACGCGGTTGTTCCGCACGACGTTGGAACGCCACGAGCTCCACCACCATCCGCCGATGCCGCAGGCCACGCCGCCGTTCAGCTGGTTGTTCGTCACCTGCGCCCCCGTGAGCAGACCCATCGTCTCGACGACGCAGT
>DASRHL010000190.1:0-2115 GCA_035650535.1 Acidimicrobiia bacterium
GTGACGGGGCGGCGTCAGCCGAGCTCGAACGTCGTGATGCCGAACACGTGGTCGAGGTCGAGCGCCGGCTCGGGTCCCCGGTACATCCGGGCCGTCTCGAAGACCGGGCTCAGCCCGAGGTCCTCAGCGAGCGAGACCGCCCGGTCGTGCGGCGCCGGGACGTCGAGGAAGACGGGCCCGGTTCCCGGATCGACGGAGCGCACGAGCGCGTCGACGAGACACTCGGCGTCGGCCCTCGAGTCGCAGAACAGCGGGCCGATCTTGTGCCCGGAGCGGCACGGGCGGATGACGCCGTACCCGTCGACCCGGCCGGGTGGTCCCACGGCGTAGCCGGCGGTTCCGGGGGCCGAGATCCAATGCCTGAGGAACGCCGGGCGCGGTGCCGGGAACGCGGCGCTCGCGCGCTCGTACCGTTCGAGCGCGGCGAGATCCTCGGTCCGGAGCCGACGGGCCCGGCCCGGCTCGACGGCGCCCAGATTCGGTTCGCCACCGAACCGGATGTTGCGGTGCGCGGTCACGAACCCGACCCGCTCGTAGGTGTGCTCCTGCTCGAGCACGCCGTCGAGCCCGATCGTGGTCGCGTCAGCGCGCGCGAGAGCGGTCTGCGCGAGCGCGAGGCCGAAACCCTGACCGCGCCGGTCGGCCCGGCAGATGTAGCAGCCGAAGAACGCGAACGTCGTGTCGTAGCGGACGATCGAGGCGGTCACGACGAGCTCGCCGTCGACGAACAACCCGAGGAAGCCGTGAGGATCGGTCGCCCGGAACGCGGCCCCGTCGTGCAGGCCCGGGTTCCAGCCTTCGTCGGCCGCCCAGTCCAGCATCGTCTCGACCTCGCGCTCGTCGAGGACCCTGATCTCCGGGTCGAGCATCCGTGGCACCCCGCGTCAGGACGGTCCGGTCCGTCGCGAGACTCGCACAGCGCCTCGGCCCGACGCTCTGGCCCTGCGGACGGCGGCGCGGATCTCGCGGCGGCGGGACACCTAAACGCGTCGCCGAGCTCGCCGCCTACGTCCACACCCCCGCGACCAACTCCGCGACGCCGCCGAACAGGCCGGCGGGCCGGGCGAGGCGAACGGGCCACCGGCTGCCGCGTGACGCGCCCGCGGGCGCGCGGCATCGGCCGCGCGACCCGGCGTCAGCCGCCCGCCATCGCGCCGAGCACGATGAACGGCTCCGCGCCGGCGGCGACCGCGTCCGGCAGCGGGGCGTCGGGTGCGTCGTGCGACAGGTCCTCCTCGCAGGCGAAGAACCGCACGAACGGCCGCCGGACGTGCGTCGCCTGGTCGCGGATGGTGCCCCGCAGCACCGGGTAGCGCGCCTCGAGCGCGTCGAGCACCGAACCCGTCGTCGGGATGCCGTCGACCTCGAGCCGCACCTCGCCGTCGACGCGGGCGAGCGTGCGGAGGTGCGGCGGGAGGACGACCCGGATCACGGCAGCGTCTGCACCTCGACCGAGAGCACGGCCGGCAGATCGCGCACGATCGGTTCCCAGTGGTCGCCGGCGTCGGGCGACGCGTAGACCTGCCCGCCGGTGGTGCCGAAGTAGACGCCGCACGGGTCGAGCCGGTCGACGGCCATCGCGTCCCGCAGCACGTTCACGTAGCAGTGCTGCTGCGGCAGCCCGTCGGTCAGGGCATCCCATTCCTCGCCGCCGACCCGGCTCCGGAAGACGCGGAGACGCGCGTCGGGCGGGTAGTGCTCGGAGTCGCTCTTGATCGGGACGACGTAGACGGTGTCGGGTTCGTGCGCGTGGACCGCGATCGGGAACCCGAAGTCGCTCGGCAGGTTGCCGCTCACCTCGCGCCACGTCTCGCCGCCGTCGTCGCTGCGCATGACGTCCCAGTGCTTCTGCATGAACAGCACGTCGGGGCGGTCGGGATGCATCGTGATCCGGTGCACGCAGTGCCCGACCTCGGCGTCGGGGTCGGGGATGCCCTCCGAGTGCAGCCCGCGGTTCGCCGGCTGCCACGTCGTGCCGCCGTCGGCCGTCCGGAACACCCCGGCGGCCGAGATGGCGACGAACATGCGCTCGGGATCGGTCGGGTCGAGGACGATCGTGTGGAGTCCCAACCCGCCGGCACCCGGCTGCCAGTAGTGCCCGGCACCGTGGCCGCG
>DASRHL010000191.1:0-4347 GCA_035650535.1 Acidimicrobiia bacterium
CCTGCCGGGTGGCCACGTCGTTGTTGTAGAAGGCGGTGTTCGTCGTCTTCGCCCAGTGGCGCTGCTTGTCGATCACCTGCTCGGCCCGCTCGATGAAGTACGGCATCCAGCCGATGTTGCCCTCCGACAGCGCGATCTTCAGCCCGGGCATCCGCTCGAAGTAGTCGCTGAACAGCCAGGCCAGCATCGTGCCCGCGGCGCGGACGGCGCCGAACGTGAGGTTCGCGAGCCCCGGCGCGTCCGTCGAGATGACCGGCATCGTCGACGACGAGCCGACGTGCATGCAGATGACGGATTGCGTGTCCTGCGCCGCCGCCATGACCGGGTCCCAGTAGCGGTCGGGGTCGTGGATCGTCGGCAGGCCCAGCGGCTCGGGGTTCTCCGAGAACGCGATCGCCGACGCGCCCTTCGCGGCGCAGCGCTCGATCTCGCGCGCCGCGGCGTGCGGGTCCCAGAGCGGGATGATGACGAGCGGGATGAAGCGGCCCGGCGCCGCGCCGCACCACGCGTCGATCATCCAGTCGTTGTAAGCCTGCACGCAGAGCAGCGCGAGCTCCTTGTCGCGTGCCTCCCAGAAGACCTGGCCACAGAAGCGCGGGAACGACGGGAAGCACAGCGAGCCGATGATGCCGGCGCGGTCCATGTCGGCGACGCGCGCGATCGGGTCGTACGCGCCGGGCGCCATCTCCGAGTACGGCACCGGGTTCGGCGTGAACTCCTCCTTACGCCTCCCGATCGTCACGGAGAGCCCGGACGTCGGCATCCGCTTGTCCTCGTAGACCCAGGTGTCGTCGGACAGCATGCGCGGGCCGACATCCCGGTACTTGGCGGGAAGCCGGTCGGTCCACACGTCGGGCGGCTCGATGACGTGGTCGTCGACCGAGACGAGCCAGTCGAGCTCCGGTGCGTCGGCGTCCATGGCGCCTCCCTCGTGCCGCACGGTCGGTTGCCGGGGCCGTCGCGTTCGGGTAGCATCGACCGCTAACATTCCAGCATTGACGATGGAATGCTAGCGACCCGGGCCCGGGCCGTCAACGCAGGGAGCCGTATGCCCATCCCGCCCTCTCCCGCCGTGCTGCGGGCCTGCGACGTCCTCGACCACCTCGCCGCCCATCCCTCCGAGGCCTTCACCGTCTCGGAGCTAGCCCGCTCGGTCGGGCTGGCCCGCGCCAGCTGCGACTCGGTGCTGCTCGCGCTGGCCGAGCGCGGCCTGGTGCACCGCGGCCGCGACCGCCGCTACTCGCTCGGCGCCGCGTGCCGGGCGCTCGGCGACGCGGCCGGCGCGGCGGGCGCGCCGCTCGCCGTGCTCGAGCCGATCGCCGACGGTCTCGCGCGCGCCACGAGGTCGTGCGTCGCGATCTCCTCGGCGAGCCACGGCGAGACACGCGTCGAGCAGGTCTTCGACCACGGCCCCGCGTTCGGGCTGCGGGCCCGGGTCGGCGAGTCGGTGCCGCTCGTCCCGCCCTTCGGCGCCGTGTTCGTCGCCTGGCAGGGCGACGCCGCGATCGAGGCCTGGCTCGACCGGGCCGGACACGGGCTCGGCGACCGGGAGCGGTCGCACCTGCGGGCTGCGCTCGCGGCGGCGCGCGCCCGCGGGTACTGCATCTCGGTGGCGGGCGTCCGGCCCGAGCTGGTGCAGATGCTCGAAGAGCTCGCGGGCGAGGTGCCGGACGCACGCCGGCGCGACGCCCGGGACGCGCTCATCCACGAGGTGCGGCCCGACGAGTACCTGCCCGTGACGCTCCCGGCCGACGGCCCGCAGCAGCTGCGGCAGATGTCGGCGCCCGTGTTCGACGCCACCGGCCGCGTCGGGTACGCGTTCATGGTGCTCGGGCGCAGCTACGACGTCACCGCCGCCGAGATCGACGCGCTGGGTGCCCGGCTCCTCGACGCGGCGCGCGCCGCGACCGACGAGCTCGGTGGGCGGTGTCCGTGAACGCCACCCCGGCGAAGCCGCTACCGGTTCCCGACGAGCGCTCCGAGGGGTACTGGTCCGCGGCGGCGCGGGGCGTGCTCGCGCTCCCCCGCTGCGCCGACTGCGGCCGCTTCGCGCTGCCCCCCGACACCGTGTGCCCCGAGTGCGGGAGCACGGATCCCCGCTTCGCCGCCGAGCCGGTCGCCGGCGGCGCGACCGTCCGCTCGTGGACGGTCGTCCACGACGCCTTCCTTCCCGGCTTCGCCGGCGACGTGCCGTACGTGCTCGTCGACGTCGAGCTCGACGCGCAGCCGGGCCTCCGCATGATCGGCCGCCTGGTCGAAGGCCCCGGCGCGCCGCTGCACGCAGGGATGCGCGTCGGTGTGGCCTTCGACGAGCTCGCGCCGGGCGTCATGGTCCCCGCGTTCGCCCTGAGCCCGAGCGAGGAGAGCGGGAAGGGCCTGGGGTGACCGTGACCCCCCGTTTCACCGCGCGGAACCGGGTCGCGATCGCGGGCTACGCGCAGAGCCCGGTCGTGCGCCATGCCGACCGTCCCCTGGGCGCGATCGCGCTCGACACGGCGCGCGCCGCCATCGCCGACGCGGGCCTGACCGTGGCCGACGTCGACGGCTTCACCACCGGCTCGCTCCTCCCGACGGCCGGCGCGCACACCTCGGTCGACGGCGTGTCGATCGTCACCTCGAACTGGCTCGCCGAGGCCCTGCGGGTGAACCCGCGATTCGCATCCGGCTTCCAGGGCTACGGCCAGTTGCCGGGCGCGGTCTCGCTCGCCGTGAACGCGATCGCGAGCGGCGCCGCCGACGTGGTCCTCGTGCACCGCGCGCTGCACAACCCTCCCCACGGGCGCTACCACGCGAACCCGATGACGCACGCGGCGGGCTCCACCCAGTGGGTCGCACCCCAGGGCTACTGGGGGCCACTCTCGATGATCGCTCTGCCGTACAACGAGTACCTGCAGCGCTACGGCGCGTCGCGCGACGCGATGGCGCACGTCGTGGTCGAGGCGCGGGCGAACGGGGCGCGGATCCCGTGGTCGTACTGGTACGAGCGACCTCTCACGGTCGACGATTACCTCGCGGCGCGCGTCATCTCCGATCCGGTCTGCGTCTTCGACTGCGACATCCCGGTCGACGGCGTCGCCGCGTTCGTGCTCACGACCGCGGAGCGCGCCCGCGACCTGCCCCATCCGCCCGTGTACGTCGCCGGCTACGCGCAGGGGCACCCGGTCCGGCGGCGCCTCCCGTCCCACTGGCCACTCGACGACATCATGGACGTCGCGGCCGAGACGTGTGCCCGCCTGTGGCAGCACTCGGGGCTGTCCGTCCGCGACGTCGACGTGCCCCAGGTGTACGACGGGTTCTCGCCCTTCGTCTGGTTCTGGCTCGAGGCCCTCGGTTTCTGCCCGGTCGGCGAGGCCCACCGCTTCGTGCAGGACGGCGGGATCAGCGTCGCCCGCGGCGGCCTCCCCGCGCTGTCGGGCGGCGGCGCGCTCGGCAACGGCCGCATGCACGGCGTGCCCCAGATGCTCGAGTGCTACCTGCAGCTCTCGGGCCGGGCCGGCGAGCGCCGGCTCCCGTCGGCCAACGTCGGCCTGGCCTGCCACTCGTCGCCCCACTGGGGCGGCGCCGTCCTCTACACCCGCGAACCACTCTGAACCCGAAGAGGGGGAAGCATGAGCGAGCGTCGCGCAGCGGGTATCCCGCGAAGCAGCGAGCGGGGCCCGAGCGGCCCGGCCCGCCGGGCCGAGAGCGGGCAAGCATGAGCGAGCGTCGCGCAGCGGGTATCCCGCGAAGCAGCGAGCGGGGCCCGAGCGGCCCGGCCCGCAGGGCCGAGAGCGGGCAAGCATGAGCGGCACGCCGGTCGAGGAACGCATCGTTCCGGCCGTCCCGAACCGACTGCTCGGCGAGGTGCGCGAGGGCGACCGGCTCCCGACGCTCTCGAAGGACGTGAGCGCGACGACCGTCGTGCTGGGAGCGCTCGCGAGCCGCGACTGGCGACCCATGCACCACGACTACGACTTCGCGGTCAACCGCAACGGCACCCGCGACATCTTCCTGAACACGCCGAACCAGGCCGCGTGGTTCGAGCGGTACGTCACCGACTGGTCGGGTCCCAAGGGTCGGCTGGGCCGCATGAAGTTCCGGATGAAGGACTCCGTCTATCCGGGCGACACGATGCACTTCGACGCGGTGGTCGAGGGCGTCGAGATCGACGAGGCCGGCTGCGGCTGGGTGGCGCTCCTCGTCAGCCTGACCGTCGACGGCGACCTGAAGACCGACTGCAGCGTGCGCATCGCACTGCCCGTCTCCGACGACGACAACCCGTGGACCCGCCGCGGCGACCAGTGGCGCCCGTGACCCGGTCCGACCGACGCCCGCTTCGAGGGGAGTGACCCGATGGATCTCGACTTC
>DASRHL010000192.1:0-2263 GCA_035650535.1 Acidimicrobiia bacterium
GTACCGCCGCTGACGACGACGTTGAGGCGGCCGCGGACACAGGCGTCGATGAACTGGGCGGCCTGCGGCGAGATCGACCCGAAGCCGATCAGGTCGTCGATCGTGTACGGGTCGGCGGAGAACCGCCGGATCGTCATGAACGGGCCGCCGATGGCGAGCGGGTGGATGATGCAGTTGACGCGGGAGCCGTCGGGCAGGCGGGCGTCGACCATCGGGGTCGCCTCGTCGACGCGCCGGCCGACCTGGCTCACGATCTTGTCGATGATGCGGCGGACGTGCGTCTCGTCGACGAACTGCACGTCGCTCAGCTGGATCTTGCCCTTGCGCTCGACGTAGACGCGCTGCGGCCCGTTGACCATGATCTCCGTGATCGTCGGGTCACGCAGCAGGCGGTCGATCGGCCCGTAGCCGAGGACGTCGTCGAACACCGACTGGACGAGGTTCTGGCGCTCCGGCCCGGTGAGCGCGTGGCGCTCCTGGCTGAGGGCCTTGTGCAGCTGCTCCTCGACCTGCTTGCGGAGGTCGGCTTCGGAGACGCGCTGGTCGTAGAGGATCGGCCCCAGCTCGGAGATGACGAACTGGTGCATCTTCTGGCGCAGGTCCTCGAGGACCTGGGCCCGGCCGTTCTGCGGCGCGGTCGCGCCGGCGCCGGCCCGCTGCGCGTCACCCCAACGCGAGGCGACGGGCGGGGCGCCGGCGGGCGTCCCGAGGTGCCCGGGGCGCGCCGGGGCCTGCGACGCGCCCGGCTGCTGGGGCGCGGGCGCCTGCTGCGGCGGCCCCTGGGGGGCCGGCGCCTGGGGGGCCGGCGCCTGGGGCGCCCGGACCGGAGCCGGGGGCGCCGCGGTCTGCGTCTGGGCCTGGCGTGCCGGCGTCGGCGGTGCAGGCGGCGGGGCCGTGGGGTGCTGCGGGGTCATCGGCGGCTACCTCTTCTTCAGCAGCGGGATCCGACGCTTCCCGCCACCACCGTCGGCGGTGGCGGCGGCCTTCTGGGTTCCGAGTAGCGACACCGCGACGAGGTCGAGCGCGCGGGCCGCGGCCGAGCGCGGGTCGTAGAGCACGACCGGGACGCCGGCGTTCACCGAGAGCGGGACGGCGATGTCCGACGGGATCGGGAAGTCGGCCCGGATCCCGAGCACCTGCTCGATCTCACGAACGTCGAGCTTCACGCGCGTGTTCGCGCGGTTGAGCACGAGCTTCAACTTGGGGCCGGCGACCGTCACGAGGTCGAGGGCCTGCATGCCGATCTTGAGGTTCTTCACGCTCGGGATGTCCATGCTGCCGACGAGCAGCACGTCGTCGGCCGCCTCGATGAGCGCGAAGGTGAGGTCGTCGAAGGTGGTCGGCAGGTCGACGACGACGTGACTGCACTGCGACTGCAGCGAGGCACAGATGGCGACGAGCTCGTCGGGCGCGACACTCGGCGCGAGCGACGGCTCGGCGGGCGCCGGGAGCACGAGGAGCCCGCTGTCGTGCCGGGTCAGGATCGTGCGCATCATCTCGGCGTCGCTGAAGTGGACGGCCGCGGCCGCGTCGACGACCGTCTGCTGCGGCGGGATGCCGAGCAGCACCGCGACGTCGCCGAATTGGACGTCGGCGTCGACCAACGCGACCGGCTCGCTCAGGTGCTGCGCCATGCACACCGCGACGTTGATCGCGACGGTGCTCTTCCCCACTCCGCCCTTCGGCGAGAACACGACGACGAGGCGCCCCGGCTCCACCCGCCCGCCGGCAGCTACCGGCAGGCGCGTCGACGCGTTCGCGAGGGTCTCGCCGACACGGGCGACGGACTGCGCGAGCGCGGTCCCGTGCTCCTCGAGCTGGACCGCGTCCCGCGCACCCGAACGCAGCGCCTGCTGGAGCAGCTCGGTGCTGAGCTCGGGCACGACGAACACCGCGCCGAGCTCCGGGTACGCCGTGGTCAGTCGGTGCACCTGCTGGAAGCCGAACGGGCCGGCGAGCCCGGGGCCGAAGACGGCCACGAGCGGTCGGCCCGGCCGGAGCTGCTGGACGACATCCTCGATCGCGTCGAACTGCTGGGCACCGGCGAGCTGCAGGCTCAACCGCATCCGCACGCGGGGGTCCGGCTCGACCACCGCAATGTCGTAGCGGGTCTGCTCAGGAACTGCGTTCGAGCCCCCGTGTTCCACCGACAGCTCCATCGAGAGTTCGGATCAGTGACCGAGAGCGGGAACCGAGGTACCAGACCCCGCGCTCGCGAGCGGTTCGAGTGCGAGGTACAGCGTCCCCGCCTTGTTCTCCTGGA
>DASRHL010000193.1:0-7201 GCA_035650535.1 Acidimicrobiia bacterium
CCGAGCCCGAGCCCGAGCCCGAGCCCTACCCCTCCGCGTTCGTGCTCTTTTTCCCGTCGGACGCAGGAAACGGAACCGACGCGGGATCGAGGAGGCGGTAGCCGACGACGAGCCACTTGCCACCGCGCTTGGCGAGCTGGATCTGGTTGTTCACGTGCTCGCCGTCGCGTAGCAGAACGCTCGTCCGCACCGCGGCGTGGCTCACACCCGTCGCGACGTCGGCGATCTCGACCTCGTGGGCGAGCCGCCCGAGCTCGGGACGCGACTCGTACGCGGCGCGCTTCGCGGCGATGAACGCGGCGCGGTCGAGCCCGTCGCGCAGCTCCCTGCCCGACAGGGTCCACAACGAGTCGAAGTCGAGACGGTCCCAGGCGAGCTCGTACGCGAGCGCGACGTCGTCGGGGCGCGGCCCGGGGTCGCGCACCACCGCGACGATCAGCGCCACGCACAACGCGAGAACCAGGAACCCGACGACCGCCAGGATCACACGCCGCTCTCCGCAGCCTGCTCGATCTCGCCCGCGAGCGAGAGATCGAGTGCGGTGAGCCCGCCCGAGTCGTGCGTGCTCAGCGCGACCCGCACCTTGCGGTACCGGATGTCGAGGTCGGGATGGTGGTTGGCGGCTTCGGCGAGCTCGGCGATGCGACCGACGAAGTCGATCGCGTCCGGGAAGGTCGCCCGCTCGTAGACCTTCACGATCTCGTCGCCCTCACGCGCCCACCCCGGGAGCCCGGCCAGCCCGTCCCGGACCTCGTCGTCGGTCAGCTTCGGTCGCGCCACGGATCCATTGTCGACGGCGGGGAGCGGCCGGTCCAAGCGGGAGCCGCCGCCGGGCGGCTTGCACGACCGAACACGTGTTCGGTAGCGTCGGCACCGTGGACGCCCGACCCGCCACGACCCGCCCCGAAACGAGAGGGAGGCTCCGCTGGCGCGTCGCCGACGCGGCGGCCGAGGGCGGCGCCCCGACCGAAGCCGGCGCGGGCCAGCTCCCGCTCTTCGGGCCCGGGCCCGAGCGCGAGATCGGCCGGGGCGAGTTCCGCGGTCTCGAGTTCGTGCACGTGCGGGCCCGCACGATCGTGAACCGGGTCGACGCCCGCTCTCCGGTCCCCTTCCGCTACACGATCAACGCGTACCGCGGTTGCAGCCACGCGTGCACCTACTGCTTCGCGCGGCCGACGCACGAGTACCTCGGTCTCGACCCGTCGACCGAGTTCGACCGGGTCATCGTCGTGAAGCTCAACGCCGTCGAGCGGCTGCGGGTCGAGCTCGCGCCCAAACGCTGGCAGGGCGACCACATCGCGATGGGCACCAACACCGACCCGTACCAGCGCGCCGAGGGCAAGTACCGGCTCACCCGTGGGATCGTCGAGGTGCTGTCCGCCGCCCGCAACCCGTTCTCGATCCTGACCAAGGGAACCCTGGTCCTGCGCGACCTCGACGTCCTCGACGAGGCGAGCCGGCGCACGGACGTCTCGCTGAACTTCTCGATCGGGACGCTCGACGAGGAGGTGTGGCGGGCGACCGAGCCCGGCACACCGCACCCGCTCAAGCGGGTCGAGGCCGTCGCCCGGCTCAACGAGGCCGGGATCCCCTGCGGCGTGCTCGTCGCGCCCGTCCTTCCGGGCCTCTCCGACCGCGACGACCAGCTCGACGCCGTCGTGCGGGCCTGCGTCGAGGCAGGCGCGACGTCGATCTCGGCGGTGCTCCTGCACCTCCGCCGGGGCGTCCGCGAGCACTACCTCGCCACGCTGGCCACGAGCCGGCCCGAGCTCCTCGACCTGCACGAGCGGCGCTACGGCGCCAACGCGTACGGGCCCGCTGAGGAACGCGACCGCGTCGGCCGCACGGTCCAGGAGCTCGTGCGCCGCCACCGGGCCCGGCGCGCGACCCCGAGGGCCGGGCAGCGGTGAGCGCGCCGCGCGTGCCGGCGGCGCCCGGGCGGCACGCCCGCCGACCCGGATTCGGCGGTCGTGAGCGGGCCGGGAACCGTAACCTTTCCCACATGCAGTGCCGGGTGTGCGGGACGACGGTTCCTGCGGACGCGCGGTTCTGCCCCTCCTGCGGGCAGACGCTGGTGGCCCGCCCCGACGAGCGCCGCGTCGCCACGGTGCTGTTCGCGGACCTCGTCGGCTTCACCGGCTACTCCGAGGCCGAGGACCCGGAGCGGGTCAAGAACCTCGTCGACCACTGCTTCGCCGCCGTCTCCGCCGACGTGCAGGCCTTCGGCGGCCAGGTCGACAAGATCGTCGGCGACGCGCTGATCGCGCTCTTCGGCGCCCCCGTCGCCCACGAGGACGACGCCGAGCGCGCCGTGCGGGCGGCGCTCCAGATGCAGCGCACACTGGAGCGGCTGCACGCGGAGCACGACTTCCCCGTGCAGATCCGCATCGGCATCAACACCGGTGAGGTGCTCGTCGGCGCGCTCCGGGCCGGCGGCGACTATACCGCCATGGGCGACGTCGTGAACATCGCGAGCCGCCTGCAGACCGGCGCCCGTCCCGGCCAGGTGGTCGTCGGGCCGACGACCTACGCCGCGACCCAGCACGCGATCGGGTACGAGCCCCTCGGCGCCCTGACCGTCCGCGGGCGCGACGAGCCGGTCGAGGCGTGGACGGCGCTCGCGGTGGTCGCGCCGCCGGGGAAGCGCCGGCGCCGCACGCGCACGCGCCTGGTCGGCCGCGACGCCGAGGTCGCGCTCGTCCACGCCGTCCTCGACGCCGCCGTCGCCCGCCGGCGGGCGCACCTCGTGCTCGTCGGGGGTGAGGCGGGCGTCGGCAAGAGCCGCCTCGTCGGCGAGGTGGCGGCGTGCGCCGTCGGCCGTCACGACGCGCTCGTGCTCACCGGTCAGTGCGTCCCCTACGGCGAGGACCTGTGGTGGCCCATCGCCGAGGTCGTCCGGGCCGCCTGCGACGTCCCGCTCGAGGCGTCACACGACGAGGCCCGCCGGCTGGTGCACGAGGCGGTCGTCGCCGCGACCGCGGCCGCGGCCGACGACGCCTCGGTGACGCGTACCGTCACCGGCCTCCTCTACCTGCTCGGCTTCGAGGCCGAGCTGCACGACCTCGACCCCGGGCGCGCCCGCGACGACGCGCTGCGGTCCGTGCAGACGCTGCTGAGCGGGCTCGCGGCGCGCCACCCGCTCGTCGTGGTGCTCTCCGACCTCCACTGGGCGGACGACCTCGTCCTCACGCTCGTCGACCGGCTCGTCGACTACCTGCGCGCGCTCCCCTTCGTGCTCCTGGCGACGGCGCGCCCCGAGCTCGACGACCGGTGGCGGCCCGCGCCCGGGCGCCACAACACGCTCACGCTCACGCTGGAGCCGCTCGACGCCCCCGCCGTCGAAGTGCTCGTCTCGGAGCTGCTGGGCGAGGACGCGAACGACGAGGTGATCGCGCTCCTGCACGAGCGCAGCGGCGGCAACCCGTTCTTCGTGGAGGAGCTCGCCGCGCTGTTGCGCGAGACGGGCTCGACCGGGCGCGAGGCCGCGGCCCGCACCCGGTTCTCGGGCGGGCTGCCGGCCACGCTCCAGGGACTGGTCGCCGCCCGGCTCGACGCGCTCGGGCCGGCCGAGCGCAACCTGCTGGAGGACTGCGCGATCGTCGGCGCGAGCGGTGCGCTCGACGCCGTGCGGGCGCTCGCGGCCCGCCGCGGCGACGCCCTCGATCCCGACGGGGCCCTCGACCTGCTCGCCGAGCGCGACCTCCTCGAGATCGGCGACGGCGAGTTCGCGTTCTCCTCCGAGGTCGTGCGCGACGTGGCGTACGCGACGCTGACGAAGGCGGAGCGGGCGCGCCGCCACGCCGCGCTGGGCGACTGGCTCGCGGCCCGCACGCCCGCCGAGGACGGCGGGACCGCCGTCGAGCGGGTCGCGCACCACTACGGGACCGCGGCCCGGCTCCTGCGCGAGCTCGGCCCGATCGAGGGTGTCGCCGCCGACGTCGCGAGCCGGGCGCTGACGGTGCTGGAGACGGCCGCCGAACGGGCGCGCGACGCCGAGGTGTGGCGCAGCGCGTCACGCCTCTACGACGACGCGCTCGCCGTCCTGCCCCCCGACGCCGCCGACGGCACCCGCTGGCGGCTGCAGCTCGGCCGGGCCCGGGCGCTCGCCGAACAGCGCGAGCTGATCGCCGCGCGCACCGACGTCGAGGACGTGCTCGAGGACGCGGCCGGCGACGAGCGCGTGACGGCGCGGGCGCTCATCCTGCTCGGCGACCTCCAGCAGATGGAGGGCGACTACCGCGCGTCGATCGCGACCCTCGACCGGGCGATCGAGCTGTGGCGACGGCTCGACGACGCCGCCGGCGAGGCCGACGCGCTGCGCGCCCGGGGCGGCACGGTGATGTTCCAGGGCGACCTCGACGCCGCCGAGCGCGACATGACCGATGCCCTGGCGCTCTTCCGCCGGGTCGGCGACCACCGGGGCGAGGCGTGGGCGGTGCAGAACCTGGCGACGATCGCCTTCTTCCGCGGCGACCCCGACCTGGCCGATGCCCGCCTGGCCGCGGCGGCCGACATGTTCCGCGAGCTCGACGACTGGGGTGGGCTCAACTGGACCTTCGCCGTGCTCGCGTGGGTCCGGTTCATGCAGGGCCGGCTCGACGACGCCGAGGCGCTTGCACGCGAGCAGCTCCCCGAGAGCGAAGCGACCGGCAACCGCTGGGTGTCGGGGATCCTCGACATGCTGCTCGGCAGCATCAACCTCTGGAGCGGGCGCGCGCCGGCCGCGGTCGAGTACGCCCGCAAGGCCGTCGGCCAGTTCCGGGCGCTGGGCGATCCGTGGGGCGAGGGGCAGGCCCGGGGTGTGCTGTCTCGCGCGCTCGCGGTCGCGGGTCGTCTCGACGAGGCGCTCGGTGCCATCGAACACGACTTCGACGGCTCGCTCATGCTCGACGCCGCCAAGTTGAGCTCGCTCGTCCGCGCCCAGGTGCTGGTCCACAGCGGCGCCGCCGACGCCCTGGCCGCCGCGCTCCACGTCAGCCGCCCCGACGACCGCTTCACGCTCTCGCACGAGTTCCGGATGGTGCTCGCGCTGGCGCTGGTCCAGCACGGCCGCACCGACGAGGCGATCGGCGAGCTCGAGGACGCCCGCGTCGATCTCGCCGAGAACGCGGGCCCGGGATCCGCGAACAACGCCGCACTCGCGGTCGCCTACGCGGTCGCCGGGCGGACCGACGACGCCCGCAAGGCCGCCGAGGCGGGGTTCGGCCGCGGCACCTACCTCGACCAGCAGCTCTGTGCCATCGCGGGCGCGTTGGCGCGGCTCCAGGCGAGCGAGCCCGACGCGCTCGAGGCGTTCGACGCCGCGATCGCGCGCATCGACGCGACGGAGGCGCGCCTCGACCAGGCGGTCGTCCGCGTCGCGCGGGCCCACGCGCTCCGCGCGCTCGGCCACCCCGACGCCGATGCCGCCCGCCGCGACGCCGACGCCCGACTCACGGCACTGGAGCTGGAGATGCCGGGCTGGGAGCGCGCGTTCGCACGGGCGGTCGACCGCACCCGCGAGTAGCTACGCATCGAGCGCGGCGGCGAGCAGCGCGCGGTCGCCGGGCGCGAGATCGACCTCGCCGACCAGCGCAACACCCTCCGGGCTCATCTTGCGGACGGTCTTGCGCACGACCTCGATCATCTTGTCCCGGTCGAGCCGGGCGGCCAGGTCGTGGAACTGGGTCTCGACGAACACGAGACAGAGCGCGTCCTCGAGCACCTGGGCGTCGGGGTCGCGGCCGAGGTTGCGTTTCGTCACGATCGCCTGGACCCGCTCGACGGTCGCGCCGTCGTACCCCGCGGCTTCGAGGATGTCGCCGAGCTCGCGGGCGTGCGCCCGGTGCTGGGTCCGGCGCCACCGGAGGTAGCCGGCCCGCCCGTCGGGATACGAGCGCCGCGGGATGGCCCAGCGCCGGAGGTGGTGTCCGCGTGCGGCGAGGAGCAACGGCTCGCCGGCGTCGGGCGCCAGGCGTCGGACCCACTCGGTCACGAGCTCCGCGTGGAGCAGCTCCTTGGGCCCGCGCCGGCCGCGCACCTCGACGACGTTCGGATCGTCGCGGTTGACCGCGTCGATGGCGGCGACGGCGCGCGCGAAGCGGTCGGGGGATTCCCTGCGCTCGCCCACGAGACCAGCCACGCCCGCAGCCTACGGTCGACCACGCCGGAGCTCGTCGAGGACGCGGACGCAGGCGACGCCGTCGACGAACGTCGGCGCGCCAGGTGGCGCCGCACCGTCGTGCACCGCGTCGCGCACGATCTCGGCCCATCGACGCATCGGCTCGTCGTGGCGGTCGCCGGAGCTCGGCGGCGTGTCGATCTCGTCGCGGGTCCCGTCGGCTCGGCGCAAGACGATCCGCCGGTCGTCGACGCATTCGAGCACCCCATCGGATCCGAGGACGGCAATGCGGGGTGCGAGCGGCGCGGCCGCGACGAACGACGTGTCGATGGCCACCGTCGCGCCCGACTCCGTGCGCAGGGTCGCGGTGAACGCGTCCTCGGCGTCGCAGCGGCGCATCGTTCCCTCACGGTCGGGTCGCTCCGCGATCGTGACCCGGCACTCGGCGCGGGCCGCCACGATCGGGCCGAAGATCCACCGGACGGTGTCGACCGCGTGCGAGCCCCAGGCGCCGATCCAGCCGCCGCCGAGGGAACGGTCGAACAGCCACCCGTACGGTCGGAGGGGCACGCGTGACCCGGTGCTGAGGTGCGTCCACTGGACGTGCTCGACGCGCCCCACGGCACCGTCGCACACCAGGTCGCGCATCCGCCGCCGCATCGGCACGTGCCGCAGCTCGAAGTTCACGAGATGCACGCGCCCGGCCGCCTCGGCCGCGTCGAGCATCGCGGTGGCGTCGGCGGCGTCGAGTCCGAACGGCTTGTCGCAGAGCACCGCGTGGCCGGCGTCGAGCGCGGCCTGCACGTGGGCGGCGTGCAGGAAGGGCGGCGAGTGCACGGAGACGAGGTCGACGTCGGGACGCGCGCAGAGCGCCGCGACGGCGCGCTCGTCGCGCGCCGAGACGACGCCGACGACCGTGCAGCCGGCGGTCGCCGCGTACACGGGGGCCACCACCCGGGCGCCGAACCCGGAGCCGATCACCGCGACCCGCATCACGCGCCCCGGGTCGCGGCGAGCCCGGACGCGGACCCGGCGTCGAGGTAGAGCGTGGCGTGGGGCTGGCGGCGCAGGATGGAGGCAGGGCACGACGGGTCGATCGGG
>DASRHL010000194.1:0-2283 GCA_035650535.1 Acidimicrobiia bacterium
GGGCGCCCGACGACGTGGCGAAGGCGGTCAAGGCCTACCAGGACGCCGGTGCCGACCAGGTCGTGTTCGGCATGCTCTCGACGACGATGCCGGTCGAGATCGCGATCGAGGCCGTCGAGACGTTCGGGAAGTACATCATTCCCGAGTTCGACAAGGACCCCGTGCACCTGACCCAGCGCCACCGCGAGGCCTACGTCGCCCGGCGCGGCCCCCGAACCCGCACGACCCTCGGCATCGCGCCGGAGAAGGTGCCCGTGCTCTGACCCGTCAGGGCAGGTCCCGCTCGAAGCGCCAGGGCTCCGTGCGGAGCATCCAGAGACGGTGGCGCGCGCCCTCGGCGGAGGCGTCGCTGTCCGCGTAGCCCGCATCGCCGTGCCACAGCGCGACCGCGCCGCCGTCGACCACGCCGATGTGGGTCTCGTAGTGCTCGGGGACGAGGGTGCGGGCCGCCGCCATCGCCTCGTCCACGCCGGCGAAGCGCGACAGGTAGTCGAGGGTCACCCACGTGGGCGGGGCAAGCTCGATCTCGAGCGCGTCACGCCGGGCGATCGCGACCGCCGGGCTCATCCAGGCCGCGTCGTGGATCTCGCCCCCGTCGATGCTCACGGCCCCGCCCTGCGGCGCGGGCGCGAGGAAGAACCACGTCGCGAACCGGCGCCGGGCGCCCGCGGGCGGCTGCCAGTGGGCGATCCACACCAGCTCGGCGTCGTCGACCAGCAGGCCCGCCTCCTCCTCGGCCTCGCGCACGGCCGCCCGCCGGGCCGCGTGCAGCTCGTCCGCCGCGCCGTCGCGGTCGGCCTCGTCGACCCGGCCGCCCGGGAAGACCCACATGCCGCCGGCGAAGTCGAGGGTGGAGTTGCGCCGGAGCATGAGCGTCTCGAGCCCGGCCCCGCCGTCACGGACGAGCACGACGGTCGCCGCCGGCACGAGCTCGGCCAGCTCGTCCGAGTCGAACCAGCGCCGGGGGTCGCTGCGCATGCCGACGCCTTCCTCGCCGCTCATGGGCCCGAAGTCAAGCAGGTGTTGCGTCCGGGGATTCTAAGAACTACGATTAGAACACGTTCTCGTTTCCCCGGAGGCTCCCATGGAGTTCGGCATCTTCCTCAACGGCTACATCCCGGGCCCGGCCGCCCACGACCCCCGGTGGGAGCACGAGGCCCTGATGCGGGAGGCGGAGTACACGATCTTCGCCGACAAGCACAACTGGAAGTACGCCTGGTTCGGCGAGCACCACACGCTCACCGAGTACAGCCACATGTCGGCCCCCGAGGTCGCGATGGGCTACTGCGCGCGGGCGACCGAGCGCATCCACCTCGGCTCCGCGATCGTGAGCCTCCCGCCGCGCAAGGAGCACCCGGTGCGGATCGCGGAGCGCGCCGCGATGCTCGACCACTTCACCAACGGCCGCTACGAGTTCGGGACGGGCCGCGGCGCGGGGAGCCACGAGGTCGCGAGCTTCAACATCCTCGACACGAACGAGACGAAGGCCGAGTGGGACGAGGTCATCCACGAGATTCCCCGCATGTGGGAGCAGCGTGACTACGACTTCCACGGCGAGCACTTCACCGTCCCCTACCCGCACAACGTGCTCCCGAAGCCGCTCAACGGCACGCACCCGCCGATCTGGGTCGCGTGCGGGAACCCGGCCACGTTCGGCAAGGCGGGCGCGCACGGGATCGGCGCCATCGCGTTCAACTTCGAACCGATCTTCAACCTCGAGGGTCGCGTCGCGGCGTACAAGGAGGCGATCCAGGACCCGACCGACCAGATCGGGCAGTACAAGAACGACAACGTGATGATGACGAACGCGGTGATCTGCCTCGAGAGCCGCGCCCGTGCCCGCGAGATCGCGATGAGCCGCGGCCGGGGCTACCTCGTGACGATGGTGAACCTCTACCACGACACGATGCCGAAGTCGCCCGACGCCATCACGTGGCCGAACGCCCCGATCGCGCTGCCGTGGACCGAGGAGCTCCTCGACGAGCTCATCGCCGGCGGCTACCTGCTCTGCGGGACGCCCGACGAGGTGTGCGAACAGGTCGAGCGCTACCAGAGCGTCGGCTGCGACCAGGTCGTGTTCGGCCTCCCCGGTGAGGGCATGGCGCACGAGGAGATCTTCGAGATGCTCGAGCTCTTCGGCGACAAGGTGATCCCCGAGTACGACACCGACCCGCGTCACTCGACCGACCGCTACCGCGACCACGCGCAGCGGCGGTTCCCCGAGTTCTCGCACCCGGTGCCCGACGTGCACGTCGACGTACTCCCCACGAGCGCGCTCGGCCA
>DASRHL010000195.1:0-6550 GCA_035650535.1 Acidimicrobiia bacterium
GACGTCGTCCACTGCGTCGACTCGTGGGCGGCCCTGATCCAGTCGAGCACCGGGCCGTCGTCGCGCACCGCCAGCTCGCCGCGTCCACCGGGGACGACGACGACGTCGGGATCGGGTACGTCGTCGAGCGCGTGGTCGGCGAGCAGCCCGAGCGCGCCGTGATCGGTCCGCTTGATGCCGGGTGCGCGCGCGACGAACCGGACGGTCGCGTCGGGCAGGCTGCGGAGGATCTCGTACGGACCCACCGCGTCGAGCGCGGTCAGGTCGTCGAACAACAGGATCGCGACGTCGGTCGGCATCTCCGGGACGGTACCGGTCGCCGCAACGCGCCGGCCGGCGATTACCAGCCCCGCGTTCCCGGTCCACCCTTGAACGGTCCGACGACGTGCGAGGTGATCCAGCCGCCGTAGAACCCACCCTCCTGCGGCGTCACGAGCTCACCGTCGACGTAGCAGGCGTCCATCCGGTGCGCGTAGAACGCGACGTGACCCGTGATCGGCGCGAAGGCCGGGTTCGGCCGCTCGTACGCTCATGCCGCCTGCGGCTCGACGCGGTCGCCTCCGCGCACGTCGAAGTACGACGCCCGGCCCTTGAACTCGCAGAAGGACGCGCCCGAGGTGCGGTCGACGGCGCCGGCGCGCACGTCGTCGGGAGGGAAGTAGTAGTTCGGCGGGTGGCTCGTCTCGAGCACCCGCCAGGCGCGCGTCGTCTCCGCGACGACCTCACCGCCGAGCACGACGACGAGCCGGTGCGGCACCGGCTCGACGCGCGGCGGGCGCGGGTAGTCCCACGCCGACTCCTGGCCGGGCCCGGGCGGCACCGGCTCGGGCTTCGGGACGACCGGGCTCACACCCGGTATTCGATCGCGCCGGCCGATCCGGACGGTACCTGCGCCGCGGACGTTCGACTCATGCCCGCTCTTGGCGCCTGCGGCGCCGGGCCGCTCGGCCCCGTCTCACTGCGGCGCAGGGTACCTGCGCCGCGGACGTTCGACTCACCCGGTGTGGACGGGTCCGGTGTCGACGACCTCGAACGCCGATCCGGGAACGGTCTTGAGCTGATTCAGGTCGTTGTCGTCCCAGCGGGGGTCCGACGCGCCCGTGATGTACCAGTTCGAGCCGTTGTCGGCGACGATCATCCCGTACCTCTTCAGCGCCACCAGGATGACCCGCGCCTCGCCCGTGTAGTGGGAGATGTCGAAGCTCGCCTGGAGGCGCAGGCGCAGCCCCATGGGCGGCCGGTTCGGGTCCGTGCTCGACGACGCGTAGTGGGTCGCCGGGAGGATGTAGCCCTTCTGCGTGCGGGCGACGGTGAACCGGAGGGCGTGGGTGATCTGGCCGCTCGCGACCTCGTCGTAGCGGGCGAGCCCCGGGAAGATCGGGAGGCCGGCCGCGTCGGCGGAGGTCCAGCCGAGCGGGCGCAGCGCGTTCGAGCGCAGGTCGAACACGGCCCCGGAGTCGGCGTTCCAGTGGTCGGCCTGCGGGAACGCGCGGTACATCTCGTAGAGCTTGCACGCGTCCTTGTCGACCGCGATCACGTGGCGGTCGCCGTCGCTCGCGCTCCCGCCCTCGACCGGTGCGCCGAGCGGCACCGGGTACGGACCGGGGTCGCTCTCGTCGCCGTACGCGGTGAAGTCGATCGGCACCTGAGGCTCGCCGCTCCCGACGGTGACGTACGGGATGCCGTAGGCGCCACCGCCACCGAAGTCGGCGTGGAGGTACTGGTTGCCGCTCGCCAGGATGTTGGCGATGTAGTTCGTCGAGTTCGCGCTCACCGGGAACGTCGAGACGTCGGTGTTCCACGGGTTGTCGGCCGGGAACACGCTGCACGATCCGAGGGAACCGTTCGTCGTGCCGGTCCGGGCCGGCGGAGCGGCGGGCGCCGGCGGCGGGTTCGCGGTCGAGCGCACCGGTAGGCACGCCGCGGCCGTGACCGCCACGAAGAGTGCCACCGTCACGACCCCGACGCGTCTGCCCATCACCCCGGGTTATCGGCGGAACCGGCCCGATTCCTGAAGCGGGCACCCCGGTCCCGGATTCTCCACCGGAGCCCTTAGCATCTCGGCCGATGATGGTCGGCTCCATCCCGAGCCCGTCGAACGGGACCGTGCACCTCGGGCCGCTGCCGATCCACGTGTACGGCGTGCTCCTCGCCATCGGCGTGGTCGTGGCGGCGACGCTCGCCGAGAGGCGCTGGGCGAGCTGGGGCCGCGACCGCCGCGAGCTCGCCGCCATCTGGATCCCGGTCGTGATCGCGGGGGTCGTGGGCGCCCGGCTCTACCACGTCGCCACCGACTACCAGCTCTTCGAGGACAACTGGGGGCGCGTGTTCCAGATCTGGAAGGGCGGGCTCTCGATCTGGGGGACCGTGCTCGGGGGCGGCATCGCCGTGTACGTGATGTCCCGGATCCGGCGCCTCGACTTCCTCCGGGTGAGCGACGCCATCGCCCCCGGCCTGCTCGTCGCGCAGGCCCTCGGCCGCTGGGGCAACTACTTCAACCAGGAGCTGTTCGGGAAGCCCACGACGCTGCCCTGGGGCCTCGAGATCGACCCCGCGCACCGGCCCGCCGGGTACACGCAGTACGCCACGTTCCAGCCGACCTTCCTCTACGAATCGCTGTACTGCCTCGCCGCGCTCGCGCTGCTCCTGTGGGCGGAGCGCCGCTTCCGCCTGCACCGGGGCCAGGTGTTCGCGCTCTACGTCGTCGTCTACACGTTCGGCCGCTTCTGGTTCGAGATGCTGCGCATCGACCCCGCGCACCATGTCGCGGGGCTGCGCATCAACGACTGGGTGAGCATCGGCGTGTTCATCGCCGGTTTCGTGTACTTCATGTGGTTGGGGAAGAACGAGGTCACGGCAGCGGAGGCCGACGCGGCCGCCGCGGCGGCCCGGGCCGGGGAGCTCCCGGCCCCCGTCTGAACGGGTGTGACGGCAGTCACACCTCCACGCCTCCGGAACGCGCGGGCAAGGAATGATCTTCCGTCCGATCCGCGCGATCCCCTAGCGTTGACTCCCGGCCGACTCCGCATTTCACGGGCGAGGTGACCGAACGTGACCACCACGGGAATTCTCCCGACGTCGACCGCGATCGCCGCGCGCGCCGTCGACGCGTCGAAGATCTACGGGACCGGCGAGGCACAGGTGCGCGCGCTCGACGGCATCAACGTCGACTTCGCCCGCAACCACTTCACGGCGATCATGGGACCGTCCGGGTCGGGCAAGTCGACGCTCCTGCACTGTCTCGCGGGGCTCGACCGGTTGACGAGCGGCCAGATCTTCCTGGGCGACGTCGAGATCAGCGCGGCATCCGAGAAGCAGCTGACGCTGATCCGTCGCGACCGCGTCGGCTTCATCTTCCAGTCCTACAACCTCATCCCGACGCTGAACGCAGTCGAGAACATGACGCTGCCGATGTCGCTCGCCGGCACCAGACCGGATCGTGACTGGTTGAACAAGATCGTCGACATCGTCGGGCTCCGCGATCGCCTGAGCCACCGGCCCAACGAGCTCTCGGGAGGTCAGCAGCAGCGGGTCGCCGTCGCGCGCGCGCTCATGAGCAGGCCGGAGATCATCTTCGCCGACGAGCCGACCGGCAACCTCGACTCGCGCGCCGGTGCCGAGATCCTGTCGTTCATGCAGAGCGCGGTTCGCGACCTCGGACAGACGATCGTGATGGTCACACACGATCCCGGCGCGGCCAGCTACGCCGACCGGGTCGTCTTCCTCGCCGACGGCAAGATCGTCGACGAGATGCAGGCGCCGACCGCCGACGCCGTTCTCGACCGGATGAAGCAGCTCGGAGGCTGACCCGATGGGTCGCGTCACGATCAAGGGCCTGCTCGCGAAGAAGTTCCGGCTCGCGCTGACCTCGCTCGCGGTCGTGCTCGGCGTGGCGTTCATGGCCGGCACCTTCGTGCTCACCGACACGCTCGGCAACGTCTTCGACTCGCTCTTCGCCAAGGCGAGCCAGGGTGTCGACGCGGTCGTCAGGTCGCGCGAGCCGTTCAAGGCCGACACCGGACCGGGCAGCAACAACCAGCAGAACCGCCCGCCCGTTCCCGAGAACCTCGTCGACCAGGTCGAGCAGGTGAAGGGCGTGGCGCGGGCGCAGGGCGTGATCCAGGGGACGGCCCTTGTCTTCGAGAAGAACCAGAAGGACTTCGTCCAGCACGCCGCGCCCACCCTCGGGGTGGCCTGGTTCCCGAAGGGCCAGGAGGTGGCCCAGGCGTTCCAGAACGTCGAGGGGCGGCGGCCCGCCGACGCCGACGAGGTCGCGCTCGACCGCAAGACCGCGTCCGACGGTCACCTGCGGATCGGCGATCCGGTCAAGGTGTCGTTCCTCACGGTGCCGCCCAAGGTCTACACGCTCGTCGGGACGTTCGAGTTCGGCGGCGACGAGAACGGCCTCGCGGGTGCCACCATGGCCGCGTTCGCGCCGACCGAGGCCCAACGCGTGAGCGACCGGGTCGGCCGGTGGGACCGCATCGACGTGCGCGCCGACCCGGGCGTGTCGCAGACCGAGGTGACCGACCACATCCGCTCGGCGTTGTCGGCGGCCGGCGACGCCAAGAAGTACCAGGCGCTGACCGCCGACGCCTTCGCCAAGGAACAGGCGGACACGATCAAGGACAACCTGTCCTTCTTCAACATCTTCCTGCTCGTCTTCGCGCTCATCTCCCTGTTCGTCGGCGCGTTCATCATCTACAACACCTTCTCGATCACGGTGCAGCAGCGCGCCCGCGAGCTCGGACTGTTGCGCGCGCTGGGGGCGTCCGGTCGCCAGGTCGTCGGATCGGTGGCGCTCGAGGCGATCGTCGTCGGGATCTTCTCGTCGCTCGTCGGGCTCGTGCTCGGCATCGCGATCGTGAAGCCGCTCGAAGGACTGTTCTCGCTCTTCGGCGCCGACCTCCCGAGCGGGTCGCTCCAGGTCGAGGCGCGCACCATCGTCGTCTCCCTCGTCGTCGGCACCCTGATCACGTTCGTGTCCGCCATCTCGCCCGCCCGCCGGGCCGCCCGGATCCCCCCGATCGCGGCGCTGCGCGAGCAGGCGCTCACGGTCAGGGAGGGACGGCGCCGCTACGTGTGGGGCGCGGTCTTCGGGGTCGTCGGCGTCGTGATGCTGTTCGCCGGGCTCTTCGGCGGCCAGAACGGGACCAACAGCGCCATCCTCGTCGGGGTCGCCGCCTTCTGCGTGTTCGTCGGCGTCGCCATGCTGAGCCCGCTGATCGCGCGGCCGGCGGCGCGGCTGCTCACGTGGCCCGCCGCCCGGATCAAGAGCGTGACGGGGCTGCTCGCCCGCCAGAACGCGATGCGAAACCCGCGCCGCACGGCGTCGACCTCGGCGGCGCTCATGATCGGCCTCGCGCTCGTGACCTTCATCGCGATCGTCGGCGCGTCGCTCAAGAGCACGTTCGCGGACGCCATCGACAACGAGATCAGGGCTGACTTCGTCTTCTCGCCCAAGAACTTCCAGGGCTTCTCGCCGGAGGCGGCGGCCGCCGTCCGCCGCGAGTTGCCCGGCTCGACGGTCGTGCAGTTCCGCGGCGGCCAGGTGCTCGTCAACGGCTCCTCCGAGAACGTCACGGGCGCGAGCAGCAACTTCGCGCGCGTCGCCGACCTGAAGCTGCGCAACGGGTTCGACCGCCAGTCCTACGACGGCGGTGGCGTCGTCGCGTACAAGGATGCCGAAGTCGGCGGCAAGAAGGTCCGCCTCGGGCAGACGCTGCGGTTCACGTTCCCGAAGGGCGAGAAGGACGTCAGGGTCGCCGGGATCTTCACCGACAAGAAGGCACTCCCCGGCAACGGCGACTACGTCCTGTCACTGAAGGACTGGAGCCTCTTCAACGAGCCGCTCGACCAGTACGTGCTGATCGTCAAGCCCGATGGCACGACCACGCACCAGGCGGAGTCGACGATCAAGCGGATCGCCGACCGGTTCGGGGGGATCAGCGCCGACAACAAGGCCGACTTCAAGGACCGCCAGCTCGCCCAGTTCGACCAGATCCTGAACCTCATGTACGTGCTGCTGCTGTTCGCCGTGATCATCGCCCTGATCGGCATCATGAACACGCTCGCCCTCTCCATCTACGAGCGGACCCACGAGATCGGGTTGCTCCGCGCCGTCGGCATGTCACGCGTCCAGACGCGGCGGATGGTCAGAGGCGAGGCGCTCATCGTCGCCGTGTTCGGCTCGCTGCTCGGCCTCGCGATCGGGTTGCTCTTCGGCCGTGCCCTGGTCGCGGCGCTGTCCGACCAGGGGATCGGCTTCAGCCTGCCGGTGGGCCAGCTCGTCGTGTTCCTGATCCTGGCCGGCCTCGCCGGCCTGGCGTCGGGCGTGTGGCCGGCGCGCCGGGCGGCGCGGCTCGACATCCTGCGGGCGGTGAACACCGAGTAGCCCCGGTCGGTCCATCCCCCGGTGCGTAGTCTCTGGTCCCGTGAGCCAGCCCACGCCGACGGAGGAGCAGGTGCGGGCGGCGCTCGCCGGCCTCCTCCGGCCGCGGGCGGCCGACGACGCGGTCACGATCCTCGGCGCGGGGAGCGACGACCTCGA
>DASRHL010000196.1:0-14924 GCA_035650535.1 Acidimicrobiia bacterium
GTCGAAGCCGTCGGGTGGCGAGCCCGAGTTCGACGAGGGCGAGGAACCACCGCCCGGGTCGGTGACCGAGTTCGCGCGCGGCCACACGGAGCAGCAGATGGCGATCACCGGGGCGGTGACGGTCGGCGACGAACGCTACGAGCTCGCCGCCGGCCTGGGGCTGCGCGACCACTCGTGGGGCCCGCGCGTCTGGCAGAGCATCTGGTGGTACCGGTGGGTCACCGCCAGCTTCGACGGGCTCGGGATCGCGTGCACGGTGCGCGGCGAAGCGGGCAGCGATCGCACCAACGTGAAGGGTTGGGTGTCCGACGTCGCGCGCTACGGCGACGGGCGGGTCGTGCCCGTCCGCGACATGAAGCTGTCGTCCGACTACGACGACGAGTGGTTCGTCCTGCGAAACGACGCCGTGGTGACGACCGACGACGCCACCTACGAGCTCCACGGCGACGTCTGGTCGAGCATCCCGCTGCGCAACCGCCGCGACGGCAAGGTCACCCGCCTGACCGAGGGCATGACACGTTGGGCCTGCGGCGACCGGCAGGGTGCCGGGCTCTCCGAGTACCTCGACCAGGTCGTCGATGACCGCCCGGTCGGAATCGCCGCCGGCGCCTGAGGGCCTCGCCGCCGCGCTCGAGCCGGCCCTGGGCGCGCCGGTCGAGATCGCGGCGCTGCAACGCCTGACCGGCGGCGCATCGCGCGAGACGTGGGCGTTCACGGCGAACGGCGAGGAGTGCATCCTCCGCCGCGACCCGCCGGGGCGGCCGGGTGCGCCGGGCGCGATGCGCCGCGAAGCCGACGCGATGCGCGCGTGCGTCCGCGCCGGCCTGCGCGCGCCCGAGGTGCTGGTCGACGACGACGGCACGAGACTGGGCACGGCCGGCCTCGTGATGCGCCGCGTCCCGGGCGAGACGATCGCCCGCCGGATCCTCCGCGACGCCGAGTTCGCCGGGGCGCGGCGCGTGCTCGTGCGCGACCTCGGGCGGTTCCTCGCCGGTCTCCACGCGCTCGATCCCGCGTCCGTCCCCGGCGCCGAGTCCGTCGCCGACCCGCTCGGGTCGGTGTGGGAGAAGTACCTCGCGGCCGACGACCGCAGCGCCACCTTCGAGCGGGCACACGAGTGGCTCGTCGCCAACCGGCCGCCGCCGTCGGGCGAGACCCTCGTCCACGGCGATCTCCGCATGGGCAACGTGATCGTCGACTCCGCGGGGCTCGCGGCGGCGATCGACTGGGAGCTGGTCCACCGCGGCGATCCTCTCGAGGACCTCGCCTGGCTCTGCCTGAAGGCCTGGCGGTTCGGCGAGCCGCTCGAGGTCGGCGGGCTCGGCACGGTCGACGAGCTCGTCGCGGCCTACGAAGGCGCCGGCGGCCGTCCCGTCGACCGCCGGGCGTTCCACTGGTGGCTGGTCGAGAAGACGCTCACGTGGGGGATCGGCTGCATGCTCCAGGCGAGCATCCATCTCTCTGGACGCGTCCGTTCGGTGGAGCTGGCCGCCGTCGGGCGGCGGGTCGCCGAGCAGGAATGGGACCTCGTCGAGCTCCTGGCGCCGGACGCCCGCAACGCCGCGCTCGCGGCGCCACCGGCACCGGCGCAACCCGACGACCCGGCGCGCTACGGGCGGCCGACCGCGCGCGAGCTGCTCGACGCGGTGCGCGAGTTCCTGACGCGTGAGGTCATGCCGAGCACGGACACGAAGGTCTCGTTCCACGCACGCGTCGCCGCGAACGCGCTCGGGATCGTCGAACGCGAGCTCGCCCAGCAGCCGGTGGAGCGTCCCACCGACGACTGGACGGCACTCGCGCTCGCCGTTCGCGACCGGCTGGCGGTCGCCAACCCGAAGTACCTCGCGGCGTCGCGTGCGACGGTGGTCAGGCGTCCGCCGGCGCCTCGACCATGACCATCCACGGGATGCCGTAGCGGTCGACGCACATCCCGAACGCGGGGGCGAAGAAGGTCTCGTCCATCGGCATCTGGACCTCGCCGCCGTCGCTCAACGCGTCGAACACGCGCCGGGCCTCGGCGACGTCGGGGAGCGAGCAGTTCACGCAGATCCCGTTGACCTTGCCGTCGAACCCGCCGGACATGTCGTCCGCGCCCATGAGCAGCTGGTCGCCGGCCGTCAGGGCCGCGTGCATGATCGCGTCGGCGGGCGCCCCCGGGGGCGGCGGGCCGGCGTCGGCGGGGGCGTCGGCCGTCGTGAGCAGCACCAGCTCACCGCCGAAGATCTCCTGGTAGCGCGTGAAGGCGTCGCGGCAGTTGCCGGCGAACGCGAGGTACGGGCGGAAGGCCATGCGGGTCTCCTGGGTCTCGGGGTCGGGTTCCGCTCGAGGAGACTCCGCGGGGGCCGCGAACTCATCGCGTGTCGGTGAACCCCAGGGCGAGCTCGGCGAGGGTCGCCACGGTCTCGGTGGTGCGGGCGACGCGCTCGGGGTCGGCATCCCGCAGGCGCAGCAGCGCACCCTGGGCGATGACGGCCAGCTTCCAGGTCGCGAACGCACGGTAGAAGTCGATCGACGCGAGGTCGGTACCGCTCGTCGTCGCGTACCGGTCGAGCAGCGTGTCGGCGTCGGGGAAGCCGGGGTTCGCGCGGTGAGCCTGGGGGGTCCGGTCGCGCCACATGATCTCGCCCGCCTCGGCCCAGTAGACCGCGAGCGTCCCGACGTCGGTGAGCGGGTCGCCCAGCGTCGACATCTCCCAGTCGAGCACGGCCTGCATCCGGGTGCCGTCGTCGGCGCGGAACATCGTGTTGTTGAAGCTGTAGTCGCCGTGCACGATGCCGTGACGGCCCTCGGCGGGCAGGGAGCGCTCGAGGCGCCGGGCGACCTCCTCGACCGCCGGCATGTCCACGGTCTTCGACGCGGCCCACTGCGTCTGCCAGCGGGCGACCTGGCGCGCCAGGTAGCCGGCCGGGCGGCCGAAGTCGCCGAGCCCCACCGCCTCCGGCTCGACGGCGTGGAGCCGGGCGAGGACGTCGACGAGCTCGAAGGACGCCGCGCGCGACTGCTCCTCCGACAGGCCCGCGACGGCGTCGGCGTCGTCGTACACGACGCCGTCGAGGTACTCCATCACGTAGAACGGGGCGCCGATCACCGTGTCGTCGCTGCAGTGGACGACCATCGGGGCGACGGGGACGCCGGTGCCGGCAAGCGCGGCCTGGACGCGGAACTCCCGGGTCATGTCGTGCGCGGTCGCGAGCCCACCCCGGAGCGGCGGGCGGCGCAGCACCCAGTCGTGCGCGCCGTCACGGACGCGGAATGTGAGGTTCGACGAGCCGCCGGCGAGCTGCTCGACGCTGACGCCGGCGGCGGCACCGGGCACGTGCTCCGCGAGCCACGGACCGAGGCGTTCGGCCGGCACGGCCTCGCCGAGGTCGACGGGCGTCGACTGCTGCGTCGCCATCAGAGGTTCGTGACCTCGCTGTCGAGGAGATGGGCGAAGCGGTCGCGGGCGGCCGCCTTGCGAGTCGGGATGTGCGCGGTCGGCCAACCGTCGACCGGCTGGTAGCCCTTCGCCCGCTTCGTGGCGACGAACGACTTGTGCACCTCGTCGGCGCCGTCGGCGATCCGCATCTGGCGGGCCATGACGTACATCGACGCCAGCGGCAGGTCGCCCGACCAGCCGAGCGCGCCGTGCACCTGGATGGCCCGGTCGATCACGTCGTGCAGCACCCGGGCGCCCCAGAACTTCAGCTCGGCGATCTCGACCCGCGCCTTCGACGCGCCGCAGGTGTCCCACACCCACGCGCTGTGCAACGCCATCAGCCGCAACGCCCGGATGTCGGCGGACGACTCGGCGATCATCTCCTGGACCATCTGCTTCTCGATGAGCAGCTGGCCCTTGGTCGGACGGCTGACGGCCCGTTCGCACATCATGTCGAACGCGGCCTCGCACTGGCCGACCCACCGCATCGCGTGGTGGATGCGACCGCCGTTGAGGCGCTTCTGCGCGAGGACGAACCCCTCGCCCTCCTCGCCGACGCGGTTCCCGACCGGCACCCGGCAGTCGCGCAGGAGGATCTCCGCGTGCCCGCCCGAACGGAAGTGACCCGGGTAGGGGTGCGCCATGTTGGGAACGTCGCGGACGATCTCGCAGCCCGGCGTACCCCTCGGGATGATGAAGAACGACGCCGCCTTGTGGGGCGGGTTGTCGGGGTTGGTCACGGCCATCATCAGGATGAAGTCCGCGACCGACGCGTTCGACGCGAACCACTTGTGCCCGTTGATGACGTACTCGTCGCCGTCACGCTCCGCGCGGGTCGCGATCATGGTCGGGTCGCTCCCCGAGAAGTGCGGCTCCGTGAGCGAGAACGACGACGTGATCTCGCCCGCGAGCAGCGGCTCGAGCCACTGCTCCTTCTGCTCGGGCGTGCCCCCGATCGCGATCAGCTCGCTGTTGCCCGAATCGGGCGCCTGGTTCCCGAAGATCCCCGGCGCCGCCGGGCAGCGCCCGAGGATCTCGTGCATGAGGGCCAGCTTCACCTGCCCGTAGCCCTGGCCGCCGAGCTCGGGATCGAGGTGGCAGGCCCACAGGCCGCGGTCCTTCACCTGCTGCTTCAGCGGCGCGGTCGCGAGCTTCCAGTTCTCGCGGCTCATGTCGTCGGCGAAGAGGCTCAGCGGCTGGACCTCCTCGTCGACGAAGCGGCGCATCCACGCCAGCTGCTCCTCGAACTCCGGGTCGGTGGAGAAGTCCCACGCCATGCCGCGGGAGGCTAGCGGCGTGGTAGTACGAGCGGCCATGTCGACACCGATCGGAGACGACCCGCGCCTCGCGGCGATCCTGGCCGCCGACGCCGCGTTGACCGCGCCCGGCGCACCGTTCGAGATCGTCGAGGAGGACGTGCTCGGCGAGCGCATGCCCGTGTTCCGCGACCGGTTCCGGTCGATGCGCGACCTGCTGCGTCACGCGGCGTCGACGTACGGCGACCGCGACGCCTACGTGTTCTCCGACGGCCGCCGTTACACGTTCGCGTCGTTCGAGCAGGAGGTGCGGCGCGTCGCCGCCGGGCTCCGCGACCGGTACGGGATCGGCCCGGGTTCGCGCGTCGCGGCCTGCGCGGCGAACTGTCCCGAGTGGCTGCTCACGTGGTGGGCGTGCGGCTCGCTCGACGCGGTGCTCGTCGCCATGAACGGGTGGTGGACCGGCCCGGAGATGCGCACCGCGCTCGACCTCACGGAGCCGGCGCTGTTCGTTGCCGACGAGAAGCGCCTCGCCCGGCTCGATGGCAGCGCGGGGATGCCGACGGTCGTCGTGGAGCGCGACTGGAGCGGTGTCCCCGCGGCGGACGCGTCCGACGCGGTCGACGTCGAGATCGCCGAGGACGACCCCTTCATGCTCATCTTCACGAGCGGGACGACGGGGCGCCCGAAGGCGGCCGTGCTCTCGCACCGCTCGGTCGTGTCGTACCTGATGTGCCAGGGCTACGTCGCGGCACGCGGCGCCCACCTCGCCGGGATACGGAGCGCCGCGACCGTGCCGCCGACCCGACTCGCCACCTACCCGCTGTTCCATGTGTCCGGTGTGTCGGCCGCGGGCGGATCGGTACTGTCGGGAGCGAAGACGGTGTGGCCGCTCGGCCGCTTCGATGCGGGCGCCGTCATCGAGCTGACGAAGCGCGAGGGGATCGCGGTCTGGGGCGGCGGCCTCACCCACGTCGTGCGGCTGCTCGAGCATCCCGACGTCGGAACCGTCGACGCGCAGCAGATCGTCAGCGTCGGCGTGGGCGGGTCGGCGACGCCGCCGGCGGTCATCGACGCGGTCGAGGCCACCTTCCCGCACCTCACGGGCACGATGTCGAGCGGGTACGGCTCCACCGAGACGGGTCTGATCAGCCTCGCGTCCAACTGGATGCTCCGGGCGGCCCCCGAGACCGTCGGCCCGCCGCTGCCGACGGTCGCCGTCCGCATCACCGACGAGCTCGGCAACGAGGTGCCGGAGGGCGTCGACGGGCACGTCGAGGCGCGGAGCTGGCAGGGCATGATCGGGTACTGGCGCAACCCGGAGGCCGACGCCGAGACGATCCGCCCCGGGCGGTGGATCCGTACCGGCGACTTCGGCCGTCTCGAGGACGGCGTGCTCTTCATCGTCACCCGTCTGCGCGACCTGATCATCCGCGGTGGCGAGAACGTCTACCCGTTCGAGATCGAGCACCGCCTCGACGAGCACCCCGACGTCGTCGAGGTCGCCGTGCTCGGCGTCGACAGCCCGACGTACGGCCAGGAGGTGAAGGCCGTCGTCGTCGTGCGGCCGGGCTCGACCGTCGACGCGGACGAGCTGCGCGCGTTCTGCGCCGAGCGGCTCGCGTCCTACAAGGTTCCCGCGGTGGTCGAGCTCCGGACCGAGCCGCTCCCGCGCACCGCCTCGGGCAAGGTCATGAAGCACGTCCTCGCCGGCGCGGAGAACACGTTCGTCGAGGAGTGAGCCCGGTCGGCGAGGCGAGGCGTTCCTGAGCGAGGGTCGCGGAGCGGGTATCCCGCGGAGCAGCGAGCGAGATCCTCGCCGGTCGGCGAGGCGTTTACGCGACGACGCCGCGCACCTTGAGGTCGACCACGGTGTCCCAGTCGAGGCCGAGCTCCTCGAGGATGGCGTCCCCGTGCTCGTTGAACTCGGGGGCGCGTCCGGGCGGGGCCGGTTCCTCGTCGTACTGCACCGGCGCGGCGACGAGCTGGAACGGGATCCCGGCCGCGGTCTTGCACGGTTGCAGGTACCCGTTCGCGACCGACTGCGGGTCCTCGGCGGCCTCGAGCGTGTCCTGCACGACGGTCCACTGGCCGACGAAGCCCTCCAGCCGGACGCGCCACTCGGCGACCGTCGCGCCGGCGAACACCTCGTCGAGGATCGCCGTGACCTCCGCGTGGTTCGTCATCAACGACTCGTGGTCCGCGAAGCGGGCGTCGGTCGCCAGCTCGGGGCGGTCGATCGCCGCGCACAGCGGCGCCCAGTAGTGACCGGCCTGGAGGCAGTTGAGCGCCAGCCAGCGGCCGTCCTTCGTGCGGTAGTTGCGGACGAGCGGGTTGCGGAACCCGCCGGTGCCGGCCGGCGGCGGCTGCCATCCCTGCCCGAGCAGCACCGACAGCCCGATGGCCTGGCCCTGGGCCCACATGCCGGTGCCGAGCAGCGACACGTCGACGACGGTCGCCTCGCCCGTGCGCTCGCGGTGGAAGAGCGCGCCCATCATCCCGCCCGCGATCGTCATGGCGCCGATGGAGTCACCGAACCCCGGGCCGGGCGGCGTGGGCACGTGGTCGTACTCGGGTCGCATGACGCCGACCGCGGTGCCCGACCGCAACCAGAACGCGAGGTTGTCGTAGGAACCCTTGTCGCGGTCGGGTCCGCGATCGCCCTGACCGGTGCCGCGCACGTAGATGATGTTCGGGTTGTGGGCGCGGATGTCGTCGACCTCGATCTTCAGCTTCTCGCGCACGCGCGGGAGCTTGTTGGTGAGGAAGATGTCCGCGGTGGTGGCGAGCCGGTAGAGGATGTCGAGCCCTTCCGGGCTGGCGAGATCGAGACCGAGGCTGCGCTTGCCGCGGTTCGAGTGCTCGAGCAGGACGTGGACGTCCTTCGGCACCATCGCGACCCCGGTGGACGCGAGGCCCCGCATCGCGTCACCCCGCTCGACCGGCTCGATCTTGATCACCTCGGCGCCCCAGTCCGCCAGCAGCGCCGACGCGGCGGGCACGAAGGTGTGCTCGGCGACCTCGAGGATGCGGACACCCTTCATCACTTGCGTCATCGGTTGTGTTCCTTGACCGGCCGGGGTCGGGGGAGGTGACGTCGACCGGGCGAAGATACTCGTCCCTACACGTGGAGCCGGCGGCGGGCCGCGAGCACGCCGCGCCGCAGCAGCTCCACGAGCACGAGCGCCGCGGGGACGATGATCAGCACGAGGCCGACGCGGCCTCGGTGGAGGAAGTCGACCGTGTCGACGAGCGCCCGCTGCCAGCCGTGCGCGGCGTCGCCGTAGAACAGCTCCTCCACGATCCCCGTCGGCACGACGATCAGGAGGAGCGCCACCGCGGCCGTCGCCGACCACAGGACGACCCTCGTCACGCCGACGCGGCGGACGTCGCGGTGCCGGCGCACGGTCCGCCACGCCCACGACGCGAGGCAGAGCGCCAGGACGGCCCCGGTGGCCCGACCCACCCAGCCGGCGTTGTCGTGGAGCCAGACCTTCCAGCCCGGACGGTGCGCGCCGTCGACCACGATCCGGGCGCTGCCGACGGTCCAGAACGTCGCTGCGACCACGACCCCGGCGACGAGCAGCGGCCCCAGCGCGAGCCACGCTCTCGCCAGGCAGGTGCTCAGCAGGACCCAGAGCGCGAGCGCGAGGCCCGCGATCGCGGCCAGCCAGTCGGGGACCGAGTCGGTGAGGAGGCGGAGCGCGATCACCGACGCGCCGAACGCGAGGAGCAGTGTCGTCGCCGCGAACGCCGCCTTGCTCGCCCTCGTCGCACTCTGCGCGAGCACGTAGAGGGCGAGCGCGATCGTGCGGACGATCTTGAAGACGTTGCGCAGCGAACCGAGCCCCGAACGGGTGCCGTTCAGCGCGGACGCGCCGACCGCGAGCGCCGTGCTCGTCGTGCGGGTGAAGAGGTCGTAGCCGATCTCGCCCTCGAGCCGCTCCTCGCCGACGTGGTAGCCCGCGAACAGCTTCGGTACGTCGGCGGGGGCGACGGTCGCGCCGGAGCCGAGCGCGGCCCGCACGTTCCCGGCGAAGGTGTACGCGTCGTCGTTCTCGGCGCCGCCGTCACGGGCGCTGCGGGTGACGGCGTCGGCGACGCGCGGGAGCTCCTCCGCGGCGATCGACAGCTGCCGGCGGAACGCGACCGCCCGCGCCGACCAGCGGAGGCTCTTCGGGACGGGGCGGCTGGGGTCGTCGAGGTAGGCGAGCTCGCGCCACACGGAGTTGCGGTACGCCGCGTTCCAGGTGCGTTCGGTGAGCGCACGTTCGGGTGCGTCGGGCGGGCCGAGCGCGAGGCGGGCGATCCTGAGGAACGCCTCGCGTCGCGGCGTGGCCTCGGTCGCGTCGTCGTCCGACGAGACGACGCGGAGTCGATCCGGGTCGAGCAGGATCTGGATCAGGCGCGCCGACCCGTCGAGTCGTCCCCACAGCCAGTCGTTGGCGCGCCACGACTCCTTGAAGAACGCGCCGAAGTGGTGCAGCTGGAGCCCGGTCAGCTTGTCGGACGGCAGGTCGCGCGCCGGGTCGAGCTCGCAGCGGACGGCGGCGCTGACGACGGCGAGCGCCATGGGCTGCTCGCAGCTCTCGCTGTCGGCGCACGAGCCGACCTGGATGACGTAGAGCGCGAGGAGCCGGCGGACGACCTCGGCGGCGTCGCTGCGACCCCCGTCGGGCCCGGTCAGCGCGGCCACCATCCCGGCGAGGGCCGCCGGCGCGACCCGCTGCAGGTCGGCGCGCATCGCGAGGAGGGCCTCCGCGATCCGGGTCTCGAGCTCACCGAGGAAGCCCGTGACGACGTCCTTCCACGGCCGGTCGGCGGGGTCGGGCGCGCCGGCCTGGTCGCCGATCTCGGCGAGGAGCGCGGCGGCGGCTCGCGCGAGCGGGGAGCCGTCCGCGGGCGCGTCGGCGGCCCGGGGGTCGGGGCCCGGCCACTGCTCGTAGGCGTCGGCGGCGGCACCGTCGATGGTCGGGGCCGGCGCCGCCGCGGCGAGCGCGCCGGCGCCGCCGGCGTCGGCCGGTCCGAGGGCCCACCGCCCGCGGTCCGCCACGAGCGACGGTGGCGGTGAGGCCACGTCGGCGGGGGGCGGGGCGGCGAGCACCTGCGCGGCGAGGCGGGGGAGCTGCACGTCCCAGTACGCCGTGTCGAGGGCGCGGACCCGCGCGACGGCAGCGCGGAGCCGGTGCAGCTCGCGCCGGTGTTCACCGAGCGCCCCGCGCGCCTCGCGGTCGCGCACCGGCAGCGCGACCGCGAACGCGCGCCGCACGAGGTCGAGACCCGTCGACACCGCGTACTCGACGGGTGCGATGCCCCAGGGCCAGCCGCTCCCGCCGGGGTCGACGTTGCCCGACGTGGGGAAGGCGTCCGGCAGCACCGTCCGGCGCTGCCCGGCGAGAGCGGAGACGACGACGTTCCATCGGCCCGGCCCGACGGCGGCGATCGTCGTCGCGGCGGCCGCCGGGCTCGCGTCGAGCATCCGCTGGACCGACTCCGCGCCGTGCCGGTCGAGGAAGAGGCGGTAGAGGTCGGCGGCGATCGCGACGAGCTTCGCGGCATCGGCCGTCGCGAGGACCGAGGAACGGTTGCCGGCCTGGCGCCGGACCCGGTCGTTGTAGGCCGTCAGCTCGTCGAGGTCCTCCGCGATCGACTGCTTCGACGGCAGCGTCGCGGTCGCCACCAGGACCTGGGCGAGCGACGGCGGCGACGGCCGGCGCGCGTCCCCGGTGTCGCCCGCGTCGGTTCGTGTGCCGCCGGTCGTACCCGGGGCGGGGTTGACGTACGCGACGACGCGGCGGACCTCGTGGGCGGCGTCGCGGCCGAACAACACGTTGAGCGCGGGCCGGATGGGCTTGTTCGCGAGCACGCCGCCGTCGATCGCGTAACGGGTGCCCGCGAAGTTCGCGATCGGGCCCGCCGACAGGGCGGCCGAGACCTGCTGCGCGGCGCGGGCGTCCCAGAGCGACGCCTCGAACGCGGCCGGAAACGACGCGGTCGTCCGCCCGGCGCGGGCGAGGAGACCCGCGGCCTCGGGGGCGCCGAGGTGGGTCGCCGTGAAGTGCAGCAGCCCGCGGTGGTCGGGTTCGACGATCGCCTCGTCGAGGTCGTCGCGGAACGTCCGGGGCTCCTCGTCGAGGAGCGTGACAGGCACGAGCAGGTCGAACGTCGGCGGGTACGCGCGCCACGCGGTGTCGTGGGTGGCGATCCACCGCCGGAGGACACGGCGGAGGCGCACGAGCAGGTACTCGTCGCCCTTCAGCAGCGAGGGCGGGTCGTGCTCGAACGGGGAGCGCAAGAGGTTCTCGAACGCGCCGTCGTCGAGCCAGACGTTGCGGAGGTCGTCGAACTCCGCGACCGACACCCCGCGTGCGAGCGCGGTCGCGAGGAGCACGCCGTTGAGCCCCCCGGCGCTCGCGCCGCTCGCGAGGTCGACGGTGAGCGTCGTCTTCGTGAGCTCGAAGAGCTCGCGGTAGAGGTCCGTCGTCTCGCCGCCGGCCCGGCAGCTCTCGAGCGCGCGGAACACCTCGGCGGTCACGCCCCCGATCCAGACCGCGAGGCTGATGCCGCCGGTCATCACGAGCGCGAGCCGGACCTCCTGCCCCTCCGGACCGGGTGCCGCACCGGTCGTGGCCGTGACCGCGCTCATGCCCGTCGATCCCTGCCGGCCGGCCCTCTCCCCGCCCGGACGCGCGTCAGACGACGCCGATGCCGGCGGCCTCGTTGCGGGTTCGCCACGCCTCACGGGGCATGCGTGCCGTGTCGACGTCCTTCGCGAGCGCGCGCAGCGCCGCGACCGTCGCCTGCTCCTTCGGCGTGTGCGCGAACGGCTCCCAGCCGAAGAACCGGCACGCGTTCTCCCACGTGATCTTGTGGATCTCCGCGTCGGTGCAGCCGGCGTCCTGGAACTCGCTCCAGGCGAACTCGGGTGACTCGGGCCACGTCGTGTCGGTGTGGGGGTAGTCGCACTCCCAGGCGATGATGTCGATGCCGATGCGGTCGCGCAGCCGCAACCCCGACGGATCCGTGATGAAGCAGGCGAGGATGTGGTCGCGGAACACCTCGGACGGCAGCTTGCCGCCGAAGTCGTTGTCGAGCCACGCCTGGTTCCGGAAGTGGCGGTCGACGCGGTCGAGGTAGAAGGGGATCCAGCCGATCCCGCCCTCCGACAGCGCCACCTTCAGGTCGGGGAACTGCCGCAGCGTCGGCCCGAACAGCAGGTCCTGCGCGATCAGTGCGGAGATCTGGCAGGTGAGGACGATCAGGTGGTCGACGGGAGCCTCGGGCGCCTTGTTGATGAGGTCGAAGCCGGCTCCGATGTGCAGCGACAGGACCATGTCCTCGTCGCACATCGCCTGGAGCATCGGATCCCAGTACCCGGAGAGGAAGCTCGGGAAGCCCTGCGCGTGCGGGGCCTCGAGGAAGCTGATCGACCGGCACCCCTTCTTCGCGATCCGGTGGACCTCCTGCGCGGCCAGCTCGACGTCCCACATCGGGACGATGCCGAGCGGGATGAACCGGCCCGGGTACGCGCCGCACCACTCGTCGATGGCCCAGTCGTTGTACGCCTGCAGCATCACGAGCGCGACCTCCTTGTCGCGCGACTCGGTGAACGTGCGGGCGTTGAAGCCGGCCATCGTCGGGAAGCACATGGAGGCGAGCACGCCGTTCGCGTTCATGTCGCGCACCCGTTCGTGCACGTCGAAGCACCCGGGACGCAGCTCGCTGAACGCGCCCGGGTTGAAGCCCCATTCCTCGCGGGGCCAGCCGACGGTCGCGGCCATGCCGAACGGCGTCGACGTCGCCTCGCCCTGGAAGACCCACTGGTCGATGCCCTGATCGTTGCGGACGACCTTCGGGGCATCCGCGAGCCACTTCTCCGGCACGTGGTTCCGGTACATGTCCGGCGGCTCGATCATGTGGTCGTCGATGCTGACGAGGATCATGTCGTCCATCTGCATCGCAGGCTCCTCACGGCATGCCTCGCCGATCGGCGAGGAACTCGCTCCTGTGCAGGCTACCTGCACGCTTTGGCAAGCCTCGCTCGGCGCCGGACCACGACGGCGCGGGGACGCCCGAGCGGTTCGTTCTCACCTACGGTGTCGCCACGATGAGCACCGGTCAGGCTGACGAGCAGCTGCGCGCCGACCTCAGGGCCTGGCTCGCGCACCACCCACCGCCGACCGTCGACATCGCGACAACACGCGAGGAGGCCGAGACCCTGCGGGCCTGGCAGCGCGCCCTGTACGAGGGCGGTTGGGTCGGGATCCACTGGCCGGTCGAGTACGGCGGGCGGGGTGCGTCGGTCACCCAGGTCGCGATCTACAACGAGGAGCTCGCCCGGGCCGGGGCGCCGGCGATCCTCGGCCGGGCCGGGGTCACCCTCGTGGGCCCCACCCTCGTCACCCACGGCACGGAGGCGCAGCGGGCAAGGTGGATGCGCCGGATCCTCTCCGGCGAGGACGTGTGGTGCCAGCTGTTCAGCGAGCCGGGGGCCGGGAGCGACCTGGCCTCCCTCTCGACGCGCGCGGTGCGCCGCGGCGACACGTACCGGGTCACGGGGCAGAAGGTGTGGTCGTCGCACGCGACCTTCGCCGACCTCGGCATCGCGCTCGTACGCACCGATCCCGGCGCACCGCCGCACAAGGGGATCTCGATGCTCGCCGTCGCCATGGACGCGCCGGGGGTGGACGTACGACCGCTCCGCCAGATGACGGGCGACGCGGAGTTCAACGAGGTGTTCCTCGACGACGTCGAGGTTCCCGCCGACAACCTCATCGGCGGCGAGAACGACGGGTGGCGTGTCGCCAACACCACGCTGACCAACGAGCGCGGCGCGTCGTTCATCTGGCGGGAGCAGGTGCTGCACGAGCTCGCGATCGACGATCTCGTCGAAGCGTCGGTACGCCGGGGGGCGACGCGCGACCCCGTCGTCCGCCAGCGGCTCGCGCGGTCGTGGATGGACGTCCGGATCTTCGGGCTGCACAACGCGCGGACGCTCGAGCGGCTCGCCCGCGGCGACGAGATCGGCGCCGAGTCGAGCCTGGTCAAGCTCTGGTGGGCGGGCATCAGCCAGCGGCTCTACGAGACGGCGACCGACGTCCTCGGCGCGGACTCGCTGCTGGCCCCCGGCGACGCGGACGCACTCGACCAGGGTCGATGGGTGCGCGGCCTGCTCGCGACGCGCGCCAACTCGATCATGGGCGGGACGAGCGAGATCCAGCGCAACGTCGTCGGCGAACGCATCCTCGGCCTGCCGAGGGAACCTCGATGACCGACGCTGGGCTGGCGGTGACGACGCGTCTCGCGGCGCTCGTCGCCGGGGGAATTCGCGGTCGCGCACGCGGTCAGAGCCGGGGCAGCACCCGGTCGACGAAGAGCTGGAGGCTCTCCCAGCCCAGCTCGGGCGGGATGCCGCCCATCAGCGGGTGCAGCGCGACCGACCCGCACCGGTTCGCGAGGTCGACGCACTCGTCGGGCGTCACGACCGCCCACATGCCCGACGCCTTCAGGTCGTCGACGGTGACGGCGGCGACGGCGATCGGGTTGTCGTGGTCGCCGGTCTGCCACGAGTTGTAGGAAGCGGCGTCGTAGAGCGCGTAGTCGGCGAGCGCGTCCCACGCGCGCTCGGGATCCTCGGCGACGTGCACGAACGAAGGACCGGTCGGGTACATGAACACGCCGTCCGCGTAACCGACCTTCTCGCACTCGGCGCGGTACGCGTCGCCCAGGGCCGGGTCGACCGACATCGTGAAGAACGGCAGGCGCAACCGCGCCGCCCGCTCGGCGGAGCGGCGCACCGAACCGCCCGCCCACATCAGCTGCTCGACCGGGCTCACCGGCTTCGGCGTGACGACGATCGTGCGGCCGCGCCATTCGAACGGTTCGCCGGTCCACGCCGTCCGCAGCAGGGTCAGGTACTCCTCGACGATCGCGCCCCGACGGGTCCGGTCGACGCCGGCCATGGCGAACTCCTCGTGCCGGTAGCCGAGCCCGGCGACGAACGTGAAGCGGCCACCACTCGTCACGTCGAGGGTGGCGACCTGCTCGGCGAGCCGGATCGGGTCATGGAGCGGCACCAGCAGCGCATTCACCATCACGTGCGCGCGCCGGGTCGCGCCGAGCAGCAGGCCGGCGAGGGTCGTGGGCGCGGAGACGAAGTCCACGCCGTGGTGCTCCGACACGGTGATCGCCGCGAAGCCGTGGTCGTCGGCCCAGCGCGACATCTCGAGGCACTGCGCGTACAGCTCGGA
>DASRHL010000197.1:0-2055 GCA_035650535.1 Acidimicrobiia bacterium
GATCACGCCCGGCATACCCGGCTCGTTCCCGAACCGGCGCGGCTCGCCCGTGAGCGTGATCGTCGCAAACGTCGCGCCGTGGTACGAGCGGTACCGAGCGAGGATCTTGTGCCGGCCGGTCACCGCCCTCGCGATCCGGATGGCGTTCTCGTTGGCCTCGGCCCCGCCGAGCGCGAAGAACACCTTGTCGATGTCGCCGGGGAACAGCTCGGCGAGCTTGCGGCCGAGGAGCGCGCGCGGCTCGGTGGCCATCGACGGGCTCACGTACGGCAGGGTTCGTGCCTGCTCGGCGATCGCCTCCGCGACGCGCGGATCCCCGTGGCCGATGTTCACGCCGATCATCTGGCTGTTGAAGTCGAGGTACCGCTTGCCGTCGGCCGTGAAGAACTCCGATCCGCGGGCGGACGCGACCGGAATCGGTCGCGCGTCCGCCTGCGCCTGCCAGTCGAACAGCGTGTGCCGAAGACAGAGGTCGACGATCTGCTCCGCCGTGAGCTCGCCCATCTCGCTCTCCTTTCGCGAGCGCGAAAGTCTATCCTCCGCGACGCGTGCCGCGCTGACCGGGGGATATACTCGGTGGGCACCACCCCATGGCCGATCAGCTCACCTTTCCGACCCGCGGTCCGGCGCGGCGGCCGGCGGACCGATGGGCGTTCGTCGCCTTCTGCGCGGCGATGGTTGCCCTCATCTGCGCGATCGTGCTCACCTCGCCCTTCGGCCCGAGGCGCGCGACCGCGGCGCTGGGCGGGGCGGACGGAGGCCGGACGGTCCACCGGACCGGCGGGGCGGCGGGCGAGGCAGCCGCCGACGTCCCGCCGGATGCGCCTCCTCCGGACTCGACCAACCCGGCCCTTCGACGGATCGCGGCGCTCGGCGAGCCCGTGTACTGCGGGGCCGGGACCCGGCCGCTCGTCGCGCTCACGTTCGACGACGGACCGGGCCCCTACACGCAGGAGACGATCGACCTCCTGCGCGCCAACGGCATGACGGCGACGTTCTTCACCGTCGGCAAGCTGTACGCCGACCCCCGGTTCCAGGGCCTCCTGCGCGAGGAGGCGCGCCTGGGCGCGGTCGGCGATCACACGTGGGACCACGTCTCCGTGGACGGGATGACCCGGAGCGAGCTCGACGCCGAGATCGAGCACACGCGCCAGGTCGCGTCGTCGGATGCCGGCGCGCCGGTGTTCCTGTTCCGGCCGCCGCTCGGCCAGCACGACGCCGGCGTCGACGACTACCTGCGCTCGCACGGCATGATCGACGTGCTCTGGAGTCTCGACAGCGAGGACTCGCAGGGCGCGAACGCCTTCCAGATCTACCGGAACGTGCGCGACCACCTCTCGCCCGGCGACATCGTGCTCCTGCACGAGAACCGCGGGACCACCCAGGCGGCGCTTCCGCGGATTCTCGATCTCGTTCGCGCTCGCGGGTTCCAGACCGTGACGGTGCCGCAGCTCCTCACGATGGACCCGCCGTCGAACGAGCAGCTCCGCTCGCATACCTGCCCGTAGGCCGACCGGCCCCACACGGGCCGCAGCCCACGCCCGGGCGCCGGGCCCGGGCCCGGGCCCGGGGCGACCTCGTCAGATCCGGTCGGCGAACGCGACCACCCCGGCAGGCGACCGCAGGCAGTGGTCCAGGTGCATCGACTGGTTGTAGCTCCCGACCCCGAGCATCGCGACGACGTCTCCCTCCCGCACCCCCGGGAAGGGCAGGTCGACGGCGAACAGGTCGTCGCCCTCGTTGATGTTGCCGGCCACGGTGACCGGCCGCTCCGCAGGCGCACCGGCCGCCCGGCACAGGACCACCTCGAGCGGGGATCCGTAGATGAAGTGCTCCGGCGCGACGTTGTAGCCGGCGTCGAGGCCCACGAACCGAACGCCGGCCCGGTCCTCGACCGTGACCACCTGCGCGAGGAGCACCCCGCACTCCTTGACGAGGAAGTCCCCCGGCTCGCACGCGATGGTCGCCCCGAGCCCGCCGAGGTGCCGGACGAGGATGCCGGCGTAGGCGTCCAGGTCGAGCGGGGCCTGCCCCGGACCCTGCGGGACCCCGAGT
>DASRHL010000198.1:0-6822 GCA_035650535.1 Acidimicrobiia bacterium
GCGAGCCTCGACCCCGAGCGCGCCGTCGTCGTTCGGCGGTTGTTGCGCAAGGTCGCGGACGAGCGGGCGATGACGATCCTCATCACGAGCCACAACATGGTCGAGGTCGAACGGCTCGCGGACCGGATCCTGTTCGTCGCCGGGGGTCGGGTCGCCGCCGACTCCACCGCGGCCGAGCTGCGCGAACGCTTCGGCGCCGACGACCTCGAGGAGGTCTACCTGAAGGTCGCCGAGCACACCGCGGCCGGAACGCTCGAGGAGATGTGGACGTGAGCCGGAACGGTGAGGCGTGAGCTGGCGGCGCGTCAAGGGCGTGATGCTCCAGAACCTGTTCGTGGTGCGTCACAGCCCGTTGCGCATCATGGAGATGTTCTACTGGCCGTTCATCGAGGTCGTGCTCTGGGGGTTCCTCACGACGTACCTCGCGCAGCGTGACACGTCGATCCCCGGTGGCGTGGGGATCCTGCTCGGCGCGGTCGTGCTCTGGGACGTCTGCTTCCGGACCCAGCAGGAGCTCGCGATGACGCAGCTCATGGACATGTGGGACCGTTCCATCATCAACCTCTACGCGTCACCCCTGCGCCAGCGCGAGTACGTGACCGGCGCGATCCTGTTCTCGCTCGTGCGGGTGCTCACCGGCTCGGTGCTGCTGTCCGTCTTCGTCGCCGTGTCCTTCGACTTCAACATCCTCGACACCGGGCGCGTCCTCGTCCCCGCGCTCGTCGGGCTGCTCGGCTTCGGGTGGGCGTTGGGGCTCGTCATCCGTGCGACGGTGCTGCGGTTCGGGTCGAACGCCGAGGTGCTGGCGTGGTCGCTCGCGCTGCTGCTGCAGCCGATCGCCGCCGTCTTCTACCCGGTCGACTCCCTGCCCGGCTGGCTGCAGCCCGTCTCGCGGGCGGTGCCCGTCTCGCACGTGTTCGAGGCCGCCCGCGCCTTCCTCGCCCGGGGCGAGGTGCTGACCGGACAGCTGCTGCTGGCGGGCGCGCTCGACGTCGTGTACCTCGCGTTCGGCGCGTGGGTGCTGTCCGTCGCCTACCGGAGCGTCCGCACGCGTGGCCTGCTGAGCCGGCCGGGCTACTGATGAACTATCCGCCGCTCGACGAAGCCGACTTCGCGGCCGATCCCATCACGCAGTACCGGCACTGGTACGCGGAGGCGCAGGCCCGCATGGGTCCGGCGGCGGACGCGCTCGTCGTCGCGACCGCGGACACCCGTGGCGTCCCGTCGGCGCGCGTCGTGCTCCTGCGTGGCGTGGGCGACGAGGGTTTCACGTTCTTCACGAACTACGACAGCGCGAAGGGCCGCGACCTCGCCGACAACCCGCGCGCCGCGCTCGTGTCGCACTGGCACGACCTCGACCGCCAGGTGCGCGTCAAGGGCCGGGTCACCAAGGCGTCACGCGAGGACTCGATCGCGTACTGGAACACGCGACCGCGTCCGAGCCGGATCAGCGCATGGGCGTCGCGCCAGAGCGAGACGATCGGCAGCCGCGAGCAGCTCGAAGCGGCGTACGCGTTCCAGCACGACCGCTTCGGCGACGACGGCGACGTCCCGCTGCCCCCGTTCTGGGGCGGCTACGTGGTCACACCCGACGACGTCGAGTTCTGGCAGCACCGCGACGACCGTCTGCACGATCGCCTGCGCTACAGGCGCGAACCGGCCGCCGGCGGCCGCTGGGTGCTCGAACGCCTCCAACCGTGATGCGCGGGCGCGCGCCCCGGGTGCCTCAGCGCATCGGCAGTGTGGGAGCGTCGACGAGCACCTCGGTGGTCCCGTGCGTGCGCTCCCAACCCATGACCTCGAGCACGGTGACGTACACGACGAGCCGGCCGAGGACGAGCAGCCAGATCAGCAGCGCGAACACCGCGCCGATCGTGCCGTAGAGCTCCGAGGAGTTGGCGACGAGCCGGGGGACGAGGATCCCGCCGGCCACCTTCAGCACCTCGAGGGCCACGCCGCCGGCCAGCGCTGCGGGCACGAGCGCGTGCACCGGCACCCGCCGGTTCGGCAACACCCACGACGTCCAGACGAAGCCGACCGTGTTCGCACCGACGGTGATGACGACGACGAGCGGACCGAACGTCGCGGGCAGTCTCGTCCACAGCGAGGTCGCGAAGCCGCCGGCGACGAAGATCAGCAATGCACCCGCGAGCCAGACGAGCCCGACCATGCGGTCGAGCAACCCCCGGGCCCGCACTCGCCACGCCGCGTCGTACGCGTTGGCGACCGCGACCGCGAGGCCCGTTCCGGTGACGAGCAGGCCGAGCACGCCCGCGATCGTCGCGGTGCGGCGACTGCGGCGGGCGGTGTCGACCGCGTCCGTGATGATCTTCTCGGCGCTGCCCTTCACGCCCAGCGAGTTGATCAGCCGGTGCGTGACCCCCTGGTCGCTGGCCGACACGAAGCCGAGCACGGCGGCGGCGAGCACGATGAGCGCGAACAGCGCGAGGAAGCCGTCGAGCGTGATCGAGTTCGCCGAGGCCCGCCCGTTCGCCGCCGTGTAGCGGTCCTGCACGCGCAGGACGAACCCGAGGGGCGGGAACCGCTCGCCCAGACGGTCGAGCCGCGCCCGGAGGTCGATGCCCACGGCCGACAGTGTCGTCCACACCGGCAGTCGGGACGGGGAACCGCGCGGCCGGTAGCGTCCGGCGGATGACGGCGGCCGCCTGGGTCCTGCTCGCGGTCGCCGCGGTGTTCGCGCTGGGCGACTGGGTGGCCGTCGGTCACGGCAAGAAGGCACTGGAGTACGTCTGCAAGCCGGCGGTGACGGCGGCACTCGTCGCGACGGCGGCGACGGTCGACGCCGCCCAGTCCGACGTGCGTGCCTGGTTCGTCGCCGCGCTCGTCTGCTGCCTCGCCGGCGACGTCTTCCTCATGCTGCCCGGCGACCGCTTCGTGCCCGGACTCGGCTCGTTCCTGGTCGCGCACGCGCTGTTCGTCGTCGGCTTCTCACTCCACCCGGGCGGCGCGCGTGGCTACGCGGTCGGGGTCGTCGTCGTCGCCGCGGTCGGGCTGCCGCTCGTCGTACGGTTCGTCGGTGCACTGCGCCGCTCCGGCGGCGGCGAGCTCGTCGCGCCGGTCATCGCCTACTTCGTCGCGATCTCGGCCATGGTGGTCAGCGCGATCGCGGGCGGCGACGCCGATGCCGTGACGGGCGCCGTGCTCTTCTTCGTGTCCGACGGGCTCATCGCCGAGACCCGCTTCGTCGGGACGAGGCGCGGCGCCCCGGTCGCGATCATGGTGACGTACCACCTCGCGCTCGCCGCCCTCGTCGTGTCCCTCGTCTGAACAGGAGCTCCCCGCATGCGCCGCTCGATCGCCGACGCCCTCGACGACCACCCGGACGGCGACGACGAGCGCCCACCCGTTTCGTGGGCCGTCGCGCTCGCGGACGACTGCGACGCGTGCGGAATGGGCGAGCCGCGCGTCGTCCTGACCCTCGAGGAGGCGGGGCGGGCCGGCCTGGGGTTGACCGCGCACCTTGCACCCGACACGGCGCGCCGCCTGCGCGCCGCGATCGCGTCGGCGTTGAAGGAGATCGGCGAGCCCGCCGGGGACTAGTCAGCAGGAGTCGACGGCAGTTCCGAAGTCGCCACGCGTGACGGCTTCGTGGCTGTGTAGAGACGCACCGGCATCGGCCATGCACGCTCGACTTCCCGGACGCCGTCGAGGCCGAGGTGACGCAGTCGTGCGCACAGCTCGTCGGCCGTCCACGGGTGACCGCCGGAGCGCAGCGTGCGGACCGTCATCAGCCGTTCGGCGAGCGACTGCCCCGGGCCGGGGAACGTCCCCGGCAGCAGCCAGCCCCCGGGTCGAAGCGCGCCCGATGCGCCGCGCAGGACGGCGTCGACGGCGGCCTTCTGAAGGAACGGCATCGCGAGCCAGACGACATCCGCGCTTTCGGGCTCGAGCTCGGCGGCGTCGAGCAGCCGCAACTCCACGCGGTCGGCGAGCCCGGCCGCGGTGACGTTGCGGCGCGCCAGCTCCAGCGCCTCCGGGAGGATGTCAACGCCCACGACCCGCACGGCCGGGAAGCTCCGGGCGACCGCGATCGCGAGCCAGCCCGTCCCCGTGCCGACGTCGACGAAGACCGCACCGGTACGGCGCAGCGTCTCTCCGAGGGCCGGGAACTTCGCGCCCGCGACCTCGAAGGCGCGGACGACGCCCGCGGAGGCCTGTCCGAGACTCTGTAAGAGGGCCTCGTTCGTGTCGTGCCAGCCGGCCGTCCGGCCCGGACGACTGATCAGGTCCTCGGCCTGGTAGATGAACGCCCGCACCATGCCGATGACGGCCTGCCGCTCGACGTGTCCCACGGGCTCCAATGTGCCGAGGACCTCCGCCGCGACGCCCGCGAGCAGGTCACGGATCGCCGGGTCGACGTCGATACCCTCTGCCTCGATCCGCAGATGAGCCGCGACGGCCGCGAGGGCATCCAGCGACACGCCGAGCTGCGAGGCCGCTTCCAGAGGCGAGCGCGCGCCCGAGGTCTCGACCGGTGCGCCGCCTGCCACGCCTCGACCCTACAGCGACCCGCCCCGGTGCCGGTCAGAGGAGCAGGGGCGCGGGGGAGCGCTCGTCGGCGACCTCGGCGAGCTGCAGCCGGTACTCGGCCACCTGCTCGACCGAGATCATCGCGATGCGGTGCTCGGTCGCGAACATCTCGAGGTAGGGGTAGCGGGCGGGCGAGCCGTCGTCGTGGAGGACCTCGCAGATCACGGCGACGGGCGGGAGCCCGGCGAGCCGGGTGAGGTCGACGGCGGTCTCGGTGTGGCCCCGCCGCTCGAGGACGCCGCCGGGCCGGGCCCGGAGCGGGAACACGTGGCCGGGGCGGCGGAACTCGCCCGGGCGGGCGCCGACGTCGAGCGCCCGCTGGATCGTGAGCGCCCGGTCGGCGGCGCCGATACCGCTGCCGGCGGAGAGGTGGTCGATGGAGACGGTGAACGCGGTGTCGCACCCGGCCTCGTCGGGGGGGACCATCGGACGCAGGTCGAGGTGCGCGAGGTGCTCGCCGCAGAACGGCATGCACACCAGCCCGCGCGCCCAGCGCAGCATGAAGTTGATCGAGTCGCCGTTCACCCAGCTGGCGGCCATGGTGAGGTCACCCTCGTTCTCGCGGTCTTCGTCGTCGACGACGAGAACCATCTCACCGCGCCGGATGCGCTTGATCGCTTCCTCGATCGGGGCCAGAGCCATCGGTGTCTCCTGCTGTGTGGGGATCGACGGGACGGGGCTTCAGTTGCGGGGGAGCGTCACGACCATCCGGCAACCGTGCGGGTCGCGCCGCTCGGGACGGATCTGCCCGCCGTGCAGATCCACGATCCATCGGGCGATCGCGAGCCCGAGGCCCGCGCCGCCGTCGCTCGACGACCGCGCCGCGTCGGCGCGGTAGAAACGTTCGAACACCCGGGCCTGCTCGGACTCGGGGATCCCGGGGCCCTCGTCGACGACCTCGATCGTGACGCCGTCGGCGCTGCGCCGAGCGCTCACCTCGACCGTGCCGCCGCTCGGCGTGTAGCGCACCGCGTTCTCGAGGAGGTTGGCGACGACCTGGTGGACCCGCTCGGGGTCGCCGGCCGCGGTCAGGTCGGCCGGCTCGACGGTCACGGCGACACCGACGCCCGGCTCGTGCAGCTGCTGCTCACGCACCGCGTGCTCGAGGAGCGGCTCCACGGCGAACTCCGACCGCTCGAGCGGCAGTGCGCCCGACTCCAGCCGTGACAGGTCGAGGAGCTGCTTGACGAGGCGCCCGAGCCGTTCGACCTGGGCCAGCATGACCCGGAAGGTCGCGGGATCGGGGTCGGCGATGCCGTCGACGAGGTTCTCGAGCTGCGCCTGCAACGCGGTGATCGGCGTGCGGAGCTCGTGCGAGACGTTGGCGACGAGGTCGCGGCGCATGCGGTCGGTCTCGGCCAGCTCCGCGGCCATCCCGTTGAACGCGCGCGCGAGCGCGCCGACCTCGTCGCGCGACGTGTCGGTGACGCGCCGGCTGTAGTCGCCCTTCGCCATGGCGTCGGCGGCCGCGGCCATCTCGCGGAGTGGCGACGTCATCCCGCGAGAGAGGTAGCGGACCATCACCATCGCGACCAGGGCGGCGATGATCCCGCTGACCGACGGCCACACGCCGATCTTGATCCCCACCCAGAACACGAACACCGTGACCGCGACCGCGACCGCGATGACGAATCCGAGCTTGAGCTTGATCGACGGGATCGGCGCGAGCGGCCGGCGGATGTCGAGGTCGCGGATGTGGACGTCGCGCATTACCGCGCGGCGGTGACCGTCGTGGAGCGGGCGGTTCACGAGGCGCGATCCTGTGCGGCGGCGTCGGCGGCCGCGTAGCCGACGCCGTGCACCGTCCGGACCACGTCGACGCCGAGCTTGCGGCGCAGCGCGCGGACGTGCGAGTCGACGGTGCGGGCCCCCGAGCCGTCGCGGTAGCCCCAGACCTCGCCCAGGAGCTGCTCGCGGGTGAGCACCCGGCCCGGTCGGCGGGCGAGGTGGACGAGCAGGTCGAACTCGGTCGGGGTGAGGTGGACGGTCTCGTCGCCCCGGCGCACCCGCCGGGCGTCCACGTCGACGACGACGTCGCCGAGGCGGACCGTGTCGGCGCGGGGACCGGCCGTCTCGGCGCCCCGCTCGACCCGCCGCAGCAGCGCGTGCACCCGGGCGACGAGCTCGCGGGCGCTGAACGGCTTGGTGAGGTAGTCGTCGGCACCGACCGCGAGGCCGACGACGAGGTCGGTCTCGGAGTCGCGGGCCGTCAGCATGAGGACGGGGACCGGCCGGTCGTGCTGGATCCGCTTGCAGACCTCCAGCCCGTCG
>DASRHL010000199.1:0-10341 GCA_035650535.1 Acidimicrobiia bacterium
GCTTGCCGGCGCGCACGACGACACCGGTGACCGTGTGTGTGCCCCCGATCGGGATGGGCCGGATGAACTCGATGTGCATCGACACCGTCGGGAAGGGCCGCGGCTCGCTGAGCAGCGAGACGAGCGCGGCGCCGCTGACGTCGTCGACGAGGGCACCGACCCAGCCGCCGTGCACGAAGCCGGCGGGGTTCGCGAGGTCGGGCCCCGGCGTCCACTCCATGACGGCCCGTCCGGCCGCCATCTCGACGAAGCGCCACCCGAGCAGCTCCGGACGGATCGAGGTCGTCGACGTGGGTCCCACGGGTTCGAGACGCTAGTCGCGGGAGCGCGCGTACGATCAACGAACCCATGGTCCGAACCGAACCGACGAACCGCGCCGAGACCCGCGCCATCCTCGTCGTGTTCGTCGGGCTCATGCTCGGCAACGCGCTGTCGTCACTCGACGGCACGGTCGTCGCCACCGCGCTCCCGACGATCGTCGGCGACCTGCACGGCCTGACCAACCTCTCGTGGGTCGTCACCGCCTACCTGCTGTTCAACGTGGCCACGATGCCCCTGTACGGGAAGCTCGGCGACCTCTACGGCCGCAAGCGGGTGCTCCTCATCGCCATCGGCATCTTCCTCGCCGGCTCCGCGATGTGCGGCGCGTCGGCGACGATGACCCAGCTGATCGTCTTCCGGGCCGTGCAAGGCATCGGCGCTGGCGGGCTCAACTCGTTGCCGATGGCCGCGGTCGCCGACCTCGTGCCGGCACGCGACCGCGCCCGCTGGATCGGATACTCGGGCTTCGTCTTCGCCTTCTCGGCCGTGCTCGGACCGCTCCTCGGCGGGCTCTTCACCGACCACTTGTCGTGGCGATGGGCGTTCTTCATCAACCTGCCGCTCGGGCTCGTCGCCATCGCGATCATCGTGCGCCGCTATCACGTGCCGGAGCGGCGGACGCGTCACCGGGTCGACTACCCCGGCGCGGCCCTGATCGTCGTGGCGGTCACCTGCGTCGTGCTCCTGTGCGACTGGGGCGGGACGCGCGAACCGTGGGAATCGCCGGTCATCGTCGGGCTCGGGCTGTGCGCGGTCGCGCTCGCGGTCGTGTTCGTCGTGTGGGAGCGACGGGCATCCGAGCCGCTCATGCCGATGCGACTCTTCGGCGAGTCGATCCCGCGCGTCTGCCTCGGCCTCAACGCGCTGACGGGGATGCTCTTCTACGCAGGCATCTTCTTCGTGCCCGCGTTCCTGCAGTTCGTCAACGGGATCCGCCCGACCGACTCGGGGCTGCTGATCATCCCGTTCATGTTCGGCGCGGTCGGCGGGACGATCGTGTCGGGCAGGCTCATCGACCGCACCGGCCGCTACCGGATCTACCCGATCGTCGGTGGGGCGGCGTCGATCGTGGGCATGTTGCTGCTCTCGCGGCTCGACCAGTCGAGCTCGACGGCCACCGTCAGTGCCTCGGCCGTGCTCGTGGGCATCGGCGCCGGGTTCGTCATGCAGGTGCTGATCCTCGCCATCCAGAACGCGGTGCCGGCGCGCGACATGGGCGTCGCGACCGCGGTGTCGATGATGGTCCGCACGCTCGGTGGGGCCGTGATCGTGCCCGTGCTCGGCACCGTCTTCAACGACCGGCTCCGCACGCTCCTCCCGAAGCTCACGCCCGCGTCCGCGCACCTCGACCTCTCCACGCTACGGGCGAGCCCCGAGCGGGTGCGGGCGCTCGCTCCCGCGGTGCGCGTCGGGGTCGTGGAGACCTTCGCGCGCTCGTTGCACACCGTGTTCCTCGTGTCGGTGCCGATCGCGGTCGTCACGTTCCTGCTCGCCTTCCGGCTGAAGCAGATCCCTCTCCGCGAGCACCCCGACACGCCGCTCGAGCCGCCTCACACCGCGGGTGAGGAGCTCGCGTTCACGTACGAGGGAGCGAGCGTCGCGGAGGGAGTGGAATGAGGGTTGGCTTCGTCGGGCTCGGGAACATGGGTGGCGCGATGGCGGTGAACGTCGCGAGGGCGGGGCACGAGGTCGTGCTCTACGACGTGCGGGAGGAGGCGGTCGCCGCGGTCGTCGAGCGCGCGCCGACGGCCCGCGCCGCCGCCTCGCTCGCGGAGGCCGCCCATGACGCCGACGTGGTCGGCGTCATGGTCGTCGACGACGAGCAGGTGGAGGCGGTGGCTCTCGGGCCCGACGGGCTGGTCGACCGGGCGCCGGCGGGCGCGGTCGTCGCCGTCCACAGCACGGTGCACCCGGCGACGGTGCAGCGCGTGGCCCAGGCGGCGCGGGCCGCGGGCCGCGGCGTCGACGTGCTCGACGCGCCCGTCAGCGGCGGGGTGCAGGGCGCGCGCGACGCGACCCTGTGCATCATGGTCGGCGGTGACCGGGTCGCCTTCGAGCGCGCGCGTCCCGTGTTCGAGTGTGCCGGCAACTTCGTGCTGCACCTCGGCGACGTCGGGGCGGGGCTGGCCGCGAAGCTCGCGCGCAACCTCATCGGCTACGTCACGCTGCTCGGGACGGCGGAGGGTCGGCGCCTGGCGACCGTCGCCGGCATCGACATGGCCGTCTTCGACCGGATCCTCGAGCACACGGGTACGTTGAGCCCGATGATGCGCGACTTCGTCACGACTCGCGGTGGCCACGACGTGTACGCGGAGAACCTCGCGCCGCTCGTCGCCATCGGCGACAAGGACATGCGGGTGACCCTGCGCTACGCGAGGGAGCTCGGGCTCGCACTCGAGGTCTCGGAGGCGACGGCCACCCACATCGCCGAGGCGTTCGGGGTCGAACCGGTCGCGCCGGTGGAGGAGGAGGAGCCGTGAGGATCTCGCTGGGGTTGCCGACACACCGGGTCGACCGGCTCGAGGAGCTCGCGGGAGCGGACGCGATCGCCGAGCTGTCCGCCGCGGCCGAGGGGGCCGGGTTCGACGCCGTGTTCGTGACGGACCATCCGATGCCGGCCGATCCGTGGCTGGCGAGCGGGGGTCACCACACGCTCGATCCGTTCGTCGCGCTCAGCTTCGCGGCGGCGGCGACGACCCGGCTGCGCCTGCAGACGAACCTCCTCATCCTCAGCTACCGGAACCCGTTCCTCTCGGCGAAGTCGATCGCCTCGCTGGACGCGCTGTCGGGCGGTCGCATGATCGTCGGCGTCGGTGCCGGCTACCTCGCGGGCGAGTTCGCGGCCCTCGGCGTCGGCTACGACGAGCGCAACGACCTGACCGACGAGGCGATCACGACGATGCGCGCCGCGTGGTCGGGGGAGAGCGTGACCATCCGGGGCCGGCACTTCGACGCCGCCGGCAACACCATGCTCCCGCGTCCCGCGCAGCCCGGCGGACCGCCGATCTGGATCGGCGGCAACTCGAAGCGGGCCATCCGGCGGGCGGTCGAGCTCGCCGACGGCTGGATCCCGATGCCGAGCCCGGCCGGATCGGAGGCGCGACTCAAGACGCCCGCGATCACCTCGCTCACCGAGCTCGCCGACCGGCTCGCCTATGCGCGCGACCACGCGGCCGCCGTCGGGCGAACCGCGCCGCTCGAGATCGTGTTCATGCCGATGGGCCTCGACATGTTCAGCAACGCCGGCGTCCGGCCCGGCGTCGTGATCGAGAGCATCGAGGAGCTCGCCGCCGCGGGCGCGACCTACGTCTCGATGACGATCCCGGGCGACACCCGCTCGGAGTACCTCGACCAGATCGCGGTGTTCGCCGACGAGATCATCCCCAAGGTCGCGCACCTCTGACTCCCGCGATCGTGCGGAAATCCCTCTCGACGGCGGAAGAGTCAACACCGACGCGGAGGGTTCGCGTCAGAGCTCGGGGGCGAGCGAGGCGAGGAGGTCGCGGGTGCGGCGGCGCGACGCCTCGCGGTCGTCGCCGACGGCGAACACGGCGGCCGCGAGGTCGGTGACCCCGGCGTCGCGGTACGACTGGAGCCGCTTCGTGACCTGCTCCTCGGTCCCGATGACGCTCACCTCGGCCGGAGATCCCGCGTCACCGCGGTCGAGCATCCGCCGGTACGTCGGGATCTGCTCGTAGGCGGCGAACAGGCGAGCCGCCCGCTCGCGCCCCTCGTCGGCGTCGTCGCACACCGCGATCGGGAGCCCGGCGACGACGCGTGGCGCCGGCCGGCCCGCCTCGGCCGCCGCGGCGGTGATGCGGGGCACGACGTGCTCGGCGTGGGCGCGTTCGTCGCCCATCCACGTGATGGTGCCCTCGGTGCGCGAGCCGGCGAGCTTCAGCATCAGCGGCGCGAGCGCCGCCAGCATGATCGGCACCGGCGACGAGTCGGGAACGTCGAGCAGCGCGTCGACGGCGTAGGTCTCGCCCGCGTACTCGACCTGCCCCGGCCCGGCGAAGGCGCGGTCGAGCACGTCGACGTACTCGCGGACGTGGCGTGCCGGCTTCTCGTAGCTCAGGCCGTGCATCTTCTCGATCACGACCGGATGCGAGGGGCCGATCCCGAGCAGCAGGCGCCCACCGCACGCGGCCTGGGTCGACAGCGCCTGCTGCGCGAGCGCGAGCGGATGGCGCGGGTACGTCGAGACGACAGCGGTCCCGAGCTCGATCCGCGTCGTCTCACGGCCGACGAGCGTGAGCGCGGTGAGCGCGTCGAGGCTCCACGGGATGTGCGGGACCCAGCCCGTGGCGAGGTTCGACGACTCGGCCCAGGCCGCCGTGGCGAGGAGGCTGTCGATGCCCGTCCGCTCGCCGCTGGTCTCGCTGATGAACATGCCGATGCGCATGCCGCAGTCTTGCCCGCGAGCCGGCGGAATGTCAGGGGCCCGGGGAGCGTGTCGCGGTCAGGCCTCGACGCGGGGCGTGACCTCCTCGAACAGCATCGTCTTGGGCATGGGGTCCATCTGGAGGAGCTGGCCGTCGACCGTGACCCGGCCGTCGCCGAAGGCGGCGAGCATGGCGCTGCGGAAGTCGGCCCAGTCGTCGACCTCGACCTCGTAGGCCGCCAGGTAGCGGAACCCCATGGCGTCGTCGCCGTCCATGAGCTGGGGGTCGGCGAGCTTGTAGCGGGTGCACGAGCGCACGCCCGGGAGCGCGAGCACCTCCTTGGCGTGCACGTCGTCGTACCACTGGTTGAAGTCGTCCTCGGGCGCGCCGTCGGCGGCGTTCGCGAGGGCGATGAACAGACCTTTCGGCATGGTCGGTCCTTTCTCGGAGGGTCAGGTCGTCGGGGTCGTCTGCAGCGCGAGCGAGTGGAAGCCGGCGACGAGCGCTTCGACGGTTTCGCGTGAGGTCTCGTACGGCATCGAGAGCCCGACGCGGTCGACGGCGGTGCCGTAGCGGTCGGCGACGAGACCGGCGATCTCGTCGGGAGTGCCGTGCACGGCGAGCTCCTCGAAGACCTCGTCGGGTACGCGCGAGGCCAGCTCGTCCCACTGGCCCTGCTTCGTCATCGCGTTCAGCTCCGTCTGGAGCTCACCCCAGCCGTGGGCGTCGAGGGTGACCCGGTACGACGGCGTCGACCCGTAGAACGCGAGCAGCCCGCGGACACCGACTGCGGCCCGCTCCAGCTCCTCGGGGGTCGAGCCCGTGCACACGATCGGCGTCGCGTGGACGGTGAAGTCGTCGCGGCGGCGGCCGGCGCGTGCCAAGCCGGCCGCGACCGCGGGCGCCGTGTGCTCGCGCACGAACTTCCCGGTGTGGAACGGGTGCACGAGCACGCCGTCGCCCACCTCCGCTGCCTTCGCGGTCATCTGTGGGCCCAGCGCCGCGACCCATACGGGCGGCGCCCCGAACGGGTTCGGCCCCGGATCGAAGAAGGGCGTCATCAGCGTGTGCCGGTAGATCTCGCCCCGGTAGTCGAGCGGGACGCGTCCGTTCCACGCGCGGTGGACGGCCTTGATCGCGCTGACCATCTCGCCCATCCGCGCGACGGGCCGGCTCCAGTCCATCGAGTACCGGTGCTCGATATGGGGGCGGATCTGCGAACCGAGCCCGAGCACGAACCGGCCGCCCGAGAGCCGCTGCAGGTCGTCGCTCACCATGGCGAGGTCCATGGGGCTGCGGGCGAACGCGACCGCGATGTTCGTGAAGAGCCGGGCCCGGCTCGTGTGCTCCGCCGCGAGCACGAGCGGGAAGAACGGCTCGTGGGCGGCCTCGGCCGTGTAGATGCCGTCGAACCCGATCTCCTCGAGCCGGCGGGCGGTCTCGGCGGCGCCGGCCAGTTCGCTGCGCAGGAAGTGGTCGACCTCCATCGGCCCGTGAGGCTACGGCGGCGCCCCCGTTCCGTCGAGCGCTCAAGGGCGGGTGCGATCGGGTCGATAACGGCCCCGCAGGGCGACCGACCGCGGCCGGGCAGCGATGACCACGATCGACAGCCAGCTCATGGGGGCCGAGTACGAGGTCCGCCTGTCGCGCCTGCCGTTGCGGGGCGCCGCCCAGATCGCGGTCGTCTTCTGGATCTACGCGCTGTACGGCGCCTTCCGGAACCTCGCGACCGGGCCGGCGGCCGTCGCCCGCAACAACGCGGAGGCGGTGCTCGCGGCGGAGCGGGTCCTGCACCTGGGCTTCGAGCGTTCGCTCCAACACCTGGCGCTGCACTGGTCGTGGGTCGTGACGCTCTGCAGCACCGTCTACTCGGGGACGCACCTGGTCGTCCCGCTGCTGGTGCTCGTGTTGCTCTACCGGCGGACGCCGGCGCGGTACGCGGTGTGGCGCGACACGTTCCTCGTCCTCCTCGGGCTCGCCCTCGTCGCGTTCGCGGTCTTCCCGTTGATGCCGCCTCGCCTGATGCCGTCCTCGTACCATTTCGCGGACACGTCGCACGTCTTCACGATCAGCCGCGGCCCGCTGCGCGACGCGCTCGGCGGCAAGGCCGATCCGACGCAGCTCGACGTGTGGCAGTTCAGCAACCCGTACGCGGCGATGCCCAGCCTGCACGCGACCTGGGCGCTCTGGGCCTGCCTCGCGGCGTGGCCCGTCGTGCACCGGCGTTGGGTCAAGGCGCTGCTCGTCGCCTACCCGCCGGCGATGGCGGTCTCGGTGGTCGTGACCGCGAACCACTGGGTGCTCGACGTCGTCGTCGGTGGGGCGATGCTCGCCGCCGCGTACGGCGTCGCGCGCGCGATCGACGAGCTGCGCGCGCGACGGCTCGGCTGGCTCCGTCCCCGGCCGCAGGTCGCGGTCGGCGAGGTCCGGTCCGTCTAGACCGCGGCGTTCTGCATCGACTGCGCGCAGACGATCTGGCGGAGCTCCTCGACCGCACGGCACACCGTGTCGATCTTGTCCTCGAGCGTCGCGAGGCGGTCGTCCGCCGGTGCACCCGCGCCAGCGGCGCGCGCCGACAGCTGCGCGTGGCAGGCGGAGAACAGGCGCAGCGTGTCGCGCTCCTCGGCGATGTAGCGCCCGAGCAGCTCTCCGGTCCGGATGTCGATCGAGTGGTCGCGGAAGAAGTTGTCGAACACGTCGGGCTCGCCGTCCGCGGTGCAGAAGCGCAGGAGACCGAGGGCCTCCGCCTTCTCCAGGTCGGAGCGGTCGGAGGTCGCGATCGCCATCTGCTCCTCGAAGTGGGGATCGTCGGCCGGCTCCAACTCGAAGCCGAGCTCGTTGATGCGCTTGGCGAAGCTCATCCCGTGCTCGCCCTCACGCGCCGCGACCGTCCGGAGGACGGCGCGGACCTCGGGGTCGGTCGTGACGTCGGCCCACGCCGACAGGTAGGCGTGCGCGCGGGTCTCGGCCAACGAGATCGCGTTGAGCAGACCGAGGTAGCTGGGCTTGTCCGGCATGCAGGTCCCCCCCTGGTTCTTGTTGCGACGGCCCGCCGCACGACACTGTGCCAGGCCGGTTCGCTCCTAGTCCAGAGCGAGGACCTTGCGGGCGTTGCCGCCCAGGATCGCGGCCTTGTCGGCGTCGGTCAGCACGGCCGAGGTCCGGATCTGCTCGAGCAGGTGGCTGCGCTCGACGTGCAGTGGATACGAGTAGAGGTCGGAGCCGTACACGACCCGGTCGGCCCCGAGCGCCACCACGAAGTCCTCGATGAACTTGAACGTGTAGCTCAGCGCCGTCTCGAACAGCAGGTTGGGCCGGCGCTCGGCGACGTCGAACGACTGCCGCGTCTGCTCGTGCCCGCTGAAGGGGTCGAGGACGATCATCGTGACGTCGGGATGGTCGGCCGCGAGCCGGTCGACCTGCCACAGCGACTCCTGCGTCGTCTCCGCGTACGCGTGCACGAACGGCACGAGGCCGCGCTCGGCCATCCGGCCGACGTGGCGCGAGACCCACGGACTGTCGGTCGTGACCCCCTGGAATCGGGTGTGGATGCTGATCCCGCGCCAGCGGCCCTCGTCCGCCAGCCGGTCGATCTCTTCCAGGCCCCGCGCGCCGTACAGCGGCTCGACGACGCCGAGCGCGGCGGGGAAGCGCTGCGGGTCGCGCTCGCGGTACTCCGCGATGTGGTCGTTCACCCGCCGCGTGTCGGCCATGCCGTCGGGCCGGAGGTACGCGTGCGACGGGATGACGACCGCCTGGGCGACGTCGTTGGCGGCCATGACCCGTGCTCGCGTGTCCCACTCGAGGCGCTCCCATTCGTCCGGCGAGAGGTCGCCGAGCGCGTGCGGGCCTCCGAGCGCGTCCATGACGCTGCCGCAGTGGTGGTGGACGTCGAGAACGAGCGGATCTGCCATCGGGTGTGCCAGGGTAGGCAACCGTGGGCTTCAGTGGAAAGGCGGCCATCGTCGGGATCGCGGAAACCGGCTACGAGCGCGGCTCGGAGCGACTCCCGTTCGAGCTGATGCTCGACGCCTCGCTCGCCGCGATCGCCGACGCCGGGCTCTCGCGTGGCGACGTGGACGGCCTGATCCCGCCCGCCGGCTTCACCACCGCCGAGGAGCTCGCCGCCAACCTGGGCATCGAGAACCTCCGTTACGCCGTGACGGTGATGATGGGTGGGGCGAGCCCGACCAGCGCCATCCAGAGCGCGGCGATGGCCGTCACCAACGGGCTCGCGACCCACGTGCTCGTCACGGTCGGGTGGAACGGCTACTCGGCTTTCCGGCCCAAGCCGGGCGCCCGCCGGCCCCGCCACGCGTTCCTCTCGACGTCGGTCGGCGACGTGGCGTCCGACTTCTACCGGCCGTACGGCGCGATGGCGGCCGTCCAGATGTACGCGTGGATCGTGATGCGCTACAAGCAGCTCTTCGGCGTGCCCGACGAAGCCGCCGGCGCGATCGCCCTCGCCTGCCGGCGGCACGCGCAGCTCAACGACCGGGCGCTCATGCGCGGGCGCCCGTTGACCATGGAGGAGTACCTCGAGTCGCGCTACATCTCGGAGCCCTTCCGCCTCTACGACTGCTGCCTCGAGACGGACTGCGCGGCCGCATACGTCGTCACGACGACGGAGCGGGCGCGTGACCTGGCGCACCATCCGGTCGTCGTGCTCGGTGCGGCCGAGGGGCACCCGTACCCGGCCGACGACATCCCGAACCGCGCCGACCCGTTCCGTCTCGGGTTGTCGTACGCGGCGCCGGAGGCCTTCGCGATGGCCGGCATGACACCCCACGAGGTCGACTTCCTTGAGGTGTACGACTGCTTCACCTACGTCGTGCTCCTCGAGCTCGAGGCCCTCGGCATCTGCGGGCGGGGGGAGGCGGCGGAGTTCGTGCAGGGCGGCACGATCGAGCTCGGCGGGCGGTATCCGATGAACACGCACGGCGGGTTGCTCTCGCAGGGCCACATCTGGGGGATGAACCACATCGTCGAGGCGACCCGGCAGCTGCGCCACGAGGCCGGCGCCGCCCAGGTCGCGGGGTGCGAGACCGGGCTCGTGACCGGATGGGGCGACTTCGGCGACGGCAGCCTCGCGATCCTGGGGCGCGACCGGTGAGCGGGCCCGAACCGGCCGCGATCCCGAAGCCGGGCCCCGCGCTCGAGGGGCTGACGGCCGAGTTCTACGAGTTCTGCGCGGCGGGCGAACTGCGCTTCCAGTGCTGCGACGGGTGCGGCACGTGGCGCCACCCACCCCGGGTCCGGTGCGCCCGCTGCGGCTCCGACCGCTGGACGTGGACGCGGTCGAGCGGGCGGGGGACCGTGTTCACGTGGACGACCGTGCACCAGGCGATGCACCCCGCGTTCGCGCCCGATGTGCCCTATGTCGTCGCGGTGGTCGAGACGGACGAGGGCGTCCGCATCGTCACCAACCTGCGCGGCGTCGAGCCCGACGCGGTCCGCCTCGGCCTGCCGGTCGGGGTCGAGTTCGAGGACCGCGACGGCGTGACCCTGCCGCAGTTCCGCGGCGGCGGCTAGGTGTACTCGGCCGGGACGTTGGTGACGGTCCGCTGATGTGAATCGAAGACCTCCGAAGCTGTGGGGATTGCTGTCACCACACTCCGGAGGTCTTCGTGGGTCA
>DASRHL010000200.1:0-5392 GCA_035650535.1 Acidimicrobiia bacterium
GACCGCGCCGGCGCCCACCACGACCACGACCGCGCCACCGCCGACCACGACGACGACGGTTCCGGCCGGGACGCGCAACATCAAGCTCTGGCCGTTCGCATCGAACTCGGTGTGGAACACGCCGCGTGGCGCCAGCGCGACGTTCGACTCGCGCCAGGTGTCCGCGAGCGGTGAGATCAACGCGAACAACGGCTTCGGCGTCTCGGTCGGGAGCGCGGGTTACGCACTGGTCGACCAGATCAACACGAACCCCTATGCCGAGTCGCACTACTCGTTCATGAACGCCGACGGCGTCAGCGCGACCGACTGGTACCAGTACCAGAACACCGGCAACGTGAACCGGAACAATGTGCTGGTCGACCTGCGCGCCGGGGGCATCTGGGGCTCCGGCATGCAGAACGGTCCCGTCGGCTCCGTGCACCAGGTCCGGGCGTCGAAGGTCAGCCAGCTCGGTGGCCTGATCCGCCTGTACGACCTGCAGCAGGGCGTGATCCGTCACGCGCTGTCGATCGCGCTGCCCAACTCGGCGCTGAAGAGCGGCTGGGTGTGGCCCGCGGCCGGCCAGGACGGCGACGCCGCCAGCGCGTACTACGGCTTCGTGCCCATGGGCTCGTACCTCGCGATCCCGTCGACCGCGACGATGCCCGCCGGCATGTCGAGCGCCGGGCAGATGATCTGGACGGCGTTGCGGAACTACGGCGGCTACGTCGTCGACCGCGGCTCGACCGCGCCGCTGTTCGCCGAGGCGGCCGCTGCCTCCACCGTCAACCCCGCCCGGGCCGACCTCGCCAAGATCTGGCCGCAGGTCCGCATGGTGACCAACGCCGGGCCGTCGGCCGTCGGCGGGCCGGGGAGCCGGCTCGCGCCGCTCGCGCCCGCTCCCTGAGCCATCCGTCTCGCTCCGGGCGCCCCGGTCCGCCGGGGCGCCCGAGCGCGTCGGAGGTCGTCCCCGATACCCGGATTGCCGCGATTGTCCAGGGACCTCGAGCACTCTGCGCGGTGGATTTTTCCCTCAACAGCGCGCTCAGCGTGACCGATGCCATCAGGAAGAGCAACACGGAGGCGTCGGGGGTGGTGGCGATGGGGACGGGTTCGGTCGAGGGCACGGCGGCGCATCGGCGTGCGGGGCGCACGTCGAACCGCCGGGCGGGACGGCTGGTGGCGCTTGCGCTCGTGCTGCCCGTGCTGGCAGCCGCCTGCGCCCTGCCCCGCCCGGGCGCCGTTCCGCGCGGGGGCGCGGCCGTGGTCGCGTCGCGCTGGGCCGACGGGACGCCGGTGTTCTCGTCGCGCGACGTGACGACGTGGCCGTTCGCCTCGACCTCGCCGTGGAACATGCCCCGCGGTGACGGCGCCACCTTCGACGGGCGCCAGGTCGCGAGCGGCGGCAACATCAACGCGAGCAACGGCTGGGGCGTGACCGTCGGCGGCGCCGACCAGCCCTGGGTCGACCAGGCCCACACCCTGGCGTACCAGGAGGGGCACGTGTCGATCGTCCGTGCCGACGGCGTGACCGCCGAGGAGTGGTACCAGTACTACAACCTCGGCAACCCGAACCGGAACTCCTCGATCACCGACCTGCGCGGCGACGGACTGCGCACCAACATCTCACCGGGTACCGGGAGCCTCCACCAGCAGCGCGCGAGCCAGGTCTCGCAACTCGGCGGGCTCATCCGCAGCGCGGACCTGGCGACCGGCTTCATCCCGCACGCGCTCGCGGTCGCCCTGCCGAACGGGACCCTGCGCAGCGGATGGGTGTGGCCGGCCACGAGCCAGGACGGCGACGCCGCCACGGCATACACGGGGTTCGTCCCGATGGGTTCCCTGCTCGCGATCCCCTCGGGGACCCCGATGCCGCCGGGCCTGAGCGCGGCCGGCCAGATGATCTGGACGGCGCTGCGCGACTACGGCGCCTACGTGGTCGACCGCACGACGCCGTCGTCGGTCCTGTTCGCGGAAGCCGCGGCCGAGGGCGCCGTCTCACCGGCACGCCGCGACCTGCCGGCGATCATGTCGCAGGTGCGCCTCGTGACGAACAGCGGCCCGGGAAGCGTGGGCGGTCCGGGCAACCGGCTCGCGCCACTGGCACCGCCCGTCTGATCCGAGGACCGCGCCGCGCGCGCGGTGCTCCGCGGTGTTCTCTGAACGATGCGCTTCGGACGTCGACGCGCATCGTTCAGAGAACGACCCGGGATCGCGCTGCGGGGAACGCCCGAAGCGGCTGGTAATTTTCGGGTCATGCGCGCCCCTCACGGGCCGGGCAGGCGGCTGGGGTATGTGTTCGTCGTTGTGGTGGTCATGGTCGCGACGGGCCTCGCCGCCGCGCTCGCCCTGACCGATTGGATCGGCGGCGGTCACGAACGGGCGGGCGCGCCCAACCCACGCGCCGGCCCGGGGGCGCCCTCCACGACGGCGCCCGGCTCCGGGCTCGAGATCCCACGGACGACCACGCCGGCGACGACGCGCGACCCGGCGCTGTGGCCGTTCGCGACCGACTCGCCCTGGAACACCCCACTCGGTAGCCGCGCGACCTTCGACTCCCGTGAGGTCGCGTCCGACGGCGAGATCAACGCCAGCAACGGCTTCGGCGTATCGGTCGGCGGCGCCGGCTACCCCCTCGTCGACCAGGCGACGGGGCGGCCCGACCAGGAGTCGCACTACTCGTTCATCGACCCGGAGCGGATGGTCGCCGAGGAGTGGTACGAGTACCAGAACCCCGCGAACCCGAACCGGAACTCCTCGATCACCGACCTCCGCGGCGACGGACTGCACACGACCGTCGCCCCCGGCACGGGCCGGCATCATCAACAGCGGGCGAGTCAGGTGTCGCAGCTCGGCGGTCTGATCCGGGTGGCCGACATCCAGCGCGGCGTGATCCCGCACGCGCTCGCGCTCGCGCTCCCGGACCGGACCCTGCGCAACGGGTACGTGTGGCCGGCGTTCGGTCAGGACGGCGACGCCGCCGTGGCCTACCACGGCTTCGTCCCGATGGGGTCGCTCGTCGCCATCCCGTCGTGGGTCCCGATGCCCTCGGGGCTGAGCCGGGTCGGGCAGATGATCTGGTACGCCCTCAGCCACTACGGCGCGTACGTCGTCGACCGCACCACACCGTCGTCGGTGCTCATGGCCGAGGCGGCGGCCGACCCGTTGGTCGACCCGGCGCGAAACGACATGACGGCGATCATGTCGCAGGTCCGCCTCGTGACGAACAGCGACCGCACCCAGGTCGGCGGGCCCGGCACCCGGCTCGCCCCCTGGGCTCCCGCCCTCCGGTAGCTGCGCCCGGGCGGGTCACGGCAGGGGTCAGGTCGGGGGCTCAGGTCGGTTCGTCGAGCAGCGCGCCGTCGGGCGCGGGCCAGATCGCCGTCGCTCGGGACGGTGTCGCCCCGTCCGCCCGGTCGGGACAGATCGAGCGGTAGCGGCAGTGCGCGCAGACGGCCGCGTCGGCGACACCACGGAAGTCGCGCTCGTCCCGCATCGCCTCGACGACGACGCGGAGGCGCTCCTCGACGTCACGGAGCTCCTCCCGGTCGGGCTCCCAGGCGGGCGGGTCCTCCTCGACATCGGGCGAGAGGTATTCGTACCGCAGCCTCAGCCTCGACCCCTGCTCCGCCGCCCTCGGCGCGAGCACCCAGGCCTGGAGCTGCGCGCGCGGGTCCTCGGAGAGGGCCGGGTACCACACCCGCCCGGTCTTGTAGTCGCGCGCGTCGAGCACGCCGTCGTGCAGCCACACCGCGTCCACCCGCGCCGTCGCCATGAAGGGCGGCCACGGCTCGCGATGGAAGCGCGCGAGATCGAGCTCGTGGCCGACCGGCGTCGCCGCGCCCGCCGGGCAACGCCGCGCGTGGCGTGCGAGCTCGTCACGCAGACGATCGTCGCCGCCGTGGCCCTCGACGACGCTCGCGACGTGCGCTGCGTCCGCACACGAACCGTGCTCGTGCACGAAGCGGAGGACGTCGTGCAGCAGGCGGCCGTGGTCGCCGAACCCCGGGTCGTCGCTCGCGGGGAGTGACAGCAGGTACTGGTTGCGCCACGCCCGCCGGCACTGACCCCACGTCTCGAGCGCGGTCGGGCTCAGCCGCACGACGCCGGGGCGGCCGATCGCACCCGTTCCGCGGCGCGAGCGGGGCGCGCGCACGTCGATCGCGCCCGGATGCGCGGGGCAGCGCCACAGCGTCGTGCACGCGCCGCAGTCGTTCCCCGCGCGCGCGTCGGCGGACGCGGCGCGCGTCCGGACGACGCCGACGCGCTCGTCGAAGCGCGCCGAGAGCTCGGGAAGGACCGCCGCGACGGCGACGGTGCGCTCGCGGTGCACACCGCGCACGAGATCGGTCCACGACACGCGGAGCGGCTCGTCGCCGACCCAGCGCGCCAGCCGCAGGACGGCGACCCAGACCGCCTCGAGCTCGAGCGGATCCTCGGCGGGCGGCCTCCCCGCCCACAGCTCGAGCTGGCGGAGCTCGCGGATCCCGTCGTCGCCGACGACGGTCAGGTCGACCCAACCCCCGACCCGGACCCCGCGGCGGGGCGAGACGGTCGGCTCGTCGCAGTCGTGCAGGTGGAGGTGCACGGGCCGGTCGCCGAAGAAGCGCCCGTACCAGTCCGCGGCCTGGTCGAAGACCGCCCGCTCCTCGACGACCAGGTGGCTCGGCGCGACGAACCGGTCGAGCTTCGGTGGTCCGGCGTCCGCGTGCACCGCGGCCGCCGCGTCGAGGAAGGCACTCCGCAGACGCGCACGGTTGACCGGGTCGTCGGAACCCCGCGTCCCGGTGAAGGAGGCAGCGAGCCGGCGCGCGCACATGTCGTCGGCGCGCCGCAGCAGGTAGGGCGTGACCTTCGGCAGCGGGTCCGCATCCACTCCTTGCCCGCTGTCGGCGCGGCGCGCCGGGCCGACAGGACCACGCTCGCTCACTGCGCCCGAGGCTAGCGACCGTTCCCGATCGGCCCGTGGCCGATCGCCGAGGGACGAGCCGCCTACTCTTCCCGAATGGCCCCGGAGCGGACAACCCCCAGCGGCCGCGCGCGCGCTCGTCGGCGCCGGCGCTGGATCTGGGCCGCGATCGTGACGGTGATCGTCGTCTGGGTCGTGGCCGTCGGGGCGATGCTCGTCGTGGCCCGGAGTGACGTCAACCGGGGCGTCGACCGGCTGGAGAGCACGCAGTCGCGGCTGACGCCGGATGCGGTCGCACGCGGCGTCGGTCTCGACGATCTCGAGGCGGCCCGCGCCGACTTCGCGAGCGCCCACGATCTGGTCGGGTCCATCGTCGTGAAGCCGTTCGAGATCCTCCCCGTGATCGGACGGCAGGTGAAGTCGGTCGACTCGCTGACCGAGGCGGCGTCGCAGGTCGTCGACATCGGCATGCGATCGATCTCCCAGGTCCAACGGAAGCTCAAG
>DASRHL010000201.1:0-5862 GCA_035650535.1 Acidimicrobiia bacterium
GAGCGGTTCCTCAACCCGAGTCGCATCTCGATGCCCGACATCGACATGGACTTCGACGACCGCTACCGGGACGAGATGATCCGGTACGCGGCCGAGCGCTACGGGCGCGACCACGTCGCCCAGATCGTCACCTTCTCGACCATCAAGGCGCGGGCCGCGGTGCGCGACGCCGCCCGCGTGCTCGGCTACCCCTACGCGGTCGGCGACCGGGTGGCCAAGGCGATGCCACCGCTCGTGATGGGTCGCGACACCCCGCTGTACGCCTGCCTCGACGAGCACCCCAAGTACGAGGACGGGTACAAGGCGGCCGCCGAGCTGCGCGACATGTACGCCGTCGACCCCGACGTGAAGAAGGTCGTCGACGTCGCCCGCGGCCTCGAGGGCCTGCGCCGCCAGGACGGCATCCACGCCGCCGCCGTCGTGATCGCGCGCGACCCGTTGACGGAGTACCTGCCGATCCAGCGCAAGCCCGAACCGGGCGGCGACCTCGAGAACGCCCCGATCGTCACCCAGTACGAGATGCACGGCGTCGAGGAGCTCGGGCTCCTCAAGATGGACTTCCTCGGCCTGCGCAACCTCGACGTGCTCGAGATCACCCTCGACCTCGTCGAACGCTCCACGGGGACCCGGCCCGACATCGACAACGTCCCGCTCGACGATCCCGCGACCTTCGAGATGCTCCGCAAGGGTGACACGGTGGGCGTGTTCCAGCTGGAAGGCGGGCCGGTCCGCGCGTTGCAGCGGTCGCTCGTGCCCACCTCCTTCGAGGACGTCGCGGCGCTCGTCGCGCTGTACCGGCCGGGCCCGATGGCCCAGAACTGGCACAACGAGTACGCCGACCGCAAGAACGGCCGCAAGCCGGTCACGTATCCGCACCCCGACCTGGAGGACATCCTCGCCCCGACCTACGGGCTGATGATCTACCAGGAGCAGCTCATGCGGGTCGCGCAGCGGCTGGCGGGCTACTCGCTCGAGGAGGCCGACAACCTCCGCAAGGCGACGGGCAAGAAGGACCGCGAGCTGATCGCCAAGGAGCGGACGAAGTTCGTCGAGGGCTGTGTCGCACAGGGCCACGACCGCGCGTTCGGCGAGCAGATCTTCGACACGGTCGAACCGTTCGCGGACTACTCGTTCAACAAGTCGCACTCCGTCGGCTACGGCTATCTCGCGTACCAGACCGCCTATCTCAAGGCCAACTACCCGGTCGAGTACCTCGCCGCGCTCCTCACGAGTGTCAAGACCAACAAGGACCAGACGGCGGTCTTCCTCAACGAGTGCCGCCAGATGGGCATCCCGGTGCTCGTTCCCGACGTGAACGAGTCGGAGTCCGACTTCTCGGTCAGCATCGACGCCGAGGGCCGGCGGTGCATCCGCTTCGGCCTCTCGGCGGTGCGCAACGTCGGCGAGGGCGTCGTCGCGTTGATCGTCGCGGCCCGGGAGGCCGGTGGGCCCTTCGCGGACTTCCACGAGTTCTGCGAGCGCGTCGACCCGATGGCGCTCAACAAGCGCACGATCGAGTCCCTGATCAAGGCGGGCGCCTTCGATTCCCTCGGCCACCCGCGCCAGGGTCTGTTCTTCACCTTCGAGCAGATCGTCGACCGCGCGGTCACGCGTCGCAAGGAGCGCGACCAGGGCACGATGAGCTTCTTCGACCTCGAGGGCCCGGACGCGGGCGGGGCGAGCTTCGAGCAGCGCATCACGATCCCCGACACGGAGTTCGGCAAGGCCCAGCGCCTCGCGTTCGAGAAGGAGATGCTCGGGCTCTACGTGAGCGAGCACCCGATGATGAGCGCGGAGCGGGCGCTGCGCCGCCATGTCGACTGCACGCTCAGCGAGCTGAAGGAGTGCCGCGAGGGCGAGCTGCGCGTCGTCGGGGGTGTCGTGACCGCGCTCAACCGCAAGTACACCAAGCGCGGCGACCTCATGGCGACGTTCGTGCTCGAGGACCTCGGCGCCGCGCTCGAGGTGATGGTGTTCCCCCGCACGATGGCGGACCACGGTCACGTGCTCGAGGACGACGCCATCGTCTGCGTGAAGGGCCGGCTCGACCTGCGCGACGACCAGGCGAAGATCGTGGCGATGGAGATCACCCGGCCCGAGCTCGTCCTCGACGGCGGCCCGCCGGTGCGCATCCGGGCCAAGCTCTCGACGCTGAACGAGACGCGCGTCGAGCAGCTGAAGCAGATCCTGGTGGCCCACCCCGGCGACAGCCCGGTCTTCGTGCACCTCGAGAGCCCCGAGAAGACCACCGTGTTGCGCCTGGGCGACGAGCACTGCACCGACGCGAGCAACGGCCTGTTCGCGGAGCTGCGCATCCTCCTCGGCGCCGACTGCATCGCGTAGCGCCGGACCGGGCGCGGCGCGTGCCATGCTCTCGCCGTGCAGATCGGAGTGCTCGGGGCGACCGGCCCCGCGGGGAGGGGGGTGGCGGCCCGCCTGGCCGACCTCGGCCACGACGTGATCGCGGGCTCGCGCGACCGGAGCCGGGCCGAGGCGACCGTGGGGGAGCTGCGGGTCGACTGGGGCGAGCGCCTCGCCCGTCTCACGCCGGCGACGAACGCCGAGGCGGCCGCCGCCGCCGACCTCGTGGTCAACGCCACGACCTGGGAGGGCTCCGTGCCGACGGCCCGCGAGCACGCCGCGGCGCTCGCGGGCAAGGTGGTCGTGGCCATGGGCAACGGTCTGGAGCGGGTCGGCCGGGAGTTCCACCTCGTCCTCCCCGAGGGAACGACGATCGCCGAAGGCGTGCAGGCGGCCGCACCGGGCGCCCGCGTCGTCGCCGCCTTCCACCTCGTGCCCGCGGCCGCCTTCGCCGCCCTCGACGACCCGATCCCGAGCGACGTGGTCGTCGTCGCCGACGACGACGAGGCCCGGCGGACCGTCATGGAGCTCGCGCTCTCGATCCCGGGGATGCGCGCGTTCGACGGCGGGTCCCTGGCCAACGCGATCGGCCTCGAGGCGTTCGCCGCCCTGCTCCTGTCGATCAACGTCCGGCACCGGGGCAAGGCGTCGGTGCGGCTCGAGGGCGTCGACGGCTACCGGCCCGCGGGCGGCGCCTCGTGACGATGCGGCTCTTCGACACCGCCGCGCGCCGCGTCGTGCCGTTCGAGCCGGGCGAGGTCGTGCGCATGTACGTGTGCGGCATCACCCCCTACGACTCGACGCACCTCGGGCACGCGGCGACGTACCTCGCCTACGACCTCCTGATCCGCCGGCTCGAGGAGCTCGGCCACGAGGTCCGCATGGTCCGCAACGTGACCGACGTCGACGACTCGATCCTGCCCAAGGCCCGCGAGCTCGGCGTCCCCTACCTCGAGCTCGCCGCGTCGGAGCTCGCGCGCTTCCACTCCGACATGGAGGCGCTCGGCATGCGCCCGCCGATCGCCGAGCCCCGCGCGACCGAGGCGATCCCCGGGATGATCGACATGATCAACCAGCTCCTCGACTCCGGCCACGCCTACCTGACCCACGGCACCGTCTACTTCGACATCTCGACGTTCCCGCGCTTCGGGCATCTCTCGCACTACTCGCACGACCACATGGTGCGCCTCGCCCGCGCCCGTGGCGGCACCCCCGACGACCCGCACCGCCGCGACCCGCTCGACTTCATCCTGTGGCAGCCGTCGCTCCCCGACGAGCCGGCGTGGCGTGCACCCTTCGGCGTCGGCCGTCCGGGCTGGCACGTCGAGTGCTCCGTGATGGCCATGAGCACGCTCGGTCCGCATCTCGACCTGCACGGTGGTGGCACCGACCTGATCTTCCCGCACCACGAGTGCGAGATCGCGCAGAGCGAGAGCGTGACCGGCGAGCCGTTCTGCAGTCACTGGATGCACTCGGCGATGGTCAGCTACGAGGGCGAGAAGATGAGCAAGTCGCTCGGCAACCTCGTGTTCGTCGGCGACCTGTTGAAGACGGCCGACCCGCGCGCGATCCGCCTCGCGCTGATGCGTCACCACTACCGCGCGGGCTTCGAGTGGTACGACACGGATCTCGACGAGGGGACGGCGCTGCTCCACCGGCTCCTCGCCGCGGCGGAACGTCCGAGCGGCCCCGACCCGCGCCCGTTCGCGGCGCGGGTGCGCGAGGCGCTCGACGACGACCTCGACGCGCCCCGCGCGCTCGAGGCGCTCGACGATCTCGCCAGCGCCATCCTGTCCGACGGCGACCACCGGTCCGCGCCCGTGGAGCTGCTCGCGCTCGGTCATCTCGTCGGCATCGACCTCACGAAACCCATCGCGTGACCCGGCCCGGGCCCGAGTAGTTTCGATCCGACGATGGCCGACGAGATCACGATCACGCTGCCGGACGGCTCCTCACGGGAATACCGCAGGGGCGTCACCGCCGCGGACGTGGCCGCCTCGATCGGCCCCCGCCTCGCCAAGGCGGCCATTGCGGCCCGCCTCGCGGGTCCCGATGCCGACGGCGAGGGCGGCGACTGGCTCGACCTCGACCGGCCCATCGAACGGGACGGGACGCTGCACATCATCACGCCCGACACGCCGGACGGGCGCGAGGTCCTGCGCCACTCCACCGCGCACGTCATGGCGCAGGCCGTCACCGACCTCTTCCCGGGCGCCAAGTACGCGATCGGGCCCGCGATCGAGGACGGCTTCTACTACGACTTCGAGCTGCCCGACGGCGCGCACTTCTCCGACCACGACCTCGAACGCATCGAGGCCCGGATGCGCGAGATCGTGGCCGCGGACGAGGCGTTCGTCCGCGAGGAGCTCGACCGCGACGCCGGCCTCGCGTTGTTCGCGGACCAGCCCTACAAGCGCGACATCATCCAGAAGGTCGACGCGTCGGAGGTGGGCGAGGGCACGGTCGTCTCCGTGTACCGCAACCCGCGCCCGGACGGGACCGAGTTCGTCGACCTGTGCCGCGGACCGCACGTGCCGTCGACGAAGCGCCTCGGCGCGTTCAAGCTGACGAAGGTCGCGGGCGCGTACTGGCGGGGCGACGAGCACGGCCCGATGCTGCAGCGCATCTACGGGACGGCGTGGGAGTCGAAGGCCGCGCTCGAGGAGCACCTGCACCGGCTCGAGGAGGCGGAGCGGCGCGACCACCGCCGGCTCGGCGCCGAGCTCGACCTGTTCTCGTTCCCGGAGGAGATCGGGTCCGGCCTCGCCGTGTTCCACCCGAAGGGCGGTCTCGTCCGCAAGGTCATGGAGGACTACTCCCGCCGCCGCCACGAGGAGGCCGGCTACCTCTTCGTCAACTCACCGCACATCACGAAGTCGAACCTGTTCGAGACGTCGCAGCACCTCAACTGGTTCGCCGACGGCATGTTCCCGCCGATGACCCTCGACGAGGGCGGCGACGAGGGCACGCAGTACTACCTGAAGCCCATGAACTGCCCGTTCCACATCCTGATCTACAAGAGCCGTCTGCGCTCGTACCGCGAGCTGCCCTTGCGCTACTTCGAGTTCGGGACGGTCTACCGCTACGAGCGCTCGGGCGTCGTGCACGGGCTGACGCGCGTGCGCGGCATGACCCAGGACGACGCCCACATCTTCTGCGCCAAGGAGCAGATGGCCGGCGAGTTGCGCTCGATCCTGACCTTCGTGCTCGACCTGCTGCGCGACTACGGCCTCGAGGACTTCTACCTCGAGCTGTCGACCCGCCCCGAGGGCAAGGCGGTGGGCTCGGAGGCGGAATGGGAGGAGGCGACCGAGACGCTCCGGGCCGCCGCGCTCGACATGGACCTCGGTCTCGTGCTCGACCCGGGCGGTGGGGCCTTCTACGGACCCAAGATCTCGGTGCAGGCGCGCGACGCCATCGGGCGGACGTGGCAGGTGTCGACGGTCCAGGTCGACTTCCAGCTCCCGCAGCTCTTCGACCTGCACTACGTCGGCGCCGACA
>DASRHL010000202.1:0-3873 GCA_035650535.1 Acidimicrobiia bacterium
GAGCCGCCGGTACTCGCGTCGGGTCGTCGGCGAGAGCTGATCGGCGCGCGCATCCCACCACGCCGTTGCCAGGTCCTCGAGCGTTCCTGCGCGGCTCGGGCCGAGTCGCCCGCTGTCGACATCGGCCATTAGCTGGGTGAGGCGCCGCTCGGCTTCGCGCCGGCTGCCGGTCACGGTCTCGTAGCGGTATCGGGAGCGGCCGCGCTCGTACCCGACGTAGACCGCGAGCTGCCAACTCGACCCGCGCTTGCGGATTGAGCCCCTCATGCCGACCGCGACTGATGGGCAAGACTCATGGGCAGATCGTACGCCGACGGTCAGCCCAGAGCGAGATGTAGCCTCTGACCTGCGGAGGGACAGGGATTCGAGCCCTGGGAGACTCGCGCCTCAACGGTTTTCAAGACCGTCCCGTTCGGCCGCTCCGGCACCCCTCCGAGCCACCCAGGCTAGATGTCAGGGGACCTCGACGCGGTCGAATCCCGTGCGGGGCCGGAGGACGTCGGGGACGGTGAAGGCGCCGTCCGCCTCCTGGTAGTGCTCCCAGAGGAAGACGAGCGTGCGGCCGACCGCGCACGCGGTGCCGTTGAGCGTGTGGACGAGCCGAGTGCCGCTGCCCGCGTCGTCGCGCACACGGGTCTGGAGCCGCCGGGCCGAGTAGTCGCGGTAGTTCGAGCACGAGGTGAGCTCGCGGTACCGCTGCTCCGACGGCAGCCAGACTTCGAGGTCGTACTTCTTCGCCGCTGCAGCGCCGAGGTCGCCGGCCGCGATGTTGACGACGCGGTAGGGGAGGCCGAGCCCCCCGACGATCGACTCCTCGATCGCGAGCAGGTGCTCGTGCTCGTCGGCCGACGCGTCGGGATCCGCGTAGCTGAACATCTCGACCTTGTCGAACTGGTGGACGCGGAAGATGCCCGTGGTGTCCTTGCCGTAGGTGCCCGCCTCGCGGCGGAAGCAGGTCGAGAGGCCGGCGTAGCGGCGCGGAAGCGACTCGGCGTCGAGGATCTCACCGCGGTGCAACGTCGACAGCGGTACCTCGCTCGTACCGACGAGGAACAGCTCGCCGCCGTCGACTTCGTACACCTGGTTGCGGTCGGTCGGGAAGAAGCCCGCCTCCTCCATGGTCGACTCGCGCACGAGCACCGGCGGCACCACCGGCGTGAACCCCTCGCCGACCAGCCGCTCGACGACCCACCCGACGAGCGCGAGCTCGACGAGGACCGCCGGCCCGAGCAACGACGCGAAGCGCGAGCCGCTCGTCTCGCGCGCGTGCACGGTCTCGACGAAGCCCATGTGCTCGGCGTAGGCGCCGTGGTCGTACGCCGGCGCGGCCGGCGTCCCGCCGGTGACCCGCACGACCTCGCCCTCGTCCTCGCCGCCGTCGGGCACGGACTCGTCGGCCGGGTTGGGCACCTGCAGCGCGAGCTCCCGCACCCGTTCGGCGGCCGCGGTCAGCTCGGGTTCCTTCGACGCGAGCTCGGCCTTCAACGCCGACGCGGTCTCGATCTTCGCCGGCCGCTCCTCGGGTGCGGCCTTCCCGATCTCCTTCGACGCCTCGTTCTGGCGCCGGCGGAGCGCCTCGACCTCGGTCAGTAGCGCGCGCCGGGCGTCGTCCGCCTCGAGGACGGCGTCGATGGCACCGGGCGCGACCCGCTTGCGTTCGATGCCGGCGCGGTAGGCGGGGTCGTCGCGCAGGCGACGGAGGTCGATCACGCGTCGGGTTCGCGCACTTGCGTGCGGAGGGTCTCGACCCAGGTGTTGGCCTCGCGCCACGCCTTCGTCGCGGCCCGGCGGCGAGCCTTCGCCTCCTGCTCGCCGGCGACCGGGAACGACCCGAGGAACTTCACCTCCGCCGCCTTGGCCGCAAGGTTGCGCAGGCAGTCGGCGACCAGCTCGTCGGCGATGTGGCCCTCGAAGTCGATGAAGAAGCAGTAGTCGCCGAGGCTCCGCTTGGTGGGCCGCGACTCGAGCTTGGTGAGGTTGATCGTGCGGGCGGCGAACTCGGAGAGGATGGCGAGCAACGAGCCCGGACGGTCCTCCCGCTGGAAGCAGACGATCGACGTCTTGTCGTGCCCGGTCGGCGCCGGGATGCCGCGCCCGACGATCACGAAGCGCGTCTGGTTCTCGGGGTGGTCCTGGATCTCGCTCGCGAGCACGGCGAGCTCGTGCATCTCGGCGGCGCGCGTGTTGCAGATCACGGCCTGCCCCGGCTTCTTCGAGCGTGAGACCTCGCGGGCCGCCTCGGCCGTCGAGTTCATGACGACCTGCCCCGCGTCGGGCAGCTTCGAGAGGAGCCACATGCGGCACTGGCCGAACGGGTTCGGGTGCGAGAGGACGGTCGTGACGTCGGCGAGCCGCGTGCCGGGCTTGGCGCAGAGGCTGAGCGAGACCGGGAGGTCGACCTCGCGCTGGACGAGGAGCTCGGTGTCGAACGCGAGCGTGTCGAGCGTGACGCTCACCGATCCCTCGATCGAGTTCTCGAGCGGTACGAACCCGAGGTCGACGTCACCCCGCTCGACCGCGTTGATCACCTGCGGAACCGACCGCATCGGGACCCGCTCGCCGGCGGCCAGGTCGGGCTGGGTCAGGAGGCCCTCCTCGGCGAAGGTTCCGGGCGGCCCCAGGTAGGCGACGCGGGTCACGCGGGCATCGTAGTGGGGCGTTCCTTCGGGACCCGCGGCGATTCGGGCGCACGTCCTAACGTTCGGGAGTGCGCGTCTGGACCCTCGAGGAAGCGACCGCCGAGTTGCCGCGCGTTCGCCGCGTCGTCCGGCGCATCCGCGAGCTCGTCGCGATGGCACGGGAGCGCGCCGCGCACCCGGGTGCGTCGGATGGCGCCAAGCCGTCGTCGAACGGGCACGGGCGGTCGGCGCGTTCGGAGTCGGAGCAGGAGCTGCGCGCGCTCGTCGACGAGCTGACCGCGGACGGCATCGTCGTGCGCGACCCGGCCCGCGGGCTGATCGACTTCCCCGCCGTGTCGGTGAGCGGGCGACCCTACCTCCTGTGCTGGCTCGACGGTGAGGAGGCCATCGAGTGGTGGCACTGGCCGGAGGCCGGCTTCGCGGGCCGGACGCCCATCAGCGAACCGCCGGCGTAGGGCAGGTCAGCCGGGTGAGCTCGCGGGCTGCACCTGCGCGGCCGCGACCGCGGCGCCGACGATGCCGGCCTCGTTCTGCAGCTGCGCGGCGACGACGGCAGTCCGCAGCTTGACGAGCGGCAGGAACCGGTCGGCCTTCTTGCTGATGCCGCCGCCGACGATGATCAGGTCGGGAGAGAACAGCGCTTCGACCGTCGAGAAGTACTCCTGCAACCGCTTGGCGTACTTCTCCCATGTGAGCCCCTCGCGCTCGCGCACGATCTCGGCGGCGCGCTTCTCCGCCTCCTTGCCCCGCACCTCGAGGTGACCGAGCTCGGTGTTCGGCACGAGCGCGCCGTCGAGGAAGAGGGCGCTGCCGATGCCAGTTCCGAGCGTGACCATGAGGACGACACCGCGGCGGCCGCGCCCCGCGCCGAACTCCATCTCGGCGATCCCCGCCGCGTCGGCGTCGTTCAACACGGTGACGGGCGCGCCGGTCGCCTTCGTGAACAACGAAGCGGCGTCCGTGCCGATCCAGGCCGGGTCGACGTTGGCGGCGGTCCGGGCGACGCCGTCCTTGATGACCGCGGGGAACGTCGCGCCCGCCGGACCGGTCCAGTCGAAGTGCTGGAACAGCTCGGCCACGACCTTCGCCACCGCGTCGGGTGTCGCCGGATGGGGTGTGAGGATGCGCTCGCGCGGCGCGATCAGCTCACCCGTCCTCACGTCGACCGGGGCGCCCTTGATCCCCGTCCCGCCGATGTCGATCCCGAGCAGTGTGGCCATGCGCTCATTGTCGT
>DASRHL010000203.1:0-15404 GCA_035650535.1 Acidimicrobiia bacterium
GGCGCGACGGTCGGGGCCTTGTACCGCCGGGTCGTCGCCGGTGACGTGACCGTCGACCTCCGCTTGGGCCGGTCGGTGCGGGCGCTCGGTCCGCTGACGGTGACGATCGACGCACCGCGCCCGATCGTGTGGGAGGTACTCGCGGCGCCCTACGTCGGTCACCCACCCGCCTCGCTTCGGAAGAAGATCGAAGTGCTCGAACGAGGACGCGACCTGGTGGTGGCGGTTCATCGGACGCCGGTGCGCCGTGATCTCGTGACGAAGACGGTCGAGAGCGTCCGCTTCGAAGAACCCGACACGGTGACGTTCCGGTTGCTGCGCGGGCCCGTGCCGGACGTCCGCGAGACGTTCTCGCTCGACGATCAGGACGGCGCCACCCGGCTCGACTACCACGGGGAGCTCGGCACCGACCTGTGGTGGGTGGGCCGCCTGTGGGGAAACATCGTCGCCCGGCAATGGGAACGGACGGTCGAGTCGTCGATGGCGGAGATCCGCGACCGGGCAGAGGAGCGCGCCCGTCGCCAACGGGGGCGCGGCCCGTCGTCTCGCCCGGACTGATGCCCGCGAGCGGTCGTTGACTGTCGAGGGGCCTGCGAGCGTGCGGGCCAGGTGCCGGATCGTGACCGATTCGAATGCGATGCTGCCTGCGGAGCTCGTGACCCGCTTCGACGTGCTCGTCGTGCCGTTGACGGTGGTGATCGACGGCGACGCTCGACCCGAGCCCGAGGTCGAACCGGGCTGGTTCTACGCACGGTTGCGGTGCGGGGCAACGGTCACCACGGCGGCGCCGTCACCCGGCGAGCTCCGGGCCGCCTATCGCGAAGCGGCCGCGGCGGGCGCCGAGGAGATCCTGTCGATCCACGTGGGATCGAACTACTCGGCCACGGTGACCGCGGCCCGGCTCGCGGCCGCCGAGGCCGCCGTGCCGGTCGTCGTCGTCGTCGACACCATGACGGCGTCGTTCGTCGAGGGGTGCTGCGTCTGGCGTGCGGCCGAAGCACTCGCTCGGGGCGAGTCCGCCGCCACGGCCGCGGAACGTGCTCGTGCGGTTGCCGCCGAGGCCGGATCCGTCTTCACGGTCGGCGAGCCCGCCCGGGCCCGCCGCAGCGGCCGGGTCGAGGTGGGCGACGGTTCGGGCGTGGTCGTGTTGGGCACCGCCGGTCCGGAGATGTTCGAGATCGGCCGGGTCGACACCGCCGAGTCCGCGGTCGAGGCGATGGTTCGCCATGTCGCGTCGCGCCCCGGGCCGCTCCGGGTCGGAATCGGGCATGCCGACGCGCCGACGGCAGCCGACGCCCTCGAGCGTGCGCTGCACGCGCTCCCCCAGGTGCACGAGACGGTCCGGTATGTCGTCGGCCCGTCGGTCGCCGCGCACACCGGTGTCGGGACGGTCGGTGCGGTGTTCCACAGGATCTGACGCGGGAACGGACGGGCCGGAGCGGAGGACTTCGACCATGGCGAGTTTCGAGAGGGTGCTCGGTGGGGTCGGGCTCAGCCCGTCAAGACGGGGAGGCGCTGCCAGCCGCGCACGGTCGACGTGTGGGCGCGCTCGGCCCGGTCCCAGTCGACCTCCCAGGTCGGGAAGCGCTTCAGCACCTCCTCGAGCGCGACGCGGCCCTCGAGCCGGGCGAGGTGGCTGCCCAGGCAGAAGTGGATGCCGTAGCCGAACGTCAGGTGGTGGTCGATCGTTCGGTGGATGTCGAAGCGGTCGGGGTCGGCGAACCGCCGGTCGTCACGGTTCGCCGACGCGGTGAGCAGGAGCACGACGTTGCCCTCGGCGACGGTCGTGCCGTAGTGCTCGACGTCACGGGCCACGTACCGGGCCTGGACGGGTGACGGCGCCTCGTAACGCAGCAGCTCCTCGATCGCGTTCGGGATCAGCGCCGGGTCGTCGACGAGCTCACGGCGCTGGTCGGGGTGCTCGGCGAGCACCTTGCCGGTCCATCCGATCAGGCGCGTCGTCGTCTCGTTGCCGGCCGCCGCGATGAGGCCGACGTAGTTGAGCACCTCTTCCCGGCTGAGCTTGCGCGTCGCACCCGTCTCGTCCTCGAACTCGGCGTTCAGGAGGTCGGTCATGAGGTCGTCGGACGGGTGGGTCGCACGCCACTCGATGTAGTCCGCGAACCCCTCGCCCGACGTGACGCTGCGCGCGACCTCGGGGTCGGTGGGCATGGAGCCGTCGGCGAGCTGCATCCCGTCGTCGATCCGGTCGCGGATCGCCTCCTGGTCCTCCTCTGGGATGCCGAGGAGCATGCCGATGGTCCGCATGGGCATCTGCGCACCGAGATCGAGGACGAAGTCGAAGCCGCCACTGCCGACGAGTGGATCGAGGCTCCGCTCGCAGAACGCCCGCACCTGCGGTTCGATCGCCAGCATGCGCTTCGGGGTGAACACGCGGCTCAGGAGCCCGCGGTGCACGTCGTGGGCCGGCGGGTCCTCGAACAGGACGTTGCCGGGCGGGATGTCCATGCCGCTCTTGATCAGCTCGAGGACGGATCCCTTGCCCGAGATGTAGGTGCGCCAGTCGACCGAGCAGGCTTCGACGTCGTCGAAGCGGCTCAGCGCGTAGAAGTCGTACTTCTCGTTGTAGTAGAGGGGCGCCTCGTCGCGCATGCGACGCCAGACCGGGTACGGATCCTCGTCGATGTCGAAGTCGTACGGGTCGTAGTAGAGGTCGCTTCCGGTGGAGACGTCGGTCATGGTCCCTCCGTCGAGGTCTCGGCGGTCGATTCGGGGAGTCAGAGGCTGCGGCAGAACACCGTGTCGAGGCGCTGGCTGCGGGGCCGCGTCACGACGAAGAGGTGGACGTCCGCGATCGCCTCGACGTCCTGGCCGCCGTGCCGGCCGTACACGTCCGACAGAAGACCGCGCTCGGCCCAGAGCGCGTAGGCGGCGGCCTCGTGGTCGGGGTCCCAGGCCCAGTCGGTGGCGCCGCCACCGGTCCCCTTGGCGGTTCCCTGCACGAGGTTCGTGACCCTGATGTCGAGCTCGCGTACCTCCTGGGCGAGCACGTCGCTGAACGCCTCGAGGGCCGCCTTCGTCGAGACGTACATGCTGAGCATCGGGAACGGGCGCAACGTCGACTCGCTCGACGTGTTCACGATGTCGCCGCCTCCCGCGGCCCGCATCAGCGGGATCGCGGCCCGGCAGGTGTGGATCGGGCCGAGGAGGTTGGTCGCGACCTGGCGCTGGATGTCGAGGTCGCTGAGCTGCTCGACGAGGCACGGCCGGTAGATCGCCGCGTTGTTGACGAGGATGTCGAGCCGGCCGGCCCGGTCCGCGATCTCGGCGAACGCGGCGCGCACCGCCGACGGGTCGCCGACGTCGGCGACGATGGGCGTCGCACGCTCCCCCAGCGTCTTCGCGACGTCCTCGAGGCGCTCGGCCCCACGCGCGAGGAGGAACACCCGAGCGCCTTCTTCGACGAAGCGCGCCGCGACCGCGAGCCCGGAGCCGCTGCTCGCCCCGGTCACCGTCGCGACCTTGCCCTCGAGCACGCCCAACCCGTCACCTCCCCGATGCCTCGCCTCTCGGCGAGCGGTGCCTCGCGGCTCCGGCCGAATACCGTACACTCATTTCTCCTCGGGCCCGCGGGGAAGGCCGAGGATGCGCTCGCCGATCGTGTTGCGCTGGATCTCGTCGGTGCCCGCGCCGATGGTCACGCCCGGGCTGCCGAGCCCGACGGTCTGGAGCTCGCCGTCGTACGGCGCGTCCGCGCCGCTCAGCATCGTGTCGGCGCCGAGGATCGCGAACGACAGGTCGCGCGACGCCCGGCAGATGTCGCCCAGCACGAGCTTCGAGATCGATCCCTCGGGCCCGGGGCGCATCCCTGCCCGCGCCGCATCGCGGGCGCGGCGCTGGGTGAGCCGGTGGACCTCGGTGAGCACGTAGTAGTGGGCGAGGCGCTGGCGCATCACGGCGTCGGTGACGAGACCGCGCTCCCGCGCGAGCTCGATGAGATGGCGCGCGGGGACGGCGCTGCCGGTGAAGCGGCCGCGCGGACCGCGCGGAGCGTCGACGACGTCGCCCGTGCGCCGGTCGAGCTGGCCGGCCTTCTCACCCGAGGCCACGAACACCAGGCCGCGGGCGAGCCGCTCGGCGGCGTTCACACGCTCGTGGCCGAGCGTCGTGCGGGCGACCGTCCAGCCGTCGTCCAGCTTCCCGAGCAGGTCGGCCACACGGACCCGGGCGTCGGTGATGAAGACCTCGCAGAAGCTGGCCTGCCCGTTCATCTGGCGCAGCGGCCGGGCGACGATGCCCGGCTGGTCCATGTCGACGACGAAGTACGAGATGCCCTGCCGCTTCGGGACGCCGAACGAGGTGCGGGCGAGGAGCAGGCCGCGACGGGCCACGTCGGCGCCCGAGTTCCACACCTTCTGCCCGTTGACGACGAACTCGTCGCCGTCGCGCACCGCCCGCGTCGCGAGGCTCGGCAGGTCGGAGCCCGCGCCGGGCTCGCTGAACAGTTGGCACCACGACTCCTCACCCCGGAGCATCGGCGGCAGGTAGCGCTCCTGCTGCGCCGGCGTCCCGTGATCGAGGATCGTCGGACCGGCGAGACGGAGGGCGACGGCGCCGGCCGGCGGTGCGATCACCTGCGCACGCGCGAGCTCCTCCGTCACGATCCGGGCCAGCGCCGCCGGGTAGCCCCGCCCGTAGGGCTCCGGCCACGCCGGGGCGGTCAGCCTCGCGTCGGCGAGGCGGCGCCACCACTCCCGCACCGTGAGGTCGCGCGACCAGTTCTCCGCCAGCCACTCGCGCACCTCGGCGCGCACCTCGTCGGCGCCGAGCGCGACCGTCGCGGTCATCGCCGGCTGGCGAGCTCGTTGTGGCGGGCGAACATCGCGTTCGTCTTGCGCGCGAGCTCGACCGGCACCGGTGGGAGGACCGGGAGCCCGGCGGCGCGCGAAGGCAACGCCACCGTCGCCGTCGCCTGCGCGGTCTCGACGTCGCGCTGGCTCACCATCCGCAGCTCGAGGTCGACGACGTGACGGCCGTCCTCCTCGCGCTTCGCGACCACCTTCCCCGAGAGGAACTGCGTGTCACCCATGTAGTTGAACTTGCGGATCGAGTCGGACAGCTTCTCGACGAACGCGTCGTCGCCGGCCCAGTCCGACACGTGGTGGAAGAACCAGCACTGGCGCATCACGCCGTAGTCGTAGGCCATCGGGTTCCCGATCGCCTTGGCCCACTGCGAGTCCCAGTGGAGGCGCTGGGCGACGTCCCACACACCCTGCTCGTTCTTGATGTAGAAGGGCTTGATGCGCTGCCGGTTCTGATAACCGAGGCGTGACGCGCGCAGCCCGTAGGGCACGAAGCCGTAGCCGCCGGCGTGGAACGCGATCATCTCGGTGACGGTCAGCGGGCCCTTCACCATCGGCGGCAACTCGTCGCCGACCTGCACGTCCTCCCAGTAGCGCTTCTCGGCCCCGCGCGGCCCTTCCTGCGCGTAGATCGCGTCGATCCGCTCGTAGTCGTCGTCCGTGTAACGCGCCGGTTCGACGTCGGCGTACTTGCCCCGGTTCCGGGAGGCCTTGCGCTCGGTCAGGATGCGCAGGATGCGGTAGACGCCGACGGTCTCGCCACGCTGGTTGAGCACGACGTCGCGCCTGACCTGGACGACCGACCGTCCCGCGAACTCCGACTGCTTGACGTCGAGCGTCTCCTCGCCGCCGAACGCGAACAGCCGGTCGCCGGGATAGATCGGCCGGTACCAGTCCCACGTGCCGCCGGACACGAAGACGTGGATCCCGCGGAACAGGTGCTTGGTCCGTTCCTTCACCTCGGCCGGCACCGGGTCGCCGAGCATGGGCGTCTTGACGTGACCGGCGAGCGTGGCGGGCGCGATCTGTGAGCCCCAGCGGGTCGTCGGACCGTAGCCCTCGTCCGTGTAGAGCGGGTTGTCGTCACCGGTTCCGTACGCCCAGTTGCGGATCACGTCCGGGGTCGCGACCGAGAAGTGCTCACGGGTCTTGTACGCGGTGTCGACCCCGAGGAGGAGACGGGCGCGCTCGATGTCGTCGTCGCGCAGCTCGTACTGCAGCGCGGAGGCGAACTCCTTCTCGAGCTCGTCGTCGACGCGCAGCGACTCCGGTGCCTGCTGCTCGGGCATGGACGCTCCCCTACGGCGCCGTCGGCGCCACGGCCTTTCAGTATACTGTTTTTCCCCCCGAGCCGGGGCGGGTCGGCCCGGCCTGCACACCGGTTTCGGTATACTCAATTCCCGTGGCGGCTGCCGTCTGGGTGTTCGACGTCGACGGGTGCATCGTGGACTCGCTGACCGGCACGTCGTTGCGGCCGGGTGCCCGTGAGCTGCTCGAGCACCTCCGGACGGGCCTGGGCGTCCGGGTCCTCGTCTGGAGCGCGGGCGGCGCCGACTACGCCGAGCGCCGCGCCCGCAGCCTCGGCATCCACCACCTCGCCGCCGCCTTCCACTCCAAGGTCTCCCGTGACCGCGACGGCCGCTACCGGACCGACCACCTGGCGGTCGAGCCCGGCCGGGCCGTGTTCGTCGACGACCGCCCGGAAGATCTGCCCGCGGGCGTGCAGGTCGTCGCGGTGAGCCCCTACCTCGCCGAGAACCCGCACGACCGCGGCCTCGGCCCGGCCGCGCGGGTCGCAGGCCTCACGACGAGCTGACCGTGGCGCGCGTCGAGACAGGGACCGAGATGGTCGTGGCGGAGATCCGCCACGGTGTCGGCATCGTCACGCTGAACCGGCCCGAGCGCCGCAACGCGCTCCACGTCGAGATGTACGAGCACGTCCCGGTCGTCCTCGAGCGCTTCGAGTGCGATCCCGAGGTCGGCTGCATCCTGCTGACGGCGGCGGGCTCGGCGTTCTGCGCCGGTGGCGACGTGCGCGACGGCGTCGCTCGCCGCCGGGCCGCCGGCGAGGCGCCCGCTGCGCCGAGCATCGAGGATTCGGCCGTCGAGCTCGCGAACCAGGCGCGCATGGTCGTGATGCTGCACGAGGCGTCGAAGGTGACGATCACCGCGATGAACGGGCCCGCGGCGGGCGCCGGCATCGGCATCGCGCTCGCCACCGACCTGCGGATCGCCGCCGCGTCGGCACGCTTCCTGCCCAGCTGGAGCCGTCTCGGCTTCAGCGGCGACTTCGGCGGCCCCTGGTTCCTCACGCGCCTGCTCGGCCCGTCGCGCGCGTTGCAACTCCTCGTCGACGACACCGAGGTCGACGCGACGACCGCACTCGAGCTCGGCCTCGTCAACCGGGTGGTCCCCGACCACGAGCTGGCCGCCGCCGCCTTCGAATGGGCCCGCCGGATCGCCTCTGGGCCCCGCGCGGCGTGGACGCTGCTCAAGGAGAACATCCGCGACGCGCTCGCGCTCGACCTGCGCGACGCGCTGCCGCGGGAGAGCGAGCGGATGGTCCGCTCGGGCCTGACCGACGACCACCGCGAAGCCGTCCGCCGGTGGCTGCGCGACGCGGCGGACCCCGAGCCCGAACCGGCGACGGAGCAGGCTCAGCGCAGGTAGGTCGACAGCGTCTCGATGTGCCGGCGCATGCGGAACCGGGCGAGCTGCGCGTCGTTGGCGAGGATCGCCTCGACGATGCTCTCGTGGATCGCGATCACGTCGCGCTCGATCTCGGCACCGGGAGGGCGGGTCCTCCCGGAGCTCTGGTGCAACAGGCTGAGGCGGGCGAGCACGAGGACGATGAGCGCGAGCACGCGGTTGCCCGTGACCTCGGCGATGACGACGTGCACGTCGTGGGCCGCCGGCGAGAACTCCGCCTCGTGGACCGCCCGTTCGAGGGCGAGACCCTCCTCCAACCGGGCGATCCCGTCGTCGTCGAGGCGTTCGGTCGCGAGCTCGACGCAGGCGAGCTCGACGCCCTTACGGACCTCGGCGAGCTGCTTCGCCTGGATGCCCCGCCGCTCGAGGGAGAGCGCGATGGCCTCGGTGATCGCGTCCACGCCCGGTTCCGTGACGAACAGCCCCCCGCCCGGACCGCGGCGCATCTTGGCGATCTGGTGGTGCTCGAGGAGCCGGACCGCCTCGCGGAAGACGGCGCGGCTCACGCCGTAGCGCTCAACCAGCTCCGGCTCCGAACCCAGCAACTGCCCGACCGGCCACCCCGAGCTCGCGATCTCGCCGAAGATCTCGCTCGCGACCGCCTCCGCCCGCTTCGACGGCTCGGGCGCGAGCCCGAGCAGCGACGGATCGAGGTGCTGGCGCGCGCCGCGGCGCCGGCGGACCCAGTCGGCCTCCGCGAGCAGGTGCGCGCGCATGCGCCGGCGGGCGACGCCCTCGTTGCCGCTGATGACGGCGTCGACGATGCGGGCGTGCACCTCGGCGCTGTGCAACGCGGTCAGCCGCCCGACCGTCGGCACCGGGCCGAGGTAGTTGTTCGAGACTCGGGTGAAGATCTCGACGAACAGCTCCAGCGCCGGGTTGCGCGTCATCGACGCCAGCTCCGTGTGCAGGCGGCGCAGGTCGTGGCTGCGCCCGGCCGCCTCGTCGTCGACCAGCTCGCGCAACCTCGCGATGCCCTGCTCGGTCAACCGCGCCGGGACGATCTCGGCGATCGTCTCCTCGACGGCGAGGCGCGCTTCGAACACCTCGTCGAGCCGGACCTGCGCGTACGTCAGGTACACCATGACCGCGTCGATCACGGTCGTGACCGACGGCGCCGTCACGACGAGCCCGCCACCCGGCCCCCGCCTCGCCCGCGCCGCGCCGGCGTGCTCGACGAGCCGGACGGCTTCCCGGAACACGGCGCGGCTGACGCCGTACCGCGCGATCAGCTCGGTCTCCGAGCCCAGCACCTCTCCCTCGGGCCACCCGCGATCGACGATGTCGTCGACGATGCGGTCCGCGACCCGGGCCGCGAGCTTGGCGTTGGGTGTCGAGCCGGTGCGCCGGACGGACGCTCCCCTGCCGGGCGCCTTCGTGCCCGCGGTCGTCGCCTTCGCGGCCGTCACGCCGGCGCTTCTTGGTCTCGTGGCCCCGATCGGGGCAGCGTACCGCCGGTGGTCGGCGGCTCGGTCGGATGCATCAACGGCCCGGCCGGGCCCGAGCCCGCGCGCGCCTGGCTTCCCACGTCGCGCGTGAGAAGTAGGTCTGATCCTCGCCGTGGGCCTCGACGCCGTCCCACCGCCAGCGCATCAACGTGTCGCCGCCGTACCCCTTCCAGTGCCGGCTGAGGCCGTCGCCCGTGACCGCGAGCTCGCGGCCGGCGTCGTCGGTCGCCGTGATCTCCGCGTGGACGACCCAGCCGGTCTCGGGGTCGACCTCGACGCGGCGGTCGCCCGCGAGAACGTGCGCGTACTCCCCGTCGCGGACGAGGAAGCCGCAGACCACCGGGTCGTCGTCGGCCGACGGGATCGAGTACACGAGCCAGGCGTCACGCGGCGACGCGACGCCGAACGAGTAGCCGATGCCACCCGTGCCGGAATGGACGTCCGCGTCCGCGAGCTTCCGCTTCCTGGGGCGACCCGCGGGTCGCGGTCCCCACGAGCGGTCGCGCACCGAGTAGCAGTCGATCGGGATCCGCTCCCCGTGCAGCACCATCGTGCCGGTGACATGGCCGGCCTGGTCGAGGTGCGTACCGGTCAGGAACGGGGGTACGCCCACCGGATGCGGGTTCGGCGCCATCACGGCGTCGAAGACGAGGTGCACCTCGAACGCGCCGGGGTCCTCGTAGTCGATCTCGTAGCGGGTGAGCGGCTCGATCATCTTCACGTGGACGCCGTTGGGCCACTCGAAGTCGCGCAGGTCGCGCTCGCTGCGGTCGGGCAGCCGGAGACCCGAATAGTCGGCCCGGTACGGCAGCTCCCACGGATAGGACGCGGTGTCGTCCCAGACCCAGGCGCCACCGTTGCAGAGCCGCGCGTTGGGTCGCGCCTGGCAGTACGTCCAGCCGCCGAGCCGCCGCTCGGGGACGTTCCACGAGAACCACACCGTCTCCGTCTCCCACCAGCGGTCGCTCAGGACCTCGTCGTGGAAGTCGTCGTCCTCGGGCCCGAAGACCGGGTACTCGCGCGGCGGGCCCGTCACGACAGCGGGGGCCAGTGCCGGTCGGCGAGCACGCCCGACGCGGGGCGCAACAACTCGTTGTCGCGCGCGACGCGGCGCCACGCGTAGCCGAGGTACTCGGCCGGGTCGAGCCGGCCGGCGAGCACCGCGTCGGCGGCGCGCCCGCGACCGTCTTCGAGCCGGTCGACGGGCTCGCCGAGCAGCTTCGCGAGGTCGTCGAGCTCGCACGCGTCGAAGAACGGGCCGTCGGCGTTGACGGCCGCGAGGTACTTGAGGACGCGCGCGAAGCCCTTCGTGCGGGCGAGCGCGAGCGGATCCGTGATCCTCGGGACGACGACGTCACGCAACTGCGCCAGCAGCGACGCGTAGAGCCGGTCGTGCTCCGATGGCGGGTGCGGCGGCGGGGTCTCGACGGGCGTCAGTTCGAAGCCGGCGACCTCGCCGAGCGCCTCGAACCACAGCCGGCGGTGGAGGATGCCGTAGATGAGCCGGTTGCCGAGGTCGCCGCCCTCGAGCCCGGCCTCGGCCTCGGACTCGGCGCGGCGGTGCGTCATCACCTGCAGCTTCGCCTCCGCCATCACGCGGTAGTAGCGGACGCGCTCCTCGTCGATCCGGTTGCCGGACAGCTCCTCGTACTCGCGCAGCCGGTCGGGCAGGTGGGTGAAGGGTTCCTGCGTCGCGCGCAACGACAGCCACGCGATGTCGTCCATCGGGTCGCCGAGGTGCGCGAGCTCCCAGTCGACGACGGCGACGACCCGGCCGCCGGCGTAGATGAAGTTGCCCGGTCCGGTGTCGCCCTGCACGAGCACCGCGGGCCCCTCGAACGCAGGGACGTTGGCGCGCAGCCAGTCGAGGGTGAGCCGGAGCACGGGGTCGACGGCGCCGCCGCGGAACGCGAGCACGCCCTCCCATTCGTCGAGCTCGTGGCGCACCAGGTCGGGGACGGGCGTCGACGCGTCGGGGAACCCGGGGAGCTCGAGCGTCCGGGCGTCGAGCCGGTGGAGCGCGGCGAGCCGGTGCATGAAGTCGCGGGCGGTGCCGAGCTCCTCGTCGGCGTCGGCGATGCGCGAGAACCAGTTCTCCCCTTGCAGGCGCTCGGTGACCATGGCCTGGTGCTGCGGGTGGACGGCGACGACGGTCGGGACCCGAACCTCCGTCCCCTGCAAGGCGAGGTAGACGGTCGCCTCGCGCCGCAGCGTCCACGGGTCGCCGGTGCGCGAGGGGTCGGAACGGTCGTAGCGCAGGAAGAGCTCGCGCCGCTCCTTGGTCGAGTCGACCTCGACGTCGACGAACCAGGCCTCCTTCCGGCCGCCGCCCGGCTTGCGGTCGAGGCTCACGACGGCGCCGCCGGCGACCGCGCCGATCCACGCCACGAGGTCGTCGGGCAGGCGCAGCGGGTCGTCCATCGGGCCGTCAGGAACCTCTCGCCTCGCGCGGCAGCCCGAGGCCGCGCTCCGCGATGAGGTTGCGCATGATCTCGTTGGAGCCGCCGGCGATCGTGTACGCACGCGCGTAGAGGAAGGCGTCCTGCCAGCGCCCCGAGTCGTGCGCGAGCGGCTCGCCCTCGACGAGCGCGCCGACCGGACCCTGCAGGGCCATCGCGTACTCGCACAGCTCGAGGTTGAGCTCGCTGTACCAGATCTTGGTCAGCGGCGCGTCCCATGCGTCGACGGTGCCGGCCGCCGCCTTGGTCGCGACCCGGTACCCGAGCGCGCGCTGGATCCGCGACCGGGCCGCGAAGCGCGCGATGTCCTGACGCACCGCCGAGTCCTCGATCGCGGGCGCGCCGCCCCGGCGGTAGCGGCGCGCCATGCCGACGAGCGCGGCGACCGCGTCGGCCGTCCCGCCGAGGCCCACGCCACCGCGTTCGGTCGCGAGGCTCGCGGTCGCCACCCGCCAGCCCTGACCGGGCTCGCCGATGACGTTGCCGGCCGGGATGCGCACGTCGTCGAGGAACACCTCGTTGAAGTCGGACGTGCCGGTCATCTCGCGCAACGGCCGCGTCGTCACGCCCGGCGTCCGCATGTCGAGGATGAACGCCGTGATGCCGGCGGGCCCGGCGACCGGTTCGGTGCGTGCCAGGAGGTAGCCGAAGTCGGCGAACTGCGCCCACGTGCTCCACACCTTCTGGCCGTTGACTGCGAAGTGGTCGCCGTCACGGTCGGCGCGCGTCGTCAGCGACGCGAGGTCGCTGCCGGCGTCGGGCTCGCTGAAGAGCTGCGTCCAGATGTGGTCGCCACGCGCGATCGGTGGAAGGTACGTGCGGCGCTGCTCGTCGGTGCCGAACAGCCGGAGCGCGCCCGCGACCAACGGGTTGCCGAGCACGTACGGCACACCGGCCCGGCCGAGCTCCTCGCGGAGGATCCGGCTCTCGAACTCGTCGCCGCGCCCGTCGGGAGGGTCGACCGCGAAGCCGGCGTCGTACAGCGCGCGCACCCACGCGCGCAGCTTCTCGACGTCGGCCTCGTCGTCGGGGACGCGCATCCCGGCGCGCGGTGTCCATCCGAGGTCGGGACGGTGCTCGGCGACGAACGCGCGCACCCGCTCGCGGTACCCGTCGTACGCGGGCGGGATCGGCGGGACCGTGACGTCCATCAGACGGCCCCCGCGCCGGCGGCCCCGTCGGGGACGCGGGCCTCGACCAGCGTGCAGAGCCGCTCGCGGTGCCAGGCCGGGTCGCCGTAGAGGAGCTGCTCGGACCTCGCGCGGCGGACGTACAGGTGCACGTCGTGCTCCCACGTGAAGCCGATACCGCCGTGCGTCTGCAGTGCCTCGCCGCTCAGGTGCGCACACGCGTCGCGCACGTACGACCCGGCGACCGCCACCGCCTCCTCGGCGTCGTCCGCGCCGTCGGCGAGGGCGAGGGCGGCGTCGTGGGTCGCGGCGCGTGCGGCCTCGAGCTCGACCAGCAGGTTCGCGAGCTTGTGCTTGATCGCCTGGAAGCTGCCGATCGCCCGGCCGAACTGCACCCGCTCCTTCGCGTACTCGACCGTACGGGCGAACAGCTCGTCGGCGGCGCCCACGGCCTCCGCCGCCTGGAGCACCGTGGCGACGCGCAGCGAGCGCGCGATCGCGTCGGGGGTGCGCGCGCCGTCGCCGACGACCGCCTCCGGGTCGACCGTGACCCCGGCGAAGCGCACCTCGCAGAGCCGCCGGGTCAGGTCGATGCCGCCGAGCACCCGGGTCTCGACCCCGGCGTGGTCGGCAGGGACGAGCACCTGGACGACGCTGGCGCCGGTACGGCCCGCCACGAGGAGGAGGTCGGCGACGTGGGCGTCGTGCACGAAGCGGGCGACCCCGTCGAGCGTGAGCCCCCCGCCCGGGGCGCCGGACGCCGTGACCGCGACCGCGTCCAGGTCGGGCGTTCCGTCGGCGGTCAGGCACCACGCGGCGACGGTCTCACCCCGTGCGATCGGGGCGAGGAAGCGCTTGCGTTGCTCGTCGGTCCCCTCGCGCGCGATCGCGTCGGCGACGACGTTCGTCGGCAGGAACGGCCCGGGATAGAGGACGCGCCCGAGCTCCTCCGCGATCGCGACCGCGTCGACGAGGGGCTGGTGGGTGACGCTGCCGCCGTCGTACTCGGTCGGGACGAGCATCGCCGTCCATCCGAGCGCCGCGCCCTCCTCCCACACGGCGCGGTCGAACGTCGACGCCGACTCGAGCCGCGCTCGCACCGCGGAGAGGGGCTGGCGGTCGGCGAGGAACCGGCGGGTGCTCTCGCGCAGGAGCTGCTGGTTCTCGTCGAACGCGAAGTTCACAACTTCCGCCCGGTACCGGCCCAGTACTCGTCGCGGAGGATGCGCTTGAAGAGCTTGCCGCCGTCGGTGCGCGGGAGCGCGTCGCGGAAGTCGACGGAGCGCGGGCACTTGTACGCGGCGAGTCGCTCGCGGCAGAACGCGATCAGCTCGTCGGCGAGCGCGGCGGACGGCTCGACGCCGGGGGTGACCTCGACGACCGCCTTCACCTGCTCGCCCCACTCGGGGTCGGGAACGCCGATGACCGCGACGTCGCCGACCGACGGGTGTGAGGCGAGCACGCCCTCGACCTCGGCCGGGTAGATGTTGACGCCGCCGCTGATGACGATGTCTCGGGCGCGGTCGCAGAGGAAGAGGTAGCCGTCCTCGTCGAGGTAGCCCATGTCGCCGATCGTGAACGCCTTGCCGCGGTGCACGGACGCGGTCAGCTCGGGATCGCCGCGGTACTCGAAGCTCGGACCGACCGGCTCCATGTAGACGGTCCCGACCTCGTTGGGCGGGAGCAGGTTCCCGTCGTCGTCGCGCACGGTCACCGTCATGCCCTTCACGGCGCGGCCGACCGTCCCCGGTCTCTCGAGCCAGCGGTGCGGCTTCGCGATCGTGGCCGCGCCCTCCATGCCGCCGTACGTCTCCCAGATCACCGGTCCCCACCACTCGAGCATCTGCTTCTTGATCTCGAACGGGCAGGGTGCGGCCGAGTGGACGACGACCTGCAGGCTCGACAGGTCGTACTTCGAGCGGACGTCGTCGGGGAGGCGCAGCATGCGGACGAACTGCGTCGGCACCATGTACGCGGTCGTGACGTGGTGGCGTTCGATCATCGCGAGCGTCTGCTCGGCGTCGAACCGGCCCTCGATCGCGAGCGCCTGCCCGACGTTCAACGCGCCGTGGTAGAAGCTCTGGCACCCGCCGTGGTGCATGCCCGCCGACACGAGGTGGCAGCCCTGCAGCGGGAGGAACTGGAACGCCTGGCCGAACAGCTTCGTCGCGTCGGCCGCGACCGACGGGTCGACGGCGGGCACCGGCCGCACGATCGCCTTCGGCAGCCCGGTCGTGCCGGAGGAGTAGGAGATCGCGCCACCGAGGAAGCGTGCCTCGAGGGGTCCCGTGCCGTGACCGTCGAGGAGCTCGTCCTGGGGCGTGAAGCCGTCGATCGGCCCACCGACGGCCACGCGCAGGCGCAACGACGGCGCCGACGCGAGGGCGGCGGCCGCGTCACGCGACCGTTCGTGCACGGCGACGCAGACCGCACCCGAGTGGTCGACGATGGTCCGTGCCTCGGACGCCGAGAGCGCCGGGCTGAGCGCGACCGACCGCAACCCCGACTCGTTCGCGGCCAGTTGCCAGATCAGGATGTCGACGTCGTTGGGCAGCGCGTAGGCGACGATGTCCCCCTTCTGGACGCCGTTCGCTCGGAGCGCCCGGGCGAGCTGATGGGCGCGGCCGGCGAGCTCGCCGAAGGTCAGCGTGACCCCGCTCGGGCACGCCACGACCGCGGGCAGGTCGGGGTGATCCTCGGCGATCCACCAGACGCCGAGGCGCTGGTCCCACGGGTTCGCCGGAGCGTCGCTCATGCCCGCCCGGCCACGGCGAGGTCGTAGCGGCGGCGGTACTCGGCCTTCGACGTCTCGCTCGTGTCGACGTCGGTGGCCCG
>DASRHL010000204.1:0-3363 GCA_035650535.1 Acidimicrobiia bacterium
CCGGTCCCCGCGAACGGGAGCCGCGCCTTCAGCGCGTCGCGGCGGCCGGGGTCGGCGACCTTGGCCAGGCGCTCCTCCGGGGTGCCGAGCAGCATCTCGCGCCAGGCCTCGGCGTCGTCGAACAGGTTGAAGTCCTCGAGCGTGAACGTGAACCCGAAGTCGGACGTGACCGCCTGCGCGTACACGCGGAGCCCACGGGCCCGGCAGTCCTCGAGCCACGCGATCGTGTCGAGGTGCGCCGTCGGTGCACGGTCGACGGCGCCGAGCACGTTGTAGATCACGGGCCGCCCGCTGATGGCGGCCATCTCCTCGAAGCGCCGGCGGTCGGCCTCGTGGTCCCCCGACGAGATGGTCATCTGGATGAAGCCCTCACCCCGGCGGGCGAGCACCCGCGCCAGCGCCCGGCACGTCTCGTCGTGCATGACGTCCGTCGGCATCGGCGTGCCGTCGTGGTCGCGCTGGATCGGCATCGTGCCCGTGGGGAGGAGCCGCTGCGCGGACCACCCGCACGCGCCCGCGTCCATCGCCTCGTCGAGGAGCCGGCACAGCTCGTCGTGCTCGGCGTCGGTGGGGAGCACGCCCGCCTTCGCGCGGTCGAGCCCGAGAACCCACACGAGCAGGGGTGAGAGGGGCACGTAGGGGAGGAGGTTGAGCGACTTCGGCGCGCGCTCGAGGCTGGCGAGGAACTCGGGAAAGGTGACCCAGTCCCACGGCATGCCCGCCTTCATGGCGTCGAGGGAGATCGCCTCGTTGCGGGTCATCGACAGCATCGAGCGTTCGCGCAACTCCGGCAGCACGGGCGCGAACCCGAACCCGCAGTTGCCGATGACCACGGACGTGACACCGTGCCAGCCCGAGAGCGAGCAGTAGGGATCCCAGAAGACCTGCGCGTCGTAGTGCGTGTGCAGGTCGACGAAACCCGGGGCGACGATCAGGCCGTCCGCGTCGACCACCCGGTGCGCGTCGGCGTCACGGAGGCGGCCGATCGCGGCGACGCGACCGTCGCGGATGCCGACATCGCCCCGGTACCGCGGCATGCGGGTCCCGTCGACGATCGTGCCGTTCCGTACCAGGAGATCGAACATGGCGCGCCTCCCCCCGAGGGTCGTGGGCATTCTGCCCCGGCCCGCGAGCACCCGCGGACGGGCGGGGATGGGGCTTTGTCCCCTGGCCCGCGATCGGGCAGGGGCCGACACTGCGGGCGTGCAGGTCATCGAGGTGTTCGCCGACGTCGCGTGTCCGTTCACCCACGTGGGGCTCCGCCGGCTCGTCGCCCGGCGGGCCGCGGCGGGGCGCGACACGCCGGTCCTGGTCGTCCGGGCGTGGCCGCTCGAGCTGGTGAACGGCCACGCGCTCGACCCCGGCTTCGTCGCCGAGGAGGTGGAGGCCTTGCGCGAACAGGTTGCCCCCGACCTGTTCACCGGCTTCGACCGCAGCGCGTTCCCGGCCACGTCGATCCCGGCGTTCGCGCTCGCACACGCGGCGTACGCGGCCGGGCCGGTCACCGGCGAGCGGGTGAGCCTGGCGCTGCGCCACGCACTGTTCGAGGAGGGGCGCGACATCGCGTCGGATGCCGTTCTCCGCGCCGTCGCCGCCGCGCACGGGCTGGGACCGCCCGACGTTCGTGACGTCGCGGCGGTCCATGCCGAGTGGGAGGACGGGCGCCGCCGCGGCGTCGTCGGCTCGCCCCACTTCTTCGTCGGGACCGGCGGCTACTTCTGCCCGGCGCTCCACATCAGCCGGGTCGACGGCGAGCTGCAGATCCGGGCCGACGCCGACGCGCTCGAGCGGGTCCTCGCGGCCGCGATCGCCGCCTGAGCGCGACCATGGATCAGGTCGCGTCGGTGAAGTTGCTGGGGCCGTAGAACGCGTCCATCGACACGACCCGCCCGTCGTCGTCGAACGTCATCACGTCGAGCGTGTCGAGGAGCTTCGGGCCGTCGCCGAAGTCGAGACGCGCCCGCATCGGCGCGGCCGCGTGCACGCCGTCGCCGGCGATGCGCACCGGGCCGGTGAGCTCGAGCGAGTGGAGGATCCCCTCTCCGCCGGCGAAGAACTCGCGGATCTTGGCAGTGCCTTCCAGGACCGGGCCGTCGATCGGGTCGCGGACGACGGCGTCGGGCGCGAAGAGCGCGGCCGCGGCAGCGGCATCGCCGCGGGTCAACGCCCCGGTGTACTCCTCGAACACGCGGACGATGTGCGCGGGATCCGGCACGGTTCCACCCCCCGTCTCGGCGACGCGGCCGTCGCTCGGGTTCTACCCTAGACACATGCTCACATGGGCCGGGAAGGGTTGGTTGGCGCAGGCCGGGCCGCGCGGCGCCGCGCTCGACGTCGTGCGCGCCCACGTCGCCGCCGAGGTCGACACCCGCACCGACGTGATCATGTCGACCGTCTCGGAAGACCCGTGGTTCCCCCTCCCCGACCGGACCGCCGACGGCATCACCCTCACCGTGCTCGAGGGGACGCCTGCGGTGCACGACTACTACGCCGATCGGAGCGACGCCTACGTCGTGCTGGCGTCGAACCAGCTCAAGCAGCTCGTCGCCGACTGGTACGTCTTCAACGAGAGCGCGGCGACGCTGCGCCAGACCGGGCCGATCGGCGACAACCCGGCCGCGGACGCCGAGTTCGTCGTCAACTCGGCCGTGCTGTTCCCGACCGCGCCCGACGGCATCCGCGGCGAGATCGCGCTCACGCACTTCCCGTTCGCGGACGTGCTGGCCGGGCGCGTCCCCCCGCGGGCCGGCGGGAGCGGGCCGCTCGGGTACCTCCCCGTCGAGGAGATCGAGCACAGCCACCTCCTCGATCGCTTCGTCGACGCGCTCGCGGCGGGGGACGTCGCCGACCTCCTCACGGCCGACCACTGCGCCGCCGTCCGGGTCGACGGGCCGTCCCCGAACGGTGCCCGGGGTACCCGGGTGGAGGCGTACGACGGCGCGTCGGCGGCCGCCCAGCTCGTCGGCCTGTTCGCGGGTGCCGACGACCTGACGCTCTCGGGACGGATCGTCACCGACTGGTACGTCTTCGCCGAGTACCTGGCCCGGTTCACCACCTCGCCCGGCGGCGGGGTGCGCCTCCGCCGCGTCGCCGCGATGCACCCGGTGCGCGACGGCCGGCTCGAGGGCACCTTCGGCTACGGCCTGGACGAACCGGCTGCAACGGTGTGACGTACGCGTCGATCGCCGTCACGCCGGTCACGCCCGTGATCGGCGCGGTGGTCGAGGGCGTCGACCCGGGTGCACCGGTCCCGCACGCGCAGCGGGTCGAGCTCCACGACGCGCTGATGCGTCATCTCGTGCTCTTCTTCCGCGGGCACGACCTCAGCGACGAGCAGCACGTCGCGTTCGCCTCGATCTTCGG
>DASRHL010000205.1:0-7034 GCA_035650535.1 Acidimicrobiia bacterium
GTTCGATGGGTTCGAGGCTCGTGGCCACGGAGGGCTCCGATCTACTCGGATCTCAGCACGACGGCGGGACGGGTGCGCGCGGCGAGACGGCCCGGAGCGAACGCCAGCGCGTTGACGAGGAGGAGCGTCAGCGGCACCGCCAGAACCGTGGCGGCGACCGGCCAGACGGGGTCGGCGACCGCGCCGAGCTCGTGGGCGAGCAGCGTCCAGCCGACGCGGCCCAGCACGAGCCCGAGCGGGATGCCGACCACGAGAGCCAGAGCCCCGATCGTCGTCGCCTGCCAGGCGATCGAGGCCGAGACCTGCCCACGCGTCAGACCGAGGGTCTTCAGGACGGCGAGGTCGCGCCGGCGGCGGCGGATGGTGACGAAGAGCGCGTGGGTCGCGCTGGCGACGGCGAGCAGCGCGAGCAGGCCGGCGAGCACGAGGGGAACCCGATCGACGCTCTCGTAACCGACGATGTCGGACGGACGGAGCCGGGTGATGAAGCTGTGCGGCGACGCGAGGTTGCGGATCGTCGCTTCGCGCCTCACGCGAGCGACCGCGGCCCGGCGGTCGACGCCCGGCTTGAAGCGCACGAGGCCGAACTGCACGAAATCGCGCGCGTCCCCCTCGGGCAGCAGCCGGCCGAGGCCACGCAACGTGAACGCGGCGCCGACGCCGAGACCGGTCCGGTCGGAGAGCTGGTAGGCGGCGAACCGCGGGAACACGGCGCGCCCGACGATGCGCATCGTCCGTGACCGGTCGCCCACGACGACCGCGACGCGGTCGCCCACCGAGCGTCCGGTCCGCTCGAGCGTCGTCGAGCCGAGCACGACCTCGCTCGCGTTGCGCGGCTTCCGCCCCTCGAGCAGGGTCACGTACGCGTTGCCGACCCTCTGCTGGAGGCCAACGGCGGCAACGTCGACGCCTCCCACCGTCACCTGACCGAACGCGCCGAGGGTGAACCCCGCGACGTTCGGATCGCTCGCGGCGGCGTCCGCGGCGTGGACCGAGTCGATGCCCGGCCCGGCGCGCACGGTGAGGTCCCAGTCCTGCCCGTAGAGGCGCGGTGTCGACACGAAGTGCGTGAGGCTCGCACCGAACCCGAGCGTCCCGAGGAGCGCGGCGAGCCCGAGCGCCACACCCGCGACCGTCGAGCGGACCGGCACGGACGTGCGACCCCGGCCCGGCTCCACCGCCATGCGGATGCCGGCGACGACGGGCACGGGCGCGCCCGCCCGCGCGAGCCGATCGGCCACCCGGGAGGCCCGCACCGGCGTCGCGGCGCTCGCCCGCGCCGCGTCGCCCTGGCGTCGCGACGCGCGCCACGCGGGCCAGAGCGCGGTGACGACGACGCACGCGAACGTCGCGAGCCCCCCGAGGGTGAGGACGACCGCGTCGACGTGGAGGCCGGGATCGACCTCGAGGTCGCGGACCACCCCGATCGGCGCGAGCGGGGAGACCGCGATCGCGACGACGACGGCGACGACGGCCCCGAGCGCCGCCACGACGAGTGCGCGGGCCACCGCGACCGCGAAGAGCTGCGCCGTGCTCATCCCGATCGCCCGGAGCGACGGGGAGTCGGACGCCTCGGTCCAGATCTGGCGGGAGATCGCCTGCCCGACGACGAGGAGCCCTGCGATCCCCGCGAGGACGGCGAACACGACCAGCGCGGTCACCGACGGCCGGACGGCACGCTGGGTCGACACACGGGTCGATCGCTGTTCCTGGAAGAACACCGACGACGTCCTCACGATCCGGCGAACGCCGTCCTCGAACGCGTTCAGGTCGGCATCACGATGCTTCAGGCGGACGCTGAGCCCACCGAACGACACCGCAGCGGGGATCTTGGCGACCAGCGCCGGCGTTCCGACGTACTGCTCGAACACGTCGTCGGGGTCGCGCACGATGTCGTCGCCCGAGCGTCCGATCCCGACCACGGTGAGGTCGAGCGGCGTCCCCGGCGGGAGCGTCGACGGATCCTGCGCGTACTGGACGACGGTCTCGGGGTACCACACCATCGGGACACGGCTGCCGACGTGGAGGTGGTGGTTTCGCGCGAGCGCCTCGTTCACGAACAGCTCGTCCCACCGCTTGGGGTCGGGAAGCCGGCCGGCGACGAGCTTCGGCCGCTCCACGCGACGGAGCATCCGGCCATCGCCGCTCGCGATGTTGACGACGTCGTACCAGCTCGGGTCGATGCGCCCGGTCGCGTCGCGGCCGACCAGGTCGATGCCGACGACGAACGCCGAGTCGCGCACCTGCGGGAGCCGCGCCATCGCCGCGTAGTCCGGGAGGGGCGATCCGTTGGGTGTATTCGGGTTCACGAGCACGTCGCCCGCGTTCGACGCGTCGAGGAAGCGCGGGTACGCGGATGACGTCCGGCGCGCTCCCGCGAGCGCGCCGAGCACCGCGCCACCGGCGACACCGACGAGCAGCGCCAGCCCGAGGACGGCACGCCAGTGGGCCCGGAGGTCGGCCCGGACCCGGTACCAGACCGCCCGCACGCTCCTATCCCGTTGATCCGGCCGCCGAACCGGCGGCTCCCGCGAGCGTCTCCTGCTCGTGAGTCACGATGCGGCCGTCGCGCATGCGCACGATGCGGTCACCCGCCGCGGCGACGTCGTCGTCGTGGGTCACCATCAGGATGGTCTGGCCACCGGCGTGGAGCCGGCGGAACAGCTCGAGGACCTCGCGCCCACCTTCGGAGTCGAGGGCGCCCGTCGGCTCGTCGGCGAGCAGCAGCGTCGGCTCGTTGGCGAGGGCGCGGGCGATGGCGAGCCGCTGGCGCTGCCCACCCGAGAGGACGCCCGGGGCGTCCTTCGCCTTGTCGGCCAGCCCGAGCAGGTCGAGCAGATCGCGCGCGCGGGTCTCGGCACGCTTGCGCGGCGCGCCTGCGATCACGGCCGGCAGGGTCACGTTCTCGAGCACGCTCATGCCCTCGAGCAGGTTGAAGAACTGGAACACGATGCCGATGTGGCGTCGGCGCATCACGGCGAGCTCGTCCTCGGTCTTGCCCACGAGCGACCCGCCCTCGATCGCGATGTCCCCGTCCGTCGGGGTGTCGAGGCCGGCGACGAGGTTGAGCAGCGTCGACTTGCCGCAACCCGACGGACCCATGACGGCGACGAACTCGCCCGCGTGCATCGTCAAGTCGACGCCGCGGAGCGCCCGGACGGGCGCGGTGTCCGATTCGAAGGTCTTGCGCAGCCCGCGCGTGACGAGCACGTCGAGGTCGATCCCCATCACGATCCTCCAGCGGCGTCGATCATGAACGCAGGGACGGGCGCCACGCGTCCCTTCACGGCCTGTGGCCCCAGCGCGACCAACGCCGGCGGGTGCGTCAGCGCCGCGACCGCCGCCTCGCTCAGCACGATGCGGCCGGCCGGACGCGCGAGGTCCTGGAGACGTTGCGCGAGGTTCACGGTGTCGCCGACCAGGGTGTACTCGACGCGTTCTTCGGAGCCGAGCAGCGCGGCGGCGACGGGACCGGTCGAGATGCCGATGCCGAGGCCGAACGGCGTCAGGTCCTCGCCGGCCCACCGCTCGTTGACCGCGGCCTGCCGCGCGTGCATCGCGACGGCCGCCGCCAGCGCCCGGTCGGCGTGGTCGGCGCACGGCACGGGGGCGCCGAAGCACGCCATCACCGCGTCGCCGACGAACTGCATCACCGTGCCGCCGTTGTCGATGATCGCGTGGTTCATCTCGGCACGGTGCACGTTGAGCTGCCCCGCGAGCTGGCTCGGATCGGTCCGCTCCGCGATCGCCGAGTAGCCACGGATGTCCGACATGAGGACGGTGACGACGAGCTCGTCCGTCTGGCCGATCTTCCAGCCCTCGTCGCGCAGCATCTCCGCGACGCCGCCCGGCAGCAGCCGGCTGAGCGTCTCGCCCTGCTCCTCCCGGTCGACGATCGCCTGGTGCAGCATGCGGAGGCGCTTCAACGCTCCCGTCGCGCCGGCGGACGCGCCCTGCGACAGCCGGAGGAAGAGGTGCTCGACCGAGTCGGCGACCGCCGCGGGCGTCGTCCCCTGCGCCGCCGCGATCGCCTTGATCGGGCGACCCTCGGCCACCATCTGCAGCAGCTCCTCCTCGGCCGCGGTGAGGTCGCCGTCACCGCTGACCGGCCGCACGAGCGCCTCGACGATCTTCGGGTCGAGGACCGAGCCGCCCGCGGCGACCTCCCGCACGGCGCGGGCGAGCTGGTCGCCCTCGGCGACGCGGTCCTTGAGGAGGTAGGCGTATCCGGCGGCCCCGTCGGCCAGCAGCGCGATCGCGTACTCGGGGTCGTCGAACTGCGACAGCACGACCACACCGGTGCCCGGGTGACGCTTGCGGAGCTCCTTCGCGGCGTCGATGCCTTCGCTCTGGAAGTTCGGCGGCATGCGGATGTCGGTCACGAGCACCTGCGGTGCCGCCTTCTCGGCGCCCGTCACGAGCTCGTCGTAGTCGGCGGCCGTCCCGACGACCGTCAGGTCGGGCTCGAGCGCGAGGAGGGCGCGCACGCCCTCCCGGACGATCACGTTGTCGTCCGCGAGGAAGACGGTGATCGGGTCCCCCGCGTCCCCACGCATGTCGCCCATTGAGCATCCTCCGCCACGCCGACTCAAGGTGGCCGGGCCCCCGCTCGGCAGTGGTGCTGGTATCCCGCCGCCCGGCCGGGCTGGCCCCCTCGCCCCATCCTGCCCGACGCCGTACCGTGGCGCGCGTCCGGAGTTGTCGTCGGGGTTGGACCCGGGCCGAAGGGGGCGAGGGTGCGCATCGAGTCGTCGGTCCTGTCCTTGTCGTGGATCCCGTCGGAGGCGGTGACGGGGCTCCCGAGACAGGTGTTCGAGGTCGGGGTGACCCACTACGACGAGCCGCCCCCCGACGTGATCGCGGACGACGACGAGCTCGAGCAACTGCGAGTCGCCGGCCGGTTCCGGTTCGCGAACCGGCTCGCGGCGTGGATCGAGGTGCGCGACGGCGCCGTCGTCGACGCCGGTTACTGCGGCGGAGGTCGCATGGGCCTCACGACCGTCAGCGTCGCGCGCAGGAGCGCCCGCTTCGAGCCGGTCGCCCTGCCCGACATCCAGCGCGCGCCCCAGATCCGCGGCACCGAGGCCCGGTTCGTCCAGACGACCGGCGGCCGCGCGCCGATTCCCGCCCCCCGCCGTGTGAAGCACCCGCCGTACTTCCGGTTGAAGCCCCCGGACGTGTGGACCACGCTCGCGCTCACGATCCGCGCCGACGGCACGTCCGACTTCGAGATCGTCGGCGCCAGCAAGTTCCCGCGCCACTGGGTCTTCGACGCCGAGGGCAAGCTCGCGGCGAAGGCCGGCCTCACCGACTTCAAGGACTGGTACCGCAGCTCGGCCGGGCTCCACACGCCTTGGGGTGACGAGGACTCCGAGGCCCTCGTCACCGCGGTCGAGACCGCGCTCGAGCGCCAGCTCTCGGCCACGATCATGCAGGGCGGTCAGAAGCCCGAGATCCGGACGATCAAGCAGGGGCGCAACCTCGTCGAGCAGGGCCAGCCCGGCGACGACCTGTTCCTCCTCCTCGACGGCGTCCTCCAGGTGATCGTCGACGGCGAACCCGTCGCCGAGGTCGGACCGGGCGCGATCGTGGGCGAGCTCGCCATCCTCGAGGGCGGGACGCGCACCGGCACCCTGCACGCGTTGACGAAGATCCGGGTGGCGGTCGCCCGGGCCGACCAGGTCGACCGCGCCGCCCTCGTGGAGCTGAGCAAGGGACACCGGCGCGACAAGTCCTGAATCCCGCGGCGGCTCGCCGCGTGGGTAGCGTCCGCCTCCATGGGAGGACGCCGGCGGCGCGCCGTGCTCGCGGCCGCGGCGCTGCTCGTCGCCGGCCTCGCCACTGCCGTGCCCGCTCGTTCGGCGGCCGCGGCGACCGACGGCCACTTCCGCGGCTTCGGCGACGCGGGTGGCTTCCTCGACATCCTCCCGCCCGGCCAGCGCGGCGACCTGACACCGGCGGAGCTCGCCCAGGTCGGCGCGGCGACCGACGCGAAGGATCCGAACGGGTATCCCGCGCACGTCGCCGACCAGCGGGCCATGTACGACGCGTTGAACTTCGCGACGGACCTCACCGACTCGACGCTCACGAAGTACTACAAGGACGCCTCGTTCGGCGTGCGACCCGGCGACGTCGGGCGGGTCTACCACCCGACGAAGAACGTCACCGTGATCCGCGACAAGAGCGCCGGCGTCCCCCACATCTTCGGCAGGACGCGCAGCGCGACGATGTTCGCCGAGGGATACACCACAGCCGAGGACCGGCTCCTCACGATGGACGTGCTCCGACGCATCGGCCGCGGCACGCTGTCCGAGCTCGTCGGCAAGCAGGGAGTCCCGATCGACGCGAACACCATCGCCGACTCGCCCTACACCGAAGCCGACCTGCAGGCCCAGATCGACGCGCTCGCGCGCGCCGGCTCCGAGGGGAGGGGCGTCGTCGCCGACTTCCGGCACTACGTCGCCGGGGTCAACGCGTTCATCGACGCGGCGAAGAACGACCCCGACCGACTCATGCCCGCCGAGTACAAGGTGCTCGGAGCGACGCCCTCGCCGTGGACGCCGACCGACGTCGTCGCGACCGCCGCGAACATCGGCGCGATCTTCGGGCGGGGCGGAGGGCACGAGCTCACGAACTTCTGCGGCCTCGCGACCATGACGACGGCACTCGGCAGCGCGTCGAGAGCGCGCGAGGTCTTCGACGCGCTCCACTTCGAGGACAGCCCGGCCGCGCCCACCACCTCGACGCAGCGCGCCGACTACCCGACCGGCCTCGGCCGTCCCGACCCGGCCGCGACCCCGCAACTGGACTGCGCGGCGCTGCAGCGCGCCGGTGGCGCGGCACCGCCGACGAGCCCCCGGGCAGGCGGCCTGGGGTCGGGCGCCGGGTCGCTCGGCGCGCTGCAACCGATCGTCGAAGCGTTGCTCGACGCGCAGCCCGACGACAGCCCGGCGACGAGCAACGCCATCCTCGTCGACGGCCGGCACACCGCCACGGGCCGCCCCATCGCCGTCTTCGGGCCGCAGATCGGCTAC
>DASRHL010000206.1:0-17885 GCA_035650535.1 Acidimicrobiia bacterium
GAGCCCCGGGCGAGCGCACACGGGGTGGCGGCGAGCCAGGGGGTATCCTGGGGGACCGCCCGACCCGTGTCGGGGCACCATCCACCCGAATCCTCCGTGCCGGCGGCCCGTGCCGCGGCCTGGAGCCCCGCTCACCATGTCCGGATTGCGAATCGACGTCGCCGACCTCCTGAGCCATCCCGGCGCGCGCCGTGACGTCGTCGTCGACGAGGAGCTGGCGGATCTCGGCGGCGCCGCGGCCCGGGTCGTGGGCCCGGTCGAGCTGCGGGTCGGCTTGGAGCGGATCCCGGAGGGCATCGTGGTCCGGGGCACCGTGGGTGCCCGATGGCGGGCCGAGTGCAGCGTCTGCCTCCGCGAGCTCGACCGCGAGATCGTCCTCCACGCCGACGAGCTCTTCGAGCCCGACCCCGTCGAGGGCGAGACGTACCCGATCCTCGGGCACGAGATCGACCTCGAACAGCTGGTGCGCGACACGGTGCTCCTCGAGCTGCCGTTGGCGCCGCACTGCGACGAACCGTGCGAGCCGGCGGTGACGCTCGACGAGGCCGACGAGCCCGTCGACCCCCGCTGGGCCGTGCTCTCGGAGCTCGAGCTCTGACGCCCGACCTGCCGACCGACGACCGACGTCCGTAGCCAAGGAGCCCTCGATGGCCGTCCCGAAGCGCAAGACCCCCAGGAGCCGCACCCACTCGCGCCGTTCCGCGAACACGCGGCTCGCGGCCCCGCCCCGGTCGCTGTGCCCCAACTGCGGCGCGGTGAAGGTGCCGCACGTGGTGTGCACCAACTGTGGTCACTACCGGGGCCGGCAGGCGATCGAGGTCGACTAGCCGGTGCCGTCGGTGTCGCGACGAGCGGTCCCGACGTGACCTGCACCGTCGCGGTGGACGCGATGGGCGGGGACCGTGCGCCCGCCGAGATCGTGGCGGGGGCGCTCGCCGCCGCGACCGCGGTCGGCGTCCGGATCCTGCTCGTCGGGCGCGCCGAGGAGATCGCCGCTCACCTGCCGGCAGGGACGCCGCCGGAGGGTGTCGAGATCCTCGACGCGCGCGAGGTCATCGCGATGGACGACGAGCCCGCGACCGCGGTCCGCACCCGCAAGGACTCCTCGATCGTGCGCTGCGCGCAGGCGGTCCGTGACGGGGACGCCGACGCGATGGTCGGCGCCGGCAACACCGGGGCGACCATGGCGGCCGCGCTGCTGCGCATGGGTCGCGTGCGGGGTGTCGCCCGCCCGGCGATCGCGGTCCCCATCCCGGTCCCGTACTCGCACCCGCAACTGCTCGTCGACGCCGGCGCGACGGTCGACGCCGCGCCCGAGTGGCTCGTGCAGTTCGCCCGTATGGGACGTGAGTACGCCCGGACGCGGCTCGGGGTCGACGAGCCGTCGGTCGGTGTGCTCTCGAACGGCGAGGAGGAAGGCAAGGGCGACGAGTTGCGCAAGCGTGTCTTCGAGTTGATGCGCAAGGTGCCCGGCTTCGTCGGCAACGTCGAGGGACGCGACTTCATGCATGCGGGCCACGTCGACGTCGTCGTCACCGACGGGTTCACCGGCAACGTCGCCCTCAAGACGCTCGAGGGCGCGCTCCGGGCGTTCGCGGGGCACGTCTTCACGATCCTCGACTCGACGCCCGAGGCGCGCGAGGCGTCGAAGGTCGTGATGCCGCTGCTCCTCGAGGCCGCGGAGGTGTACGACCCCGACCTGACCGGCGGCGCCGTGCTGCTCGGCATCAACGGTGTCTGCGTCATCTCGCACGGCTCGTCGTCGCAGCGCGCGATCGTGAGCGCGGTCGACGTCGCTGCCGACTGCGTGGCGACCCGGGTGCCCGAGCGCATGAGGGAGGTGGTCGAGGATGCCGGCTGAGACACACGTCGAACGGTCGCCGATCGGACCCGACGAAGTCCTGCGCCTGATCCGCGAGCGTCTCGTCGAGATCCTCGAGATCGACGAGGACCGCATCACGCGCGATGCCCGGTTCGCCGAGGACCTCGGCGCCGACTCGCTCGCCCTGATCGAGCTCGTCGAGGCGCTCGAGGAGGAGCTGGGCGAACGCACCGTCGGTTTCACGGTCGACGACGACGACCTCGCGGACCTGCACACGGTCGGTGAAGCCGTCGACTACGTCGTCGTCCGCCTCGGGCGAGCCGCGGGGTAGGCCGTGGACGCGGACGCGCTCGCCCGGCTCCAGGCCGCGATCGGGTGGTCGTTCCGTGATGCCACCCAGCTCGAGCGTGCGCTCGTGCACCGTTCCTACTGCGCCGAGCACACCGACTCCTACTCGAACGAACGGCTCGAGTTCCTCGGCGACGCCGTGCTCGGCATGGTGGTCACCGACTTCGCGTTCCACGAGTACCCCGACCTGCCGGAGGGGGAGCTCGCGAAGCTGCGCGCGTCCGTGGTCAACGCCGAGGTCCTCGGCGAGCTCGCCTCGGCGATCGGGCTCGGCCCCGCGCTGCTCCTGGGGAAGGGTGAGGACGCCTCGGGAGGGCGAGCGAAGCAGTCGATTCTCTCCGACGCCATGGAGGCGGTCATCGCCGCCGTGTACCTCGACGGCGGATGGGGCGCCGCCCGCGACCTCGTGATGCGCCTGCTCGAGCAACGCATCCGCAGCGGCGCCGCCGGGCCCGGCGGGCACGACTACAAGACCCGCCTGCAGGAGCTCGCGGCGCGCGACTTCGAGCAGCTGCCGCGCTACCACGTGCGGTCGGAGGGTCCCGACCACTCCAAGCAGTTCTACGCGACGGTGACGTTGCGTGGCGAGGTGCGCGGGAGCGGCGAGGGCCGTTCGAAGAAGCAGGCCGAGCAGGCCGCCGCGCGCGACGCGTGGAACCGTCTCGCGGCCGAAGCGGTCGGCCGCGACGGCGAGGGCGCGGCCGGTAGCCCCGGGTTCAGGGAGCAGGATGCCGGAGTTGCCTGAGGTCGAAGTGGTGCGCCGCGATCTCGAGCGCGAGATCGTCGGCAAGAAGGTCAAGGACGTCGAGGTCGACGGCATGCGCAGCGTGCGCCGCCACCGGACGCGCAAGCAGTTCGCCGACCGTCTCGTCGGCCGCACGTTCACGGGCGTCGACCGGCGCGGCAAGTACCTGCTCTGCCGGCTCGACGACGCCAACGTCCTCGTCGTCCACCTCGGCATGTCGGGCCAGCTCCTGCACGCCGCGCGCGCACGGGAAGCACGCCCGAAGCACACCCACGTGGTCATCTCGTTCCAGCAGGGTGGTCAGCTCCGCTTCGTCGACCCGCGCACCTTCGGGGAGATGTTCGTGACCGAGTACGCGGGGGTCGAGCAGCAGGTGACCGAGCTCGCCCATCTCGGGATCGACCCGCTGTCGCGCACGATGTCGTGGGAGCACTTCGGGGATCTCATCTCGAAGCGGCGGACGAAGCTGAAGCCGCTGCTGATGGACCAGAAGTTCATGGCCGGCATCGGCAACATCTACAGCGACGAGATCCTCTGGGGCGCCGGTCTCCGGTGGGACCGCACGAGCGACACGCTCACCGACCAGGAGGTCCGCCGGCTGTACCGGGCGATGATGGAGACCCTGCAGGACGCGGTGAAGTACCGGGGGTCGTCGCTCGCCGACGAGCAGTACGTCGACCTCTACGGCAAGCCGGGCGAGTTCCAGCACCACCACAACGTCTACGCGCGTGAAGGCGATCCGTGCCCGCGCTGCCGCCACGCGATCGTCCGCCTCCGCGTCGGCGGGCGCTCCACCTTCTACTGCGAGGCATGCCAGGTGTAGGGCCGCGGGCCCGGGCGCACGTGTGGATCTCGGGCCGGGTCCAGGGCGTCTGGTTTCGGGAGTCGTGCCGTGAGCAGGCGGTGCTCCACGGCGTCGCCGGCTGGGTGCGCAACCTGGCCGACGGGCGGGTCGAGGCGGTGTTCGAGGGCGACCCCGGCGCGGTCGACGCCCTGGTCGCGTGGTGTCACGAGGGGCCGCCCCGGGCCCGCGTCACCCGGGTCGAGCGCCTCGACGAGCTCCCCGGCGCCGAGGCGAGCTTCCGGGTCGGCTGATCCGAGCCTCCGCGGAATCGGGGGGAGGCGTCGCTACGATCCGCCCGGAGGCACCCGGCCCGCCTTCCCGGCGGCCACCCGGCCCGGCCGACACGTGAGGAGCCCGGCACTTGTTCCTGAAGTCGTTGATGCTGCGGGGTTTCAAGTCCTTCGCCGACAAGACGATCCTCGAGTTCGAGCCCGGCGTGACCGTGGTCGTCGGGCCCAACGGCTCGGGCAAGTCGAACCTGGTCGACGCCGTCGCCTGGGTGCTCGGCGCGCAGGGCCCCCGCACCCTCCGGGGCGGCAAGATGGACGACGTCATCTTCGCCGGGACCCCGCAGCGACCGGCGTTGGGCCGGGCCGAGGTGTCGCTGACGATCGACAACACCGCCGGCCTGCTCCCGATCGAGTTCACCGAGGTGACCATCACGCGGACCTTGTTCCGCACCGGCGACTCCGAGTACCAGATCAACGGCGTCCCGTGCCGGCTCCTCGACATCCAGGAGCTCCTGTCCGACACGGGCATCGGCCGCCAGCAGCACGTCATCGTCGGCCAGGGTCAGCTCGACACGATCCTCAACTCGTCGCCCTCCGACCGGCGGGCGATCATCGAGGAGGCCGCCGGCGTCCTCAAGTACCGGAAGCGCAAGGAGCGGGCCGAGCGGCGTCTCGCGGCGACCGAGGGCAACCTCCTGCGCCTCAACGACCTGCTGCGCGAGGTCCGCCGCCAGCTCGCACCGCTCCAGCGCCAGGCCGAGGCCGCGCAACGGCACGGCTCCGTCGTCGCCGAGCTGCGCGCGATCAAGCTGCACCTCGCCGGTCATCAGATCGCCGGCCTCCAGGCGCGCATCGTTCGTCTCCGCGACGAGCGGGCCGAGCTCGACACGCGCGAGGTCGAGCTGCGCGAGCGGCTGCGGGTGCTCGACGAGGCGGTCGTGGAAGCGGAGCACTCCCTCAGCGCGCTGGGCGACGACGACCTCTCCGAATGGCTCGTGCGCGCCGAGACGCTCCGCGAGCGGACGCGCGGTCTCGCCGCGCTGATCGACGAGAAGCGCCGCGGTGTCGAGCGGGAGCTCGCCGCCGCGGCCGACGAGGGCGTCGTGGAGACGCTGGTCGCGGACGCCGTGCAACTCCGCGCGCAGATCGCCGATCTCGACGCCCAGGCGGCGAGCTTCACGCTGCTGGGAACCGAGGCCGTCCCCGCGATCGCCGCCGCCGACGAGACGTTGCGTGCCGCGGAAGAGCGTTGGCGCACGACGGAGGCCGAGGCGGCCCGGTGGCGGGCGCGGGCCGATGCGCTCGAGGCGCAGCTGCGCGCCGCGCGCGCCGCTGCCGGCGCACTCGAGCTCGAGGGCGTGACGGGTGTCGTCGGCCCCCTCGTCGACCACCTCGAGATCGCGCCCGGCGCGGAGGCGGCCGTCGCCTCGGCGCTCGGCGACGCGATGCGGGCCGTCGTGGTCGAGCGCGGTGACGCGCTCCGCCGTGCCATCGCCGAGCTCGAGGACGGGGACGCGCACGCGCTGCTCCTCGTCACCGACCCCACTGGTTCGACGCCGTCGCAGTCCGCGCTCGTCCCGCCGGGCTCGCGCCCCCTGATCGAGCAGGTGCGCACCCACCTCCCCGGTCTGCACGCCGTGCTCGCCTCGTTGCTGGCGCACACCGTGCTCGTCGACGGCTGGCGGACCGCGCTCGACCTGGTGCTCGCGTACCCCGGTCTCGTCGCGGTCACGCCGGCCGGTGACCGCATCGGCGGCAGCGGCCCGTGGCGCATCGGCGGCGAACGCGACGCCGGGGCGACGCGCGCCGCGCTCGACGAGGCCCAGCAGCGCGCGGTCGCGGCCGAGGTCGAGCGCGTCGACGCGCAGCGCGCGGTCGAGACGGCCCGTGCCGCGCTCGCGGCGGCCCGGGCGGCCGAGGTGCGACGGGCGGCCGTCGAGGAGCGCCGAGCCGTGCTCGCGCAGCGCCTCGAAGAGGTCGAGGTGCGGCTGGCGACACGCGACCCCGAGGCCCAGGCCGAGGCCGAACGGCAGCGGCGGCAGCTGCTCGAACGGGACGCCGCGTACTCCCGGCTCGCCGATCGGATCGCCGAGCACCGCGGCGCGGTCGGAGCGCTCCACGACCGGCTCCGCGAGCGACGGCGCCGGCAGGCAGAGGCCGCCCGGGCGTCGGCCGAGCAGCTCGACCGGCTCCGCGTGGAACGCAGCGCCCTCGAGCGGGATCTCCTCGAGACCCGTGAGCGGATGCAACGGGCCGAGATCGACTCCTCCGAGGCGCGGCTGCGCCTCGAGAGCGCGACCGAGACGCTGCGCACGGAGTACGAGGTGGAGCCGGCCGCGGCCCTCGACGCGCCCGCGCCGCCGGTTCCCGAGGGGACGACCCTCGCCGGGCGCGCCCGGGAGCTCGAACGCGAGCTGCGGCTCATGGGCCCGATCAACCCGCTGGCGCTCGAGGAGCACACCGCGCTGCAGGAACGGCACCAGTTCCTGTCCGACCAGCTCGAGGACGTGAAGAACAGCCGGCGTGAGCTGAGCCGGGTCATCCGCGCCGTCGACCGCGAGATCGTCTCCGTCTTCGAGCAGGCGTTCCACGACGTGAGCGAACACTTCACGGCCCTGTTCACGACGCTGTTCCCCGGCGGCTCGGGGCGGATCTCGCTGATCGATCCCGACGACCTGCTCGAGACCGGCATCGAGATCGAGGCGAGGCCGTCGGGCAAGAACGTCCGTCGGCTCTCGCTGCTGTCCGGTGGCGAGCGCTCCCTGACGGCCCTCGCGTTCCTGTTCGCCGTGTTCCGCGCCCGGCCCTCGCCGTTCTACCTCCTCGACGAGGTGGAGGCCGCGCTCGACGACGTGAACCTGCATCGCTTCCTCGACCTCATCCACGAGTTCCGCGACGAGGCGCAGTTGCTGATCGTGACGCACCAGAAGCGCACGATGGAGGCCGGCGACGTCCTCTACGGGGTCTCCATGCCTCCGGGCGGTTCCACCCGCGTCATCAGCCAGCGCGTCACCGACGTCTTCGCCAGCGCGTAGGCGGGCCGAGCCGCTGATGCCCGCACCCGGCGCGATCTGGATCGGCAGCGGCGTCCCGAGGCTCGTCGCCGCGGCCGCTTCCGGGTCCGGTCTCACCGACGCGTGCGGCAGCCCGAACCAGCGCAACTGGCTCTGCACGACGACGTACCGCATCACGGGGAGCAAGGACGCGGCCGAGGCGGCCGACGCCGTCTCGAAGCCGCTCCGCATCGTCATCGTGCTGCTGCTCGCGTACGTGGCGGTGCGCATCCTGAAGCGCGTCATCCGCCGCATCGCGGCCCGGCTGCAGGACGACGGGACGCTCTCGCTGCTGCGGCGGCGGGTCGGCGGCCCCGAGCCGTCGCCCACGGCCGCCCTCCGCCGTGCCCAACGGGCCGAGACGATCAGCTCCGTCCTGCGCAACGTCACCGCCGTCGTCATCTGGACGATCGCGCTGCTGATCGTGCTCGGCGAGCTCGGCGTCGACCTCGCACCCCTGATCGCGGGTGCCGGCATCGTCGGCGTCGCGCTCGGGTTCGGCGCGCAGACGATCGTGCGCGACTACCTCGCGGGGTTGTTCGTCGTCCTCGAGGACCAGTACGGCGTCGGCGACGTCATCGACGCGGGCGCGGCGACCGGCACCGTCGAGTGGGTGAGCCTCCGGTTGACCCGGTTGCGCGACGCCGAGGGCGTGATCTGGCACGTTCCGAACGGCGAGATCAAACGCGTCGGCAACCGGTCGCAGCGGCGGGAGGGTGAGGCCGTGGAGCTCGCGCCGCCACCGACCGAAACGCCCCCCGACCCCCTGTAGTCTCGTCCTCTCGCATGTCCGGTACCGCGATCCTGCTCGTCATCGTCGGCATCTTCCTGCTCGCCGCCCTCCTCATCGCGGTGCCGCGCGCGCTGGCCCGCCGCGGTACGGGCGCCGAACCGGGTCTCCGGGAACGTCCGGCGCCGCCGACGAGGCCGCCGGCCCGGCCGCCCGCGCCGCCGCGACCACCGGTGCCCGAGCCGGTCGTAAAGGCCCCCCCGGCGGAGGCGCCCCCGGTCGAGGCGCCGCCTCCCGTCGAAGCGCCACCTCCCGCCGAAGCGCCCCCGCCGGTGGAAGCGCCCCCGGTCGAGGCGCCCCGGCTGCGCGACCGGCTCTCGCGGATGCGGGCCGCGTTCAGCGGCCTCCGGCACGGCGGCGACCTCACGGACGAGTCGTGGGACGAGCTCGAGGAGACCCTGCTCCTCGCCGACGCGGGCATGGCCACGACCCAACGGATTCTGGAGGGCGTGCGCGCCCGCGCCGCCGCCTCCCACACCCGGGCCGCCGCCGACCTCCCCGAGCTGCTCCGCGAGGAGCTCGTCGCCCAGCTCGACGGCGAGGGCCGCGCCGATCGCCGGCTCTCCGTCGAGTCCGGTCAGCCGAACGTGTGGATGTTCGTCGGCGTGAACGGAGTCGGGAAGACCACGACCGTCGCCAAGATCGCGCGCCGCGAGCAGGCCGAGGGCCATCGCGTGCTGCTCGCCGCCGCCGACACGTTCCGGGCCGCAGCCGCCGAGCAGCTCGGCACGTGGGCCGAGCGCCTGGGCGTCGAGCTCGTGCGCGGCCAGGAAGGCGCCGACCCGGGTTCCGTCCTCTTCGACGCGATGGACGCCGCCGCCTCCCGCGGCGCCGACCTCGTGCTCGTCGACACCGCGGGGCGCCTGCACACGAAGGTCAACCTGATGGAGGAGCTGAAGAAGCTGCGGCGCATCGTCGAGCGGCGGCCGGGCGCGCTCCGCGAGGTGCTGCTCGTGCTCGACGCGACGACCGGGCAGAACGGCCTCACCCAGGCGCGGGAGTTCACCGACGCCGTCGACGTCACCGGCGTGGTCCTCACGAAGCTCGACGGAACCGCCAAGGGCGGGGTCGTGCTCGCGATCGAGCACGAGCTCGGCGTGCCGGTCAAGCTCGTCGGCATCGGCGAGGGCGCCGACGATCTCGTTCCCTTCGACCCCGACGAGTTCGCGGCCGCGCTCGTGAGCTGAACGGACACCCATGTTCGACTCGCTGTCCGACCGCTTCGAGGGGATCTTCAAACGACTCCGCAGTCGCGGCGTCCTCACCGAGAAGGACATCGACGAGGTCGCCCGCGAGATCCGCCTCGCGTTGCTCGAGGCCGACGTCAACGTGCGCGTCGTCAAGACCTTCATCGGGCGCGTCAAGGAGCGCGCCAGCGGCGCCGAGGTCGCCAAGAGCCTGAGCCCGGCGCAGCAGGTCATCAAGATCGTGCACGAAGAGCTCGTCGAGGCGTTGGGGGGTACGACGGGCAAGCTCGTCATCAGCTCCCAGCCGCCGACGGTCGTCATGCTGTCGGGTCTCCAGGGCTCCGGGAAGACGACCGCGGCGGCGAAGCTCGCGCGCCACCTCGAGCGCGACGGAAAGCGCGTGCTGCTGGTCGGTGCCGACCTCCAGCGGCCGGCCGCGGTCGAGCAGCTCCGCGTGCTCGGGCAGCGCATCGACGTCCCGGTCTTCTCGCAGCCAAGCGATCCGGTCTCGGTGGCGCGGGGCGGCATCGCGGAGGCGACGCGGCTCGGCCGCAACGTCGTCGTCGTCGACACCGCCGGCCGGCTGCAGGTCGACGCGGAGCTCATGGACGAGCTGCGGCACGTGCGCGACGCGGTCAAGCCGCAGAACTCGTTGCTCGTCGTCGACGCGATGACCGGTCAGGAGGCGGTCAACGTCGCCGAGGCGTTCGAGGATGCGATCGGGCTCGACGGCGTGATCCTCACGAAGCTCGACGGCGACGCGCGTGGTGGCGCCGCGCTGTCGGTGAAGGAGGTGATCGGTCACCCGATCCTGTTCGCCGGCGTCGGCGAGAAGCTCGAGGACTTCGAGCCCTTCCATCCCGACCGGATGGCGAGCCGCATCCTCGGGATGGGCGACGTCCTGACGCTCATCGAGAAGGCCGAGGCCACCTTCGACGCGCAGGAGGCCGAGCGGGCCACCGAGAAGCTCCGGAAAGGGCAGTTCACCCTCGACGACTTCCTCGACCAGATGCGCCAGGTCCGCAAGATGGGGCCGCTCCAGAACGTGATCGCGATGCTGCCGGGGGTCCCGAAGGAGCTGAAGAACGCCGACGTCGACGAAGGCGAGCTCGCCCGGGTCGAGGCGATCATCTGCTCGATGACCCCCCAGGAACGCCGCGAGCCCACCATCATCAACGGGTCCCGCCGGTTGCGTATCGCGAAGGGCAGCGGCACGACCACCGCCGACGTCAACGCGCTCCTCAAGCAGTTCAAGATGGTGCAGCAGATGATGAAGCAGTTGACCAAGGGCGGGAAGGGCAAGCGGGGCCGCTTCGCGATGCCCGACCTGGGCAGCCTCGGGCCGGGCATGGGTCCGGGAATGGGCTGAGCCCGCCCTCGTTCCGCTAGCCTGTCCCGTCCGACCCGACGACCGCCCCCGGGCACCCCTCGCCGGGCCAGCCCGACGACCGAAGACCCGAAAGGCAATCCTCGTGGCCGTGAAGATCCGCCTGATGCGGGTGGGGAAGAAGAAGCAACCCACGTACCGCGTCGTCGTCGCCGACGCGCGGTCCCCACGCGACGGCCGCATCATCGAGACCATCGGCCACTACGGGCCCCGGCAGGAGCCGTCGCACGTCCAGATCGACGGTGACCGCGCGCTGGCGTGGCTGCGTCAGGGCGCCCAACCGACCGAGCAGGTCCAGAAGCTGCTCGCGGTCACCGGCGTGTGGTCGACATTCGAGTCCGAGCGCAAGGGCAAGGTCGTGACCAAGCTCTCGCGCCGGGGCCACGTGACCGGCAAGTCGCCGGCGCCGGCCGCGCCGGCCGGGAGCGCGCCGGCGCCCACGCCCGAGGCCGCCGCCGAGCCGCCGGCCGAGGCCGGGGGCGTCGAGAGCGACGGCGGAGCCGAGGAGAGCGGCGAGTGAGCGACGCGTACGACGACTACGACGAAGGTCTCGACGACGACGAGTTCGAGGACGAGATCGCCGGCGAGGGCAACCGCATCGTCGGCGCCCGGGCCCGCGCGGTGGTCGAGTACGTCAGCCGCCAGCTCGCCGACGACCCCGACGCGATCGACGTCGAGCTGCAGGACCGGCGGGGCGAGGTCACCCTCCTCGTGCACGCCAGCCCCGACGACATGGGCCGGCTGATCGGGCGCCGCGGCCGCGTGATCCAGGCGCTCCGTCAGGTGACGCGAGCGGCAGGCGCGTCCGAGGGCGTGCGCGCCACCGTCGACGTCGCGGAGTAGGCGCACGAGCGGTTCGCCCCTTCCCGGCGCCGAGCCCACACGACTGGAGGTCGGCCGGGTGGGTCGCGCCCACGGGGTGCGCGGCGACGTCATGGTGTCGCTGACGACGAACCGCACCGAACGCGTCCAGGCCGGAGCCGTGCTCTACGCCGGTGACCGGAGGCTGGTCGTGGAGGCCGGTCGACCGCACCAGGGCCGGTTCATCGTGCACTTCGCGGGTGTACACACCCGCGAGGGCGCCGACGAGCTGCGCGGCGCCGTCCTCAGCGCCGACCCGATCGCGGAGGCGGGCGACGGCGAGCTGTGGGCCCACGAGTTGATCGGCAGCCGCGTCGTCGATCGGGCCGGGGTCGACCTCGGCTGCGTGGTCGCGGTCGAAGCCAACCCGGCCCACGACCTACTCGTGCTCGACCGCGGTGGGCTCGTGCCGATGGTGTTCGTCGTCGAGCACCGGGCCGGCGTCGTGACCGTCGACCCGCCGTCCGGCCTTCTCGACTAGCGGTGCCCGGCGTGCGCGTCGACGTCTACAGCATCTTCCCCGAGTACCTCGACGGCCCGCTCGGCGTGTCGCTCCTCGGACGCGCCCGCGAGCGGGGCCTGCTCGACGTTCGGGTGCACGACCCGCGCGACTGGGCGACCGACCGTCACCGCAGCGTCGACGACACACCGTTCGGAGGGGGCGCCGGCATGGTGATGGCACCCGAGCCCCTGTTCGCCGCGGTCGAGGACACCGAGCCGGTGCGACCCCTGTTCCTGCTCTCGCCGGGCGGGCGCCGCTTCGACCAGCGTGTCGCCGCCGAGCTCGCCCGGTCGGCCGGGTTCGCCCTCCTCTGCGGCCGATACGAGGGCGTCGACCAGCGGGTCGCCGACCATCTCTGTGACGGCGAGCTGTCGGTCGGCGACTTCGTGCTCGCGGGCGGCGAGGCGGCGGCGCTCGTCGTGATCGAGGCGGTCGCCCGGCTGCTGCCCGGCGTCATGGGCAACGAGGACTCCGCCGGCGAGGAGTCGTTCGCCGACGGCCTCCTCGAGTACCCGCAGTACACGCGGCCGGCGGAGTTCCGCGGGTTCGAGGTTCCCGAGGTGCTGCGGTCGGGCGATCACGCCCGGATCGCCCGCTGGCGCCACGCCGCGGCGCTGCGCCGCACGCTCGCGCGCCGCCCCGACCTGATCGACCGGCCCCTCCGCCCCGAGGAGCAGGCGCTGCTCGCCGAGTTCCCGGAATGAGGCGGGAGCCGGAGCCGGGGTGACCCGGGTGAGCCGGGTGGTCCGGCGGCCGCTACCATGAAGAACCCCTCCGGCTTTGGGAGCCCACCCGCATGAACGCCACCGACCTCGTCGACCGCGCACAGCTCCGCGACGACATCCCCGACTTCGCGCCCGGCGACACCCTCAAGGTGCACGTGCGGGTCGTCGAGGGCACCCGCGAGCGGGTCCAGGTGTTCCAGGGTGTCGTGATCCGGCGCAAGGGGAGCGGCAGCCGCGAGACCTTCACGGTCCGCAAGGTGAGCTTCGGGGTCGGCGTCGAGCGGACCTTCCCCGTCCACTCGCCGATCATCGCCCGGATCGAGGTCGTGACCCGGGGCGACGTCCGCCGGGCGAAGCTCTACTACCTGCGTGATCGGGTCGGGAAGGCCGCCAAGGTCAAGGAGAAGCGCGTCTAGCGCCGGTCCCGTGGGTCGGTGACATTGCTCCCCAGGAACGCTCCGTGAGTGCCGAGGATCTCGAGCGGTACGAGACCGACATCGAGCTGCAGCTCTACCGCGAGTACCGCGACGTCCTCCCGATGTTCTCCTACGTCGTGGAGACGGAGCGGCGCTTCTACCTCGCCAACGACGTCCAGCTCAACGTCCGCAACGACAACGGGCAGACGTACTTCGAGCTGGAGCTGCACGACGCCTGGGTGTGGGACATGTACCGACCGGCCCGCTTCGTCTCCAACGTCCGGGTCGTGACGTTCCGCGACGTCAACATCGAAGAGCTGAAGGACAAGGAGCTCTGATGCCGCGGGCGCCGCGGCCGGACCCGCGGCGCGTGCTCGGCACGTCGGGCGAGGAGGCGGTCGCCCGCTGGTACGAACGCGCCGGCTACGAGGTTCTCGACCGGAACTGGCGGGTCCGCGAGGGCGAGCTCGACCTGGTCCTCCGCACGGACCGCACGATCGTGTTCTGCGAGGTGAAGACCCGGCGGGGCGTGGGCTTCGGGCTCCCGGCCGAGGCGGTCACCTTCGCCAAGCAGCGCCGGCTGCGGGGGCTCGCGCTGCGCTGGCTCGAGGCCCGGGGCACCCACGCCGCCAACCTGCGCTTCGACGTCGCGTCGGTGCTCGTCGCAGGCGGCGCCGAGCCGGTCATCGAGGTCATCGAGGGCACGTTCTGACCGAGCGCCGCCGCGCCTCACGATGCCAGCAGCTCGTGTGCCAGTGCCGGCGCAGGTCGGGTGCGTCGTGCGGCACCACGACCTCGTGCCCGAGCCCGGGCGGGATCTCGTGGTCACAGCCCGGGCAGCGGTACGCCTTCGTCGCCTGGTACGGCTGCACGTGACGCACCTCGACCCGCGCCCCGTCACGGCCCGCGGCCGTCACGCGAAGAACGCCCAGCCGAGCAACACCGCGATGACGACGAAGGCGGCGACGACGATCGCGACGTCGGCCTTGCGCTTGACGCGCACCCGGTACGGGTTGAAGCCCACGCGCCAACGGTAGCGGGGCGACGGGTCAGCACGGCCACACCCACCCCCGGTCGCGCCGGACCCACCGGCCCCGTTCGAGCTCCGCAACCGCCATCGCCACGCCCTCCGGCGGCAGCGCCGTGCGAGACGCGAGCAACTCGGGTGATGCCGGCTCGCCGGCCAGCGCGTCGAGCACGCGCCGCCCCGGCGCGGACGGCGCCGGTCGCGCCGGGGCGGCCCGCCGCGCCGCGGGCGTGAGCCCGAGCGCGACGACGACGTCCGACCAGTCGAGGAGGACCTCGGCGCCGTCCGCGAGCAGCGCGTTCGTCCCCTCGGCCGACGCGTTGCGCCGCGAGCCGGGAACCGCGAACACCGGGCGCCCGTATTGCGCCCCGTACTCGGCGGTGATGCGCGCGCCGCCCCGCCGCGTCGCCTCCACGACGACCACGACGTCGGCCAGCGCGGCGATGATGCGGTTGCGCACCGGGAAGCGCTTCGGGCTCGGCCGCACGCCGAACCCGGTCTCGCCGAGCACGAGCCCGGCGGCGCGTACCCGCCGGTAGAGCGTCGTGTGCCGGCGCGGGTACTCCACGTCGAGGCCGGTCGCGACGACCCCGACGACGGGACCGCCCGCTTCGAGGGCACCTTCGTGCGCGGCCGCGTCGATGCCGATCGCGAGGCCGCTCACGACCGTGATGCCCGAGGCGGCGAGGTGCGCGCCGAGATCGTGGGCGTCCGCGAGACCGTGGGGCGTCGCGGCGCGCGTCCCGACGACGGCCACCCGCGGGGCGTCGAGGACGCGGGCCTCGCGCCGGCCTTCGGCGAGCACGACGTAGGGCCGGCCCGGCACCTCGTCGAGGATGGGGTAGCCCGGCTCGCCGTCGAGCCACACGGTCGTGCCCCGCGCCGCGAGCTGGGCCGCGACGCGCGCCGGGTCGGCCAGCCCGGGCCACGAGGCGGCGGCGCGCGCGAGCGCGTCGCGATGGTCGGCGCGCACCCGCGTCGCGAGGTACGCCGCGCCGAGCCCGCGCCGCACGGCCGCCAGCGCCTCGACCGGGCCGCCGAAGTGGTCGACCAACGCTCGCAGCCGGGCCGGCGTCAGATCGGGCAGACCGGCGAGCGTCGCCGCGGCGACGTGCCCCTCCGCCAGGGCGCGCTCCCGGCACCTCACGGGACGTCCTCGCGGAGCATCGACGCGAGGGTCACGTGCGTGGCGCTCACCGACGCGGAGTCGTCGAGGTCGGCGAGCGTGCGCGCGACCCGACGGATCCGCGCCGCGCCACGACCGGTGAGGGACCGTTCCTCGATGCGCTCACGCCACGCGTCGGCGGCATCGGCGTCGAGCGGCACCATCCGGCCGAGCGCGCCGGCGGGGATGTGCGCGTTGCGACGCCACGGCCGGTTCGCGTAGCGCGCCTCCTGGCGGGCGACGGCCGCGGCGACGCGTTCGCGCACCACCGCGGACGATTCGCCGGGCGGCGCGTCGGGTTCGGGCGGGCGGACGTCGAGACGAAGGTCGAACCGGTCGAGCAACGGCGCCGAGAGGCGCCGCCGGTAGCGGGCCCGCTGCAGGTCGGAGCACGTGCATCGGGGCGGACCGAGCCCGCAGGGACACGGGTTCGAGCACGCCACGAGCTGGAAGTCGGCGGGGAACGTGATCGTGAACGGTTGGCGCGAGATGCGGACGACCCGGTCCTCGAGCGGTTGGCGCATCGCCTCCAACGCGTGCGGCGGGAACTCCCCGAGCTCGTCGAGGAACAGGGCGCCCCGGTGGGCGAGGGTCACCTCGCCGGGACCGGGTCGGCGGCTGCCTCCGCCGACGAGGGCGGCGGTGGATGCCGTGTGGTGGGGGGCGCGGAACGGCCGTTCCCGCAGGAGGCCGTGGACGGGCGGGTGGCCGGCGGCGGAGTGGATCCGGGTGACCTCGAGCGCCTCGTGGTGATCGAGGGGCGGGAGGATCGTCGGGAGCCGGCGGGCCAGCATGGTCTTGCCGGCGCCGGGTGGGCCGGTCAGGAGGAGGTGGTGGGCGCCCGCGGCCGCGGTTTCGAGGGCGCGGCGTGCCCATGTGAGGCCGCGGACCTCGGCGAGGTCGACGCCGTCGTCGGCCGGCTCGGGCTCTGCCGGCGGGGCGGGTGGATCGGGCCAGTCGTCCTGTCCCTCGAGGCAGGCGCGCAGGGATCCGAGGTGGGTCGCGGGCCGGATGCGGACGCCGCGTACGAGCGCGGCTTCGGCGGCGTTGGCCGCGGGCACGACGACGGAGGCCATGCCGGCGCGTGCGAGCACGTCGACGAGGGCGAGCGTGCCGGGTACCGGGCGGACGGAGCCGTCGAGACCGAGCTCGCCGAGGACGCCGACGCGGTCGAGCACACCGGCCGGGAGCTGCTCGTTCGCGAGCGCGATCCCGAGCGCGACGGCGACCTCGAACCCGGCGCCCGTCTTGCGCAGCCCACCCGGCGCGAGGTTGACCGTGACGCGTTGCGAGGGCCAGGCGAAGCCCGAGTTCGCGAGGGCGGCCCGGACGCGTTCGCGCGACTCGCGCACGGCGGCATCGGGCAGGCCGACGACCGAGTAGCCGGGCAGCCCGCCGCCGATGTGGACCTCGACGGTGACGACGTGGCCGTCGACGCCGATCAGCGTGGCGCTGGTGACCGAGCCGAGCACCGCGACCTCCCGATTGCCCGCCGCGGGCGCGCCGCGACAACGGAAACGGGGAAGGCGGCGGGGAAGGCGGGGCGGTGCTCCGGGCGAATCGATCGCGGCGCCCGTCCCGACGGGAACGAAGCTACCAGGGGAGTGTGACGGCGATCGGGGCGCGCCCCGAGCCGCGGCATTGGCGGGGGGCCGTCGCGGCGGCGACTACCGTCTGCAGGCATGCCGTGGGACGTGGAGGGCTTCGTCGCATCCCTCGGAAGCCGCAGCGAGCACACGCGGCGGGCGTACGAGCACGACGTGCGCGAGTTCACGGCCTGGGCCGAGCGCGGCGGGTGCCCGGACCCGTCGATCGCGGACCGGCGCGCGTTGCGCCGTTACCTCGGCTACCTCGACACGCGCGGCTTCGCGCGGCGTTCCGTCGCGCGGAAGGCCGCGGCCGTCCGGGCGTACCTCCGCTACCTCCACCGGCACGGCGAGGTGGAGGTCGACGCGGGCCGGACGATGCGCACCCCGAAGGGCGAGGCGCGGCTGCCGCGCGTCCCACGGCGCGACGAGGCGGCCGCCATGCTCGAGCAGGCGCAGGAGGCGGCCTCGACGCTGCCCGGCGAAGGCGACGACCCCGTCGCCGGCGCGCTCGCGCGCCGCGACGTCGCGGTGCTCGAGCTGCTCTACGGGGCCGGCCTGCGCGTGAGCGAGTGCTGCGGTCTCTCGACGGGCGACGTCGACCTCGGACGGGGACTGGTCACCGTGCTCGGGAAGGGGTCGAAGGTGCGTCGCGTCCCCGTCGGCGAGCCGGCGTGCGCGGCGGTCGCCGAGTACGTCACGCGGGGTCGTCCCCTTCTCGAGCGTCCCGACAGCCCACCCCACCGGCTGTTCCTCAACCGGCGGGGCCGGCCCCTGACGCCGCGCGACGCGCGCCGCGTCCTCGAGGCCCACCCGCTCCCCGACGGTCGCACCCTGCATCCGCACGCGCTCCGCCACGCGTACGCGACGCATCTCCTGGAAGGCGGTGCGGACCTGCGCGCCGTGCAAGAGTTGCTGGGCCACGCCGACCTGGCGACCACGCAGATCTACACCCATCTCACCCGAGACCGCCTGCGCGCGGTGTACGAGGCCACCCACCCCCGTGCCTGATCCGAACCCTGTCGACGAACTGATCGCGCAGCTCTGGAAGGAGTACAAGGGCGAGGGAACGGCTGACGCCCGTGAACGGCTGATCCTGCACTACTCGCCCCTCGTCAAGTTCGTTGCCGGCCGCGTCGCGGCCGGGTTGCCGCAGAACATCGAGCAGGCCGACCTCGTCAGCTACGGGATCTTCGG
>DASRHL010000207.1:0-3015 GCA_035650535.1 Acidimicrobiia bacterium
CGTCGGCGATCTCGCCGACCGTGCGACCCCGGTACTGCTGGTTCTCCGGCGCGACAACGTCGAAGATGATCTTGTTGCCCCAGTTCGCCATCATGCGCAGGGGATTGTCGGGCGACTGGGCCTTGGCGTTCAACGCGTCACGCGCGGCCTTGTCGCGGAACATCCGCATCTTCTCGTCGCGCGAGGCCAGCATCGGCCCCTCCCAGTCGGGCATCGCGTCGAGGACGAACCCGCTGGCGAACGAGAGGCGCACGCCGAAGCTGATCGGGATCGTGAGCGCGACGACCTTGCCTCCCTTCGCGCGCGCCTCGTCGCCCGCCGCCAGCTTCTCGTGGCACTGGTCGAGGTTGGCCGCGTTGACCGCCATGACGTTCCAGTTCACCGGCCGACGCGCCGCGACCGACATGTCGGTCATCAGGTCGACCGCCCACCGGTCGAAGGTCGGGCCGACCTGCGGGATGATCTCGAGCCCGGTGCCCTCGAACTCGCCGGTGACCCCGGCGAGCTCGACGAGCTCGCGCGGCTCGGCGTAGCGCGACGGCACCATGTGACCGTCGGCGTCGTTGTGGGTGCGCGCGTACGACGTGGAGAAGCCGAGGCCACCCGCCTCGAGTCCGGTGCGCAGGAGCGTCTTCATCCGCTCGAGCTCGTCGGGGGTCGCGGCGCGACTCGACGCGTCCGGTCCCATCGCGATCCGGCGGATCGCCGAGTGGCCGACCATGAAGCCGAGGTTGATGCCGACATCGCCCTGGACCCGGTCGAAGTACTCGGCCGTCGTCGTCCAGTCCCACGGGACGCCGGCGCGAAGCGTCTCGATGGGCATGCCCTCGACGCGCGCCAACATGCGCATCAGGTAGTCGCCGTCGTCCGGATCGTCGGACAGGGGCGCGATCGTGAACCCGCAGTTGCCGGCGAGCGCGGTCGTGACGCCGTGCAACGGCGACGGCGTGAGCGCGGAGTCCCAGAACACCTGCGCGTCGAAGTGCGTGTGCACGTCGACGAACCCCGGGGTCACGAGCTTGCCGGTGGCATCGATCGTCCGGACCGCCGGCTCGGTCACGTCGCCGACCTTGACGATGCGGTCGCCCTTGATGCCCACGTCTGCGCGCACCCGCCGGGTACCCGTGCCGTCGACGACCTCGCCACCCCTGATCACCACGTCGAGCATGCTGGGTCCTCCGTACGCTGGGCGGTCCGTGGGTTCGACGCCGCCGACACCATGATGCCAGCCGCGGTAGGTTCGGCACATGAGTCCACGGGGGGACACGCCCGCGGTCGATTTCGCCCGGATGCGGGCGGAACGGCGCCGCCGGCTGCGCGAGGCGATGGCTACCAACGGCTTCGACGCGGTCGTGCTGATCGGGCCGTCGAACCAGGAGTACGCGGGGATCCGCCAACCACCCAACGACGCCATGCGCATGCACCACGAACCGGTCGTCGTGGTCGTCACCGCCGCCGGCGACGCGCCCTTCGTCTGGACGCCGTTCCCCGAGGGCGTCCCCGACGACGTGCCGGCCGAGCACGTCCACGGCCCGCTGCTGCTCGAGTTCCCGGAAGGGGTCGAGGCGCTCGCCCGGGCCGTCGCCGAGGTCGCGCCCGGCGCCCGGCGCGTGGCGTTCGACGAGTACACGTCGCCGATGATCGGCACGCTCCCGGGCCTCCTCGACGGCGTCGAGCTCGCCGACGCGACGCTTGCGACGGGTGCTGCCCGCATCGTGAAGACCCGTGACGAGATCGAGTGCATCCGCCACGCCCAGCACATCAACGAGACCGCGATGTACGACGTCGAGGCCGCGTTGCGACCCGGCGTCCGTCAGAACGAGCTGTCGGCGATCTTCCTCCGCAACGTGTTCGAACTGGGCGCGTCGAGCAGCATCATCGACCCGATCTGGAGCCTCACGCCGCTGTCGGTCGCGGAGGGAACGCACACGGCCAACGCCGACGTCGGCTTCCCCCTCGCGAGCAACGACCGGTTCCTCCGCGAGGACGACCTCGTCCTCAGCGACACCGGCATCACGTGGATGGGGTACCACTCCGACTTCGGCAAGACCTGGATCTGCAGCGTCGACCCGAAGCCGACGGCGGGCCAGCGGGACTGCTACGCGCGTTGGCGCGAGGTCATCGACGCGGTGTACGCGACGATCAAGCCGGGCGCGACGTGCGGCGATCTCGTGCGCGCCGCCGCCGCCGTCGAACCGAAGCACGCGCTCGAGCACTTCTACCTGGGGCATGGTTGCGGCTGCGACAGCGGCGAGGCGCCGTTCATCGGCTCCGACCTCGGCATCGCGTTCGACGACACGGTCGAGCTCGTGCCCGGGATGGTCTTCGTGCTCGAGCCGGTGGTCTGGCGCGACGGCGTGGGCGGGTACCGCAGCGAGGAGATCGTGGCCGTGACCGACGACGGGTTCGAGAAGCTGACGACCTACGGCTACACGCCGTTCGAGTGACATGACCGAGACGACCACCACCGACACCCTCGAGACCGACCCGTTCGGGACGGGTCTGCTCGGCACCCCGAACCTCGGCACCGGCGCGCTCGAGCACCGCGAGCGCGTCGACTTCCGGCGGTTGCGCGAGGCGCGGCTCCGGCGGTTCCTCCGGGCGATGGACGAGCGCGGGCTCGACGCCTGCTTCTTCGGGCGCGAAGCGAACGCCCGGTACGTCACGGGCGTCCGCCGGCTCTGGACGGCGCAGAGCCGGCCGTTCGTCCCCGCCTGCCTCGTCGTGCGGGGCGCACCGCCCGTCGTCGAGCTGCTCGCGTTCTCGGCCAGCTACGAGGACATCCCCGCCGAGGTCGGGCCCGACCACTTCTACCCGGTGACGTGGAACCCGATGAACCTGATCGAGCGGTTCCGCGCCGTCCCCGGTCTCCTCGACGCGCGCCGCATCGGGTTCGACGGCCTCTCGCCGCTGTTCGAGGGCATGCTGCGACCGGCGTTCCCCGATGCCGAGTTCGTCGGGGTCGAGGACACGATGCGGGCGATCCGGCGCGTGAAGCTGCCCGACGAGATCATC
>DASRHL010000208.1:0-5462 GCA_035650535.1 Acidimicrobiia bacterium
GCAGCCCGGCGACGAGGCGGAGTGCGAGCGGGTGTTCTCCGACGCCGATGTCGTCGTCGTCGCGCAGGACATCCCCTTCCAGCGCGTGCACCCGGCGCCGCTCGAGACCTGCGGCTCGGTGGCTGACATGAATGCCGTCACCGGGAAGCTGCGGCTGTGGTGTACGTCGCAGGCGCCGCACGCGCACCGGACGCTGTACGCGCTCGTGGCCGGCCTGCCCGAGCACAAGATCCAGGTGATCGCGCCCGACATCGGCGGCGGCTTCGGCAACAAGGTGCCGATCTACCCGGGCTACGTCTGCTCGATCGTCGGCTCGATCCTCACCGGCAAGCCGGTCAAGTGGATGGAGGACCGCACCGAGAACCTCACCTCGACCGGCTTCGCGCGCGACTACCTGATGTCCGGCAAGATCGCCGCCGACCGCGACGGCCGCATCCGCGCCCTCCGCGTCGACACCTTGGCCGACCACGGGGCCTTCAACGCGACCGCGCAGCCGTCGAAGTACCCGGCCGGCTTCTTCCACATCTTCACCGGCTCCTACGACCTCGAGGCCGCGCACTGCCAGGTCACCGGCGTCTACTCGAACAAGGCGCCGGGCGGCGTGGCGTACGCGTGCTCGTTCCGCGTCACCGAGGCCGCGTACCTCGTCGAGCGCATGGTCGACTGCCTGGCCGACGAGCTGCAGATGGACCCGGCCGAGCTGCGCCTGAAGAACCTCATCCGGCCCGAGCAGTTCCCGTACACGTGCAAGACGGGCTGGGTCTACGACTCGGGCGACTACCCGCGGGCCATGCGCCTCGCCATGGACATCGCCGGCTACGAGGACCTGCGCCGGGAGCAGGCGGAGAAGCGGGCGCGCGGCGAGCTCATGGGCATCGGCTGCTCGTTCTTCACCGAGACCGTGGGCGCCGGGCCCCGCAAGTACATGGACATCCTCGGGCTCGGCATGGCCGACGGCGCGGAGGTGCGCGTGCACCCGACCGGCAAGGCCGTCGTCCGCCTCTCGGTGCAGACCCAGGGGCAGGGGCACGAGACGACGTTCGCCCAGATCGTGGCGGAGGAGCTGGGCATCACGCCGTCCGACATCGAGGTCGTCCACGGCGACACCGACCAGACGCCGTTCGGGCTCGGCACCTACGGCTCGCGCTCGACACCGGTGTCGGGCGCGGCCGTCGCCGTCGCCGCGCGGCGCGTGCGTGACAAGGCACGCATCGTCGCCTCGGCGATGATGGAGGTGTCGCCCGACGACCTCGAGTGGGAGAAGGGCCGCTTCTTCGTGAAGGGCGACCCCTCCCAGGGCCGCACGATCCAGGAGATCGCGCTGGGCGCGCACGGCAACGTGGAGCTGCCGCCGGGCGTCGAGGGTCATCTCGACGCCGACTGTGTGTACGATCCGCCCAACCTCACCTACCCGTTCGGCGCGTACATCTGCGTGGTCGACGTCGACCCCGGCACCGGGCAGGTGAAGGTGCGGCGCTTCGTCGCCGTCGACGACTGCGGGCCGCGCATCAACCCGATGATCGTCGAGGGCCAGGTGCACGGCGGCCTGGCCGACGGCGTGGGCATGGCGTTGATGGAGGTGATCGCGTTCGACGAGGACGGCAACTGCCTCGGCGGCTCGTTCATGGACTACCTGCTGCCGACGTCGATGGAGTGCCCGAGCTGGGAGCTCGGCGAGACGGTCACGCCGTCGCCGCACCACCCGCTGGGCGTGAAGGGGGTGGGGGAGTCGGCGACGGTCGGGTCACCCGCCGCCGTCGTGAACGCGGTGCTCGACGCGATCCAGGTGCGCCACGCCGACATGCCGCTCACGTCGGCCCAGGTGTGGCGGGCGATGCAGGGCTCGCCGTTCCGGACCGACCTCGCCATCGTGTGAACTTGGTCGCGTGACGGTCGACCCGGCTGCCTCCGACGTACGGGCGAGGGCGGAGGAGCTCGTCGCGCGGCGCGAGCCGTTCGTGGAGGCGAGGGTGGTGCGGGCCGAGCGGCCGACCTCCGCGAAGGCGGGCGCGACCGCGATCGTCCAGTCGGACGGCACGATCGTGGGCTTCGTCGGTGGCGAGTGCGCGGAGGCGAGCGTGCAGGCCCAGGCCCTCGCGGTGCTGGCGTCACGCGAGCCGGTGCTGCTGCGGATCACGCCGGAGGCGGGGGCCGGCGCGGTGCCCGAGCCGGCCGAGCCGGGTGCGGTCGTCGTGCACAACCCGTGCCTGTCGGGCGGGACGCTCGAGATCTTCCTCGAGCCCGTCGTGCCCGCGACGCTCGTCGTCGTGCACGGCGACGCGCCGATCGCGCGCGCCGTCGCCGCGATGGCCGAGCGGCTCGGGTACGCGGTCGGCGCGGCCGCCGTGAGCGCGGACGGCTCCGCGGCCATCCCGCCCGATGCCGACGCGGTCGTCGTCGCGTCGCACGGTCACGACGAGGGCCCGGTGCTGCGAGCGGCGCTCGACGACGCGGTGCCCTACATCGGGCTGGTCGCGTCCCGCCGCCGCGGCGAGCGGGTGCTCGACGCGCTCGACCTCACCCCCGAGGAGCGGGCCCGCGTCCGGACGCCCGCCGGCATCGACATCGGGGCGCGCACCCCGGAGGAGGTCGGGCTGTCGATCCTGGCCGAGATCGTGTCGATCCGGCCCCGCCACGAGCACACGCGCGACGCCGCGCCGGCACCCGGCGGCACGGCACCGGTCGCGGTCGACCCGGTGTGCGGCATGAGCGTCGCCGCCGTCGAGCGCAACCGGCACCTCGACTTCGGGGGCGTCACCTACTGGTTCTGCGGTCCGGGTTGCGCCGACGCGTTCGCGGCCGACCCTGGCTCGTACGTCGCGATCTCGTGACCTCCGACCCCTACCCGCTGATTCCGGACGTCGACGACCTGCTCGCGCGCCTCGACGCGGTCGACTACCTGGCCGACCGCGGCCTCGCGACCGCGCTGTTCCTCGCCGTCGGCCTGCCCCAGCCGATCCTGCTGGAGGGGGAGGCGGGCGTCGGCAAGACGGAGGCGGCGAAGGCGCTGGCACGCGTGCTCGAGACGCCGCTGCTGCGGCTGCAGTGCTACGAGGGCATCGACGCCGGCGAGGCGCTGTACGAGTGGAACTACCCGCGCCAGCTGCTCGCGATCCGGCTCGCCGAGGCGAAGGGTGCGGCGGTCGACGAGACCGACCTGTTCGGGCCCGAGTACCTGATCGCCCGGCCGCTGCTGCAGGCCATCGAGCATCCCGGGCCCCGGCCGGCCGTGCTGCTCGTCGACGAGGTCGACCGCGCCGACGACGAGTTCGAGGCGTTCCTGTTCGAGCTGCTCGCCGAGTCGACCGTCACGATCCCGGAGCTCGGCACACGCCACGCCGGCTTCCCGCCCATCGTCGTGCTCACGTCCAACCGGACGCGCGACCTCCACGACGCGCTCAAGCGCCGCTGCCTCTACCACTGGATCGACTACCCGACGCTCGAACAGGCCGTCCGCATCGTGCGCCGGCGCGTGCCCGAGGCGTCGGCCGGGCTCGCCGAGCAGGCCGCGGCCGCGGTGCAACGCGTGCGTTCGCTCGACGTGCAGAAGCAACCCGGCGTCGCCGAGACCATCGACTGGGTCGCCGCGCTCCGGTTGCTCGGCGTCGAGCGCCTGGACGCCGACGCCACGCGCGCGACGCTCGGCTCGTTGCTGAAATACCGCGAGGACGTCGAGCTGGCGACCGACCGCGGCCTCGACTGGTTGGTCGGAACGGCGTAGCTGTCACGCAACCCTTCGCGTGTGTTGGGAAATCCGCCTGTAGGGCGGATAACTCAACAAACCCGGAAGAGGACAGGTCAGGGGGTGGCGACGGCTTCGATGACCTCGTCGAGGGCGCGGAGGGTGTGGCCGCTGACGAAGGCGTCGCAGTGGGGGAGCGCGGCGGTCATGCCGCCGGTCAGGGGTTCGTAGCGCGGGTCGGCGTCGCGGGGGTTGACCCAGACCACCCGGTGGGCGAGCCGGCTGAGGCGTTCCATCTGCTCTCCGAGCAGCGCGGGGTCGTCGCGCTCCCAGCCGTCCGACACGATGACGACCACCGCGCCGCGTGCGAGGCCGCGGCGGCCGTAGTCGTCGAGGAACCGCTTGAGCGCCTCGCCGATTCGCGTGCCGCCGCTCCAGTCGGGCGCGGCGGCTGACGCGCGCGCCAGGGCGACCTGCGGCTGCGCGACCCGCAGCGCGCGCGTGAGACGGGTCAGTCGCGTCGCGAAGGTGAAGACCTCGGATCTCGTGCCGCCGGCGCGCGCCACCGCATGGAGGAACTGGACGTAGGCGCGGGCGTACGACTCCATCGAACCCGAGATGTCGCACAGCACGACGATGCGGCGGGCCCGCGGTTGCCTCCGCCGGCGCACCTGCTCGACCGGGTCGCCCCCGCTGCGCCGGGCCCGGGCGAGGGTGGCCCGGAGGTCGAGGTCGTCGCCACTGGGGTGCCGGCGCGGGCGGCGACCCGGGCGCATCGGCGGGGCGAGCTTCAGCCGCCGCATCATGACGGCGAGCTCCGAGAGCTCCCGGTCGTCGAGCGCGGCGAAGTCCGTCGTGGCGAGGCGTTCCTCGCTGCTCGCGACCGCCAGCAGCGCGTCCCGTGATGGCGAATCGGCGGGCGATTCGCGGGATTCGCCGGGGTGGGCGACGGCGGGGCGGGGGTCGGCGTCGGCGCCGCCGGGCCGCTTCTGGTCCCGGCGTGTGCCCGCCGGGGCGGCCGCGTCGCGCCGGCGCACGTTGGCCGGCGGCGGGGCGCTCGGGTCGCCCCGGGCGTCGGCCGGGTCGACGGTCCCGCGGAACACCTGGTCGAACACGCGGTCGAACGTGTCGAGCTGGTCCTCGCCGGTCACGAACGTGACCCGGGCGACCCAGTAGAGGTCCGCGACCGTGGCGGGACCCGCGAGCGCGACGGCCTGGGCGAACCGGCCCGCCCGCTCGGGCGTCGTGGGTAGCCCGGCTCGGTGGAGCAGGTCGCCGAACGCGACCGCGACCGCGGCCAGGTCGGCGGTGGGCGATCGCGGGGAGTCGGGCATCGCAGGCGATTGTGGCGCGGCGGCAGGCCCCCCCGTCGGTCCGGCGGGGTCAGGGCCCGGCGATCATGGACCCCTCAGGCGGGCTTCGGCGCCGGGCCGACGGGCGCGTCGCCGGCGACCGTCGTGCGGTGCATGAAGCGGCGGTGGCCGGTGAAGTCGGCCATCGCCATGTGCTGGACGCAGCGATTGTCCCAGAACGCCACGTCGCCGACCTCCCAGCGCCACCGGCACGTCAGGTCGGTGCGGGTGCCGTGCGCGAACAGGAAGTCGAGCAGCAGCTTCGCCTCGTGGGGCGCGAAGCCGTCGAGGCCGACGGTGTACTGCGCGTTCACGAACAGCGCCGTGCGACCGGTCTCGGGGTGGATGCGCACGACGGGATGGCGCTGCACACGCTCGGCGTCGTCGCTCGTGTGGACGGTCATCCCGGCGAACGTGTCGTGGACGGC
>DASRHL010000209.1:0-17972 GCA_035650535.1 Acidimicrobiia bacterium
CCCGCTGCGACCACCGGGACCACGGCGCGGAGGAAGCGGCCCACCAGGGGAGTATGCCCGACACCCGACGACGATCTCGCTCGGCTCGCGGTCTAGAGGACGAGCTCGGCGAGCGTCGTCATCGCGGCGCTTCGTGGCGTCGCGATGGTGAGCGTGTGGATGCCGCACGTCAACCACGGTTCGAGGTGCTCCGCGATCCGTTCCTTCGGGCCGACGAGCGCGAGGTCGTCGACGAGCGCGTCGGGGACGGCCGCGATCGCGCCCTTCCGGTCGCCCGACAGGTAACGGTCCTGGATCTCGATCGCCGCCGACTCGTATCCGTAGCGGCGGACGAGCCGGTTGTAGAAGTTCTTCTCCTTCGCGCCCATGCCGCCGACGTACAGCGCGAGGAACGGCTTGACGGCGTCGCGGCACTCCTGCACGTCGTCGCCGACGGCGACCGGGACGGTGGCGACGATCCGGAACCGGTCGAGATCGACGCCGTCGAGCGCGCCGTCGAGCGCGTCACGCCAGCCCGTCGGGCTCCAGAGGATCGGGAGCAGGCCGTCGGCGATGCGGGTCGCGAGGGCGACGTTCTTCGGGCCGATGGCGGCGAGGTAGACGGGGATGTCGGCGCGCGTGTGGAGACCGGGGCGCATCGCCTTCCCGAGCCCCGTCGCATCGTCGCCGTCGTACGGGATGCGGTAGCGGTCGCCCGAGAACTCGACGCGCTCGTCGCCCGCGAAGATGCGGCGCACGATCGCGACGTACTCCTCCGTCGTACGCAGCGGACGCCCGTACGGCACTCCGTGCCAGCCCTCGACGACCTGCGGCCCCGACATCCCGAGCCCGAGCACGAACCGCCCCCCGGTGAGCTCGTCGAGGTGCATCGCCGTCATCGCGGTCATCGTCGGCGTGCGCGCCGGCATCTGCAGGATGGCGCTCCCGAGCGTGACGCGCTCCGTCACGGCCGCCGCCATCGCGAGCGGCACGACCGCGTCGCCGCCGTAGGCCTCACCCCGCCAGAGCGAGTCGAAACCGAGCGACTCGGCCCGGCGGGCGACGCCGAGCAGCGCCGCCGCGTCGCGGCCGCCGAGGTTGACGCCGAGTCGCACGGGGCCGGAGCGCCTACGCGTCCGCGGGCGCGGGCTCGCTCGGCTCGCCACCGAGGTACGCGCCCTCGAGCGCGGCCTGGTCGCGGAGCAGGTCGGCGGCCGTTCCGCGCAGCGCGACCTCGCCGTGGACCATGACGAGCGCTTCGTCGGCGACTTCGAGCGCCAGGCCGACGTGCTGTTCGACGAGCACCACGACGGCCCGGTTCTCGTCGGCGATGCGGCGCATGATGGGCAGCAGGTGCTCGACGATCATCGGCGCGAGCCCCATGCTCATCTCGTCGACGAGGAGCACCTTCGGCTGCTGTACGAGCGCCCGCGCGACGGCGAGCATCTGCTGCTCGCCGCCCGACAACGCGGCGGCCTGGAGCCGCCACCGCTCACGCAAGGCGGGAAAGAGGTCGAGCACGTCGTCCATCGCGCGGCGCCGGCGCCCGGCGGCGGCACGCAGGTTGTCGCGCACGCTGAGCGGTGCGAACAGCGAGCGGTCGTCGGGCACGAGCACCAGCCCGGCACGCGACGCCGCCGCGGCCCGCCCGCTCCTGAGCTCGTGACCGGCAACCAGGACCGACCCGCCCTGGCGGGGGAGGAGGCCGGCCATCGTCGACAGGAGCGTCGTCTTGCCCGCGCCGTTGGGGCCGAGGACCGCGACCACGGTCCCGGCGTCGGCGGCGAGGTCGAAGGGCCGGACGACGTTGACGCGCCCGTACCCCGCCTCCACCCCCCGGCACTCGAACAACGGAACCTCGCTCACGCTTTGCCCGCTCTCGGCGCTGCGCGCCGCACCGCTCGCTGCTCCGCGACGCTCGCTCACGCGGTCACCGTCGCGGGTTCGGCGTGGGTGGAGCCGAGGTAGGCCTCGGTCACCCGGCGGTCGGCCTTGACCGTCGCGGGGGTCCCGCTCGCGATGAGCCGGCCGAAGTCGAGGACGTGGATGTGCTCGCACAGGTTGAGCACGAGGTGCATGTCGTGGTCGACCATGAGGATCGTGACGCCGCTGTCGCGGATGCGCCGGAGGCGCTCGCCGAGCCACTGGCTCTCGGTGGTGTCGAGGCCGCTCGCGGGCTCGTCGAGGAGGAGCACCCGCGGGTCGCCGATCAGGGCCCGCGCGATCGACACCAGTTGGCGCCGTCCCTGCGAGAGCTCGCCGGCCGGCCGTTCCGCGACGTCGGTCAGCTCGAGCAGGTGCAGGACGCGGTCGAGGTCCGCCGCCGAGGCGCGCCGCCGGGCCCGCGCCGCGAGGCCGGCGACGACGTTCTCGCGCACGGAGAGGTCGTCGTAGAGCTCGATCTGCTGGAACGTGCGGCCGAGGCCGGCCCGGATGCGGCGGTGGGGTGCCAGACCGCCGAGCTCGCGCCCGCCGAGCCGGATCGTGCCCGATGCGGTCGCGAACCCGCTGATCGCGTCGAGCAGCGTCGTCTTCCCGGCCCCGTTGGGGCCGATGAGACCGACGATCGTTCCCTCGGCGACGTCGAAGCCGACGTTCTCGACCGCGACGACGCCGCCGTACGCGACGCGCACGTCGCGGAGCGACAGCAGCTCGGCGTCCGCCGGGGCCGGTGCGGGTGCTTCGACCGCGTGCACGCCTGCGGGCGGAGCCTCGGCGGGAACGAGCCGCCGCGACCGCAGCCGCTCCATCAGGACGTGGATCGGCCCGACGATGCCCTCCGGGTTGCTGACGACCGTGAACACGAGACCGACGCCCGTGATGGTGCCGTACCAGTCGCCCAGGTCGAGCCACTGCTGGGTCGCGTAGAAGACGATGCCGTTGGCCGCGAGCACGCCGGCCAGGATGCCGCCCGAGACGGACGTGATCCCGGCGAGGTACGCGGTCGCGAAGACGCCGACGCCGACCAGGATCTCGAACGGGTCGAACGTCAGGTTGCCCTGCTTGTACCCGAGCAGCGCGCCGCCGAGACCGGCGATGAACGCGCCGATCGCGAACGCGGTGATCTTCACGCGTACGACGTCGATGCCGGCGCCCGCGGCGGAGCGCTCGTTGGCCCGCACCGCGAGCATCGCGGAGCCGAGCCGGCTCGTCCGCAACTTGGCGACCCCGACGGCCACGATGACGAGGACCGTGAGCACGAGGAGGCAGAACGGCAGGCGCGGGTAGTCGGTGCCGATCCGGGAGCGGAGATCGAGACCGAGGAACGTCGGCCCCGTGATGTTCTTCCCCTCCGCGGGCACGTAGTCGGAGTTGTGGAACCAGACCGCCTGGACCGCGTACGCCATCGCGAGGGTCACCACTGCCACGAAGAGGCCTCGCACCCGGATCGCCGGGAGCCCGACGACGACGCCGACCGCGGCCGCGCCGAGCGCGGCGAGAACCGGGGCGATCGGGAAGGGGATCGACCACTGGGTCGTGAACGTCCCGAGCAGGAAGCCGGCGACGCCCGCCAGCGTCAGCTGCGCGAGGGACACCTGCCCGGCGTAGCCGGTGACGACGACGAGCGACAGGCAGATGACCCCGAAGATGAGGCTGGTCACCATCGCGGCGCGCCAGTTGTCGTGCAGCAGCACGAGCGTGAGAGCGCCCGCGGCCGTCCCCAGCACGGTGGGGAAGAGGATGCGCTGCGGCCGCGGCGCGCGCCCGAGCGTGCGTTGCAGGATGACGCCGCGGCTCGGCAGCGGCTTCGCCCGCACGACGAGCACGACGAGGATCAGCACGAGTGGGACCAGCTCCGGCAGCCCGGAGCTGGGGAGCCAGTCGTTCCGGCTCCGGAGGTAGGTCATCTCGGACTGGAGCATCCCGATCGCGAGACCGCCGACGACGGCCGGGACCAGGTACTGGAAGCGTCCGATGACCGCGGCCGCGAGCGCGGGGACGATGAACAGCGTGTACGAGATCGGCACGAGGGGGACGATCGGCGCGATGAGGATCCCCGAGATGGCCGCGACGGCGGCGCTGATCATCCAGTTCAGCGCGGCGACGCGGTCGGGGGCGATGCCGCTGACGAGCGCCCCCTTCTCCGTGGCGGCCGCCGCGCGTGTGTGCAGGCCGAAGCGCGTGAAGCGGAAGGCCGCTGCGATCGCGAACGTGATGCCGAGGATCGTGACCGCGAACCACGCTCGATCGCTCGAGATGCGCACCGAGCCGAGCTGCCAGATCTTGGTCGGCAGGATCGCGTCGACCGACACGGGGGTGGTGCCGAGCCGCTGCGACATGAGCCCGGTGAGGACGACCATGACACCGATCGACGCGACGGCGCGCGCCACGGCGGGTGCCGCCCGCAACGGGCGGAACACGAGGACGTAGAGCAGGAGCCCGAACAGGGCCGAGATGGCGAGCGTGATCAGCGTCGCCGGCCAGAACGAGAGGTCGCCACCGACGTCGACCGTCTTGGGCAGGCCGGGGACCAGGATCAGCAGCTCGCCGTGCCGCAGGAACGCGTACGTGTACGCGCCGTAGAGGGCGATGGTCCCCGTGGCGAAGTTGAGCACGCCGCTGCTGCGGTAGGTGACGACGAGCGCGAGTGCCAGCGCCGCGAAGACGGCCCCGTTGGCGAGCCCGAGCAGCAGGAAGATCAGGTGCTGATCCATCGCCGTCCTCCTGCTGCCCGGGTCACCCGTTCGTCGTGGTCAGCCGATCTTCAACAGGTCGGCGGTGTCGAACACCTTGAACTTCCCGGGGATCGCCTTGGCGTCGTAGGTGGCCTCGAGCACCTCGGTGGAGCAGATCGACTTCGCGATGCTGACCTGCTGTCCGTTGCACTGGAAGGTGACGCCCCCGCCGAGCGGCAACGGCGTCGCCGGCATCGAGGCCATGCCCTGCTCGATGGTCTGGGCGGTGACGTCGCCGGTGAGGTTCGGGAGCGCCTTGACGAGCGCGATGATCGAGATGAAACCGCCCTGCGCGACGCCGCCGGTCTCGACGCCCTTGGCGTACTTCTTCATGACCGCGAGGTACTGCTGGTACTCCTTGTTCTTCGGGTCGGTGTTGGTCGCGGTGAGGACCTTCACGCCCTTGTAGCCGCCGTTGGTCGCCGACGCGCTGCTGGAGTCGACGCACTGCGGGATGGCGATGACCGGGCCCTTGAAGCCGACGGTCCGGATCGCCTTGACCGCACTCGTGCAGAAGGCCGCGTTCCCCACCATGGCGAACGCGCCGTCACCGTTGCTCACACCGGCCTGCACCTGTGGTGTCATGTCCGCTTCACCCGGTGGGACGACGATGACGTCGGGCGTGACGTTCGCGTTCTTGTAGAAGAGCGGTGCGGCGGCCTTGACCGGGCCTGATGCCGCCGGGACGTCGGTCACGAGGATCCCGACCTTCTTCACGCCGGCGTCGCGCGCGACCCCTGCGGGGCCGGCGAGCGCGCTCCCGATGCCGTTCGTGAGCACGTAGACGCTCTCCGCCGGGCCGGCGAGCACGGTCTGGTCGATGGAGCCGTACTGCAGGAACGGGATGCCGGCCGCCTTCACGCCTGTGTAGATGGTGCCCGACTGGCCGGAGACCGGCGTGATCACGATCGGGACCTTGGCCTGCACCATGTTGGTCGCGCAGTCGGTCGCCCCCGCCGGTGTCTGCTTCGTCTCGCAGACGTTCAGGGCGATCTTGTGGCCCGCCAGCCCACCGAGATAGTCGTTGGCGTACTTCACCGCGGCCTGGGCGCCCTTGATCTCGGGTGTGTTGTCGATCGCGTCCGACTTGCCGTCGGAGACGAGCCCGAGCGTCACGACGGAGCCCGTGGCCTTCTTCTTCGTGCCGAGCGGGTCCTTCGCGGCGGTCCCGGCGTTCGCCGCGCCGGCACTCACCAACGCGGCGGACACGAGGAGCGCCGAACACACCACCGCCGTCAACATCCTGCGCCCCATGGACGCCTCCCCCCTTGGTCGAGGGCCCGTGGGCCCACGAGGAAACAGTCCCCTCAATGTCGTTCGTGGCAACGGCGCGACCAGTCGTGACGTGGCCTTTGCTGCGCCCGGCGCCGTAGCCTAGCGAAAAGAGTATCCTGAAACAACCGGCGGCTGCGGTCGGTCAGCCGAGGTGGCCGGCCTCCCGGGCGGCGGTGATCTCGTCCCAATCGAGGCCCACCTCGAGGAGGATCTCCTCGGTGTGCTGGCCGAGCACGGGCGACGGGCCCGCCGGCGTGGTCGCCGCGCCGTCGAACTGCATCGGCGCCGGGACGATGCGGAAGTCGACGCCCTCGTTGTCGGTCAGCTCGGGCAGGTACCCGTTCGGGCCGACCTGGCGGTGGCGGTGGAGCTCGCGGGGTGTGATCGCGGGCGCCCATACGCCGCTGAACCCGTCGAGCCGCTTCGTCCACTCCTCGAGCGTCGCGCCCGCGAAGACGGCGTCGAGCTCGCGGATGCACTCCTCGCGGTGCTCGAAACGCGTGGGGGCGTCGACGAACCGCGGGTCGTCGGCGAGGTCGGGCCGGCCGACGACGTCGCACAGCTCCCTCCAGTACCGGTCGGCCTGGAGGCACACGAGGTACACCCATCGGTCGTCGGCCGTGCGGTACCAGTTCGTGATCGGGTTCGCGGCGCTCCGCCGGTCGATCCCGCTCGGTTGGTCGACGAACGGCGCGGCGACGATGTCCACCGACATCGACCACATGCCGACGTGCATCAGCGAGACGTCCACGACCGATCCCTGGCCCGTCCGCTCGCGGCGGAACAGCGCGGTTCCGATCGCGCCCGCGATCGTGTTGCCTCCCTGCAGGTCGTAGAACGCGGCCGGCTGCATCTTGGGGCCGTCGGGGCCGTCGGTGAGCCGGTACGCGAGGCTCGAGGTCGCCCACGCGGAGGCGAGATCGAAGCCGCCGGTGTCGGCCATGTCGCCCCGGGGGCCCCAGCCCGAACCCTTGGCGTAGACGATGTCGGGCTTGACGGCGCGAACGTCGTCGACGTCGATCCCGAGCTTGATCCGTGACGACGGCAGGTAGCTCGTGAGGAACACGTCGGACGTCGCGGCGATCCGGAGGAGCAGCTCGCGGCCGCCGGGCCGTTGCAGGTCGAGCGTGATGCTGCGCTTGCCCCGGTTGGGGATCTCGTTGAACGGGTTCGGTCCGCTCGTGGTGAGGTTCAGCATGTTGCGCAGGCCGCGCTGCGCGTCGCCGGTCGGCGGCTCGACCTTGATGACGTCGGCGCCCAGGTCGGCCATCACGGCGCCCGCGGCGGGGACGAACGTCCACGCCGCGACCTCCAGGACGCGCACGCCTTCGAGCGGTTTGGACATGCTCCCCTCCTCCGCCGGCCGGCGGGAAAAGAGTGTACGGTATTCGCGCCGGGGGTGACGGGAGACCCGGGGCGCCGGGGGAGAGGGGACGACATGGCCGAGCTGAGGGAGGGGTACCGGGCCACGTCGGACGTCGCGCAGGACCTCTTCGATCTCGCCGCACCCCAGCCGAAGTACCGGGCGCTGCTCGACGCGGGCGGCGTCGTGTACCCGAGCGAGGGCATGGTGCTCGTCGCGAGCCGCGCCGCGGCCGAAGCCGCGCTCCAGGACCCCGCGCGCTTCTCGGCGGAGGGTCTGGTCGATCTCGGCAACGTCCGGCCGCTCATCCCGCTGAGCGTCGATCCGCCCCGTCACGTGAAGTACCGCAAGATCCTCGACCCGCTCTTTGCCCCCAAGCGCATGGACGCGCTCGAGGACGACATCACGACGCGCGTGAACCGGTTCATCGACGCGTTCGCAGACCGCGGTCGCTGTCACTTCACCGACGAGCTCGCCGTGCCCTTCCCGTCGGCGGTGTTCCTCGGGCTCATGGGGCTGCCGTGGGAGGAGCTCGACACCTTCCTGCGCCTGAAGGACGGCATCCTCCGGCCCGGTGGCGGGCGGGTCGACGCGGAGGAACGCGCGCGGATCCAGAGCGAGACCGCCCAGGAGATCTACGCGTACTTCGACGCGGTCCTCGACGAACGGACGGCGCGGCCCCGCGACGACATCCTGACGCACTTCCTCACGGCCGAGATCGACGGCGAGAGGCTGACGCGCGAAGAGATCCTCGACATCTGCTTCCTGTTCCTGATTGCCGGCCTCGACACGGTCACCGACACGTTGACGTGCTCGTTCGCGTTCCTGGCGCAGCACCCTGAGCACCGGCACGAGATCGCGTCGAACCCGGCGGTCATCCCGAGCGCGGTCGAGGAGCTGCTCCGTTGGGAGACACCGGTGCCGAACGTCTTCCGCGTCGCGACCCTCGACACGGAGCTCGCGGGCTGCCTGGTCGGGAACGGATCGGTCGTGACCGTCAACCTCGGCGCCGCCAACATCGACCCGGCGGAGTACCCCGACGCGTTCGACGTGCGCTTCGATCGTGAGGTGAACCGCCACCTCGCCTTCGGCGCAGGGGTGCACCGCTGCCTCGGTTCGCACCTCGCCCGCCGCGAGCTGCGGGTCACGATGCGTGAGTGGCACCGCCGCATCCCCGAGTACGAGCTCGAACCGGGCCTCGAGCTCGAGTACCCGCTGGGCCTGCGCTCGGTCGAGAACCTCGTCCTGGTCTGGGAGCGGTAGCCGCATCCCGCTCCCTGCCCGCGGCCCGGGCCGTTCGCCCCGGCCGTGGGGCGCGGGCATCCTGGTGCCATGACCGATGCAGCACAGGTGCGCACCGCGATCGACCACCCCGTCGTCGACGCCGACGGGCACGTCGTGGAGTCCTTCCCCGTGGTCGTCGACTACCTCCGCCGGATCGCCGGACGCGAGGTCGCCGACCGCTTCGCCGGTTCCTCGCCGACCTACCTGTCGCGGTCGGCGCCCCTGCTCGAACGTGCCGAGGCGCAGCCCGAGATCGTGCCCGGCAACGCGATCGCGGCATGGTGGGCGCTCCCCACGAACGCACGCGACCGCGCCACCGGCTTCTTCCCGCGCCTGTTCCACGAGCGCCTCGACGAGATCGGCATCGACTACGCGATCCTCTACTCGAGCGTCGGGTTGGCCTGTCTCGCCCATCCCGACGACGACGTGCGCGTCGGAGCCTGCCGCGCGCTGAACACGTACCTGGCGGACGTGCTCGACGGGCTCGCCGATCGCCTCACCGCGGCGGCCGTGATCCCGATGAACACGCCCGACGAGGCGATCGCGGAGCTCGAGCACGCGGTGCAGGAGCTCGGCTTCAAGGCGGCGATGTTCAGCAGCCTGGTGCCGCGCCCGCTCCCGGGGCAGGGGGAGGGAGCCCGCTGGCTCGACGTGCTGGCCCTCGACAGCCCCTACGACTACGACCCGGTGTGGCAGCGCTGCACGGATCTCGGGGTCGCGGTGACCGCGCACTCCGGTTCGCAGGGGCTCGGCCTCCGGACCTCGGCGTCGCGCTACATGTACAACCACATCGGGAACTTCTCGTCGAGCGCCGAAGCCTTCGCCAAGGCGCTGTTCTTCGGCGGCGTCACGAACCGCTTCCCGGGCCTCAACTTCGCCTTTCTCGAGTGCGGAGTGTCCTGGGGCGTGCAGCTCCTGTGCGACCTCGTCGACCGCTGGAAGAAGCGGGGCGGGCACAACATCGAGCGGCTCGATCCCGACCTCGTCGACGTGGGGGAATGGGATGCGCTCGTCGAGAAGTACGGCGGCCCGATGTTCGCCGACCCCGACCTGCGGCACGCGATGCGGAGGCAGAGCGACAACCCGCCCGCGTCGATCGACGACTTCCGGGACGCCGGTGTCGACGGGCCGGAGGCGATCGCCGCGCACTTCGACCGGTTCTTCTTCGGGTGTGAGGCCGACGACGCGACCATCTCGTGGGCGTACGCCGCCGACGTCACCCCGCTGGGCAAGACCCTGCAGCCGATGCTCGGATCCGACATCGGCCACTGGGACGTCGCCAACGTCGACGACGTCGTCCCCGAGGCCTACGAGCTGGTCGAGGACGGCCGGCTCGACGCCGGGCAGTTCCGGGCGTTCGCCTGCGACAACGTCATCCGGCTCCACGGCGAGATGAACCCGTCGTTCTTCGAAGGCACGCCGGTCGCGGACTACGCGAGGACGCTCCTCGGAGCGCGATGAGTTCCGCCGCCGGCACCGGTCTGACCTGGCGTCGGACCTCGACCGTACGGAGGATGCCATGACCACCACGAAGACCCACGCCAACAAGATCGCCACCGTCGTCGTCCCGGTCGCCGACCAGGACCGGGCGATCGACTTCTACGTCGAGAAGCTCGGGTTCGCGAAGCGGGTCGACGTGCCCTTTGGCAACGGCCTGCGGTGGGTGGAGGTCGGGCTCGGAGACGAGTCGACCACGATCGCGCTCCCGCCCCCGCCCGAAGGTGTGCCGGCCGGCAATCGTGAGACGGGCATCAGCCTGCAGACCGACGACGTCGACGCGTTCCACGCCGAGCTCCGGGCCGCGGGCGTGGACGTCGATCCCGAGGTCAGCCGGATGGGCGACCCGGTCCCGCCGATGTTCTGGCTGCGCGACCCGGAAGGCAACGTCCTGATGGTCGTCCAGTAGCCGCACTCCGAGTCGACCTCGAGCGACTTGGTGGTCCCACCCGAGTGGGAGTGAGCGTCCCGGCGCCCGACTTGCCGACCTCGTTGGTCAGCTGGTTGTCGAGGTCGAGCTGAGGGTTCTGCCCGTCGTCGTAGATCGACACCGCACGCCGCCGACGGCGCTTACCGCCCGCTCGCCGGGAGTCTGCCGCACTCATCGTGAGGTACTCCGCCGCCCGCGCGGCGCGCGTCGCGCGCCGCGGCGACGGAGCGTGCTGTACCACGACGCCTGGTCGATCGCCGGCGACGGACCCGGCTGGACGTGGTTGGCCGACAACCCGGTCGCGAACCAGACCATCGACCAGATCGTGCGCCAACCGGGTCATCGCCGGCGCATCGACTACGTCTTCGTCGGGTCGTGGCACGCGCATCCGGACGCACACTGCCGCGTCGAGTCGGCCCGTCTCGCGTTCGACCGACCGACGGACGGCGTGTGGCCCAGCGATCACTTCGGCGTGCTCGCCGACCTCGACATCGGCACCAGCCGGTTCGAGTCGTCGGGCTCGGCGTAGCTGGCCTCGTGTGACCCGCCGACCACGGTCGCCGGCACGGGCTGCAGGTCGGGACCGGCCTCGACGTGCAGGCGCGGGATCAGACGGTCGAGCCAGGCGGGGAACCACCAGTTGCGGTCGCCGAGGATGAAGCTGCCGAACACGGTCACCATGATGAGGTCGGCTGCCGTGATCACCCGGGCCGTGGAGGCGAGCCCGTCGGCCACGCCGGACGCCGCCTTGGTCAGCTTCACGCTGCCGACCTGAGCGTCACGCGGAAGACGGTCGCCTCTCGAGCAGACGGCGCGCGACGACGCGGTCGACCGACCACGCGCCCGGCCCGGCCCACAGGAGCACGAGCATGGACACGAGCAGCAACGGCGCCAGCACCAGGTTGAACGCGCCGCCTTCGACGCGGCCCGCGGTCGCGATCGCGCCGACCATGTTCCCGGCGAGCAGGGCCGAGGCGACACGCGTCCCGAGACCGGCGACGAGCGAGACGCCGCCCACGAGCTCGACGATGCCGACGACGATGACGGCGGTCGCCGGGATGGGCACGCCGTAACGGTCGAAGTCGTGGGCCTCGCTCGCATGGTCGAAGAACTTCCCCATCGACACCGACACGAAGACCACGCCGCTCACGACCCGGAGGACCAATGGAAGCCATCCACGGGTGCGCTCCGTGAACATGAGGTCGCGCAGCCGGTCCACGTGTGCGCGTGTCACCGGAGCCCGGCTCGTTCGAGTTGACGGGTGAGCGCCGCGTGGGCCCGGCGCGCCGCGTCGACCGGTTCGAGCGCGGCCAGCTCGTCGGAGTAGACCTCGACCTCGATCGGAGCGACGCATCCCGACGCGCGGAGCGCGCGGAGCAGCCCGACGAGATCCGCCGCACCCTCGCCCGGGAGGCGGCGGCCGTGCATCATCTCGTGGACGACGTCGCACGACGCGACCGGCGCGACGTCGCCGACCTGCACGGCGACGACCGCGGCGCCGTCGAAGGCGGCCGCGCCCCCGTCCGGCCCGCGGACGTGGTGCCACAGGTCGCACATCACCCCGCCGTTGGCGCGGCCGGCGCCGCGGCTCACGGCCACGGCCGTGCCGAGGTCGGCGATGCCGGAGGTCGGGAAGTACTCGATGTGCACGAGCAGGCCGGCCTCGGCGGCGTGGTCGCACAGCGCGGCGAACGCGTCGCTCGCCGCTTCGAGGGCGAGCTCCGCCCCGATCGTCCGACCCCGGGTCTCGAGTGCCGTGACGGAGCGGGCTCCGAGCTCCGACGCGGCGGCGACGAACTCGGCGAGCGACGGCCCGTGCGCGTCGCCGGGCAGCCAGCGCATCACCCCGTCGAGCTCCGCGACGGCGACCCCCTCGCCGTCGAGCAGCGATCGCAGCTGCGAGTCCGACCAGCCGGCGTCGCGTGCGGCTACGTACTCGCGGTGGTAGAGCGACACGCCGTCGAAGCCGGCGGCCGACGCGGCGCGGACCGTCTCGACCAGCGGCGCGCGCCGAAGGGTGCCGCTGCACAGCACGAGCGAGTCGGCGTCGAGGTCCGGCACGTCCCGGAGGGTAGACGCGCGCGCCGCGAATGCCTCGGCGAGGAAGTCGAGCACCAGCCGTGCCGCGCCCGGGCCTGCCGAAGCGCCCGGGAACCGCGCCGCCGGGCGTACATCGCACCTTGCGCAGCTTGCGGTCGCCGACGGTCGTCGCGATGCTGCCCGTGGCGCGGGTGGCCGAGCGCCGGACCGGGAGGATCGGGATGCGAGCCGCGGTGTGGACCGGAGTCGACGAGCCGCTCTCGGTGGAGGAGGTCGAACCGCTGCCGCCGGGCCGCGGCGACGTGGTGGTGCGCATCGACGGCAGCGGTGTCTGCCACAGCGATCACGCCGTCCTGCACGGGCAGCTGCCGTGGACCCCGCCGGCGATCCTCGGTCACGAGGTGTGCGGGACGGTCGTCGAGGTCGGGGACGGTGTCACCCGGGTCGCGTCCGGCGACCGGGTCATCAGCTCGGGTCTGCCCGCGTGCGGGAACTGCTTCATGTGCGTCCGCGGCGAGCCCCACCTCTGCGAGCAGACGTTCGTCCTCTCGGCGAGCCCGCGCGCCAAGCGGGCCGACGGCAGCGCCGTGACCACCTTCGCCTCCCTCGGCGGGTTCGCCGAGACGATGACCGTCCCCGAGGTGTCGGTGGTGCCGGTCGAGACCGACCTCCCCGCCGAGCAGCTCGCGCTGATCGGCTGCGCGCTCACGACCGGTGTCGGGTCGGTCTTCAACACGGCCCGGCTGCCTCCGGGCGCGACCGTGACCGTCGTCGGGTTGGGCGGGATCGGGTTGTCGGTCGTGCAGGGCGCGCGCATCGCCGGGGCGTCGCGGATCTTCGCCGTCGATCCGGTCGCGCACAAGCGTGCCGCCGCCGCCGCGCAGGGCGCGACCGACCTCGTCGACCCCGCGGTGGGCGACCCCGTCGAGCAGGTCCGGGCCGCGACCGCGGGGCGCGGCACCGACCACGCGATCGAGGCCGTCGGCCGGACCGACACGATGCTCACCGCGTACCGGTGCGCGCGGCGGGGCGGCGTGGTGACCATGGTCGGGATGCCGCCGGCCGACTCGTCGATCACGTTCCCGGCGCTCGAGCTGTTCCTCGACGCGAAGGAGATCCGCGTGTCGAACATGGGCTCGGCACAGATCCGGCGGGACTTCCCGCGTCTCGTGGCGCTGGCCGAGTCGGGGCGGCTCGACATCGCGTCGATGATCACGCGCCGGATCCGCCTCGACGACGTGAACGACGCCTTCCGCGCGATGGACGCCGGCGAGGAGATCCGCACCGTCATCGTCTGACGCCGACCGGCCGCGCCACCGCGCTGCAGTGGCTCGGCTGCTCGTCCGGGCGCGGCAGCGCGCCGGTCCGCGGTCACCAGATGCGGCGGAGCTGCGCCCCCTCGCGTCGGATGCGGAGCTGCTCCCGGCGCTGCTCGGGAGTGACGACCGGCGTATCTGCCGGCAGGTGCGCGCGCACGTCCGCGAACGGCACCTTCACGATCGTCGGATCGGGGTAGTCGCTCGCCCGGTTCCAGCGCATCTGGATGACGCCCCAGGGGTAGTCGGCCTTGTCGAGCCAGTTGGGGACGCCGGGGTCGAGTCGCGAGATGACCGCACGGAACCGGCCGTCGCTGTCGATGTGGGCCTGCACGTCGTTCAGGCTCGACTGCCGGTTCACCCAGTCGATCGTGCAGAAGCGGTCGTCGGCGACGAGGGCCTGCCAGTAGCGGCACTCCTTCGGGAGCTCGGTCTCGATGATCAACGCCTCGTCGTCGTCGATCTCGTGGATGCCGTCGTAGTACGCCTGTTTCGGTAGCCCGCCCATCGAGTCGATCTTCGTCGAACGCAGGAAGGTGTTCACCCCGTGGTGCTCGCGGTAGTAGCGGACGAGCTGCATGTCGAAGCCGATCATCCCCTCGATCCACGCGGCCAGGTCCGCGAACCGGCGTGCCGTCTCCTCGGGTGTCATGTCGGCGCCGCCGTCGTCGAGGCGTTCGATGGCCACACGGGCGTCGAGCTCGTGGTTCCAGTCACACGAGCACTTGCGCATGAGCAGCCGGCGGGTCCGGGGGTCGAGCTGCCACCAGTCGCCGTCGTGGCCGGCAGGCCGTTCGGCGCTGAGCACGACGCTGAAGGAGCCGTCGGCGCCGAGCGCGAGGTCGTCGAGATCGTGCGTTTCAGGGACGGGCCCACCCGCGCCCATGTCCGTCGGGCTCATCATGTCAAAGGTCTGCTGCGTGATCTCGACGAATCGGGTCGTGCCCCGGTAGCCCGAGATCCGGTACACGCCGCCGGCGTCGATCTCGGTGGTCGAGTACACGTAGTCGGGATCGGGGCCGCCCTGGTTGAACGCGTAGTTCCAGAGCGGCATGAACACGGGCCGGCGCGAGTCCGTGTACACGCGGCACAGGTAGCCGCACGCCAGGATCGACAGCGCGAGCTTGTTCATGTCCTGGACCTCGGCCGGGGTCGCCCCGTCGGGCCGCCACTTCGCGATCAGGTTGTCGCCGACGCGCTCGAGCGCCCTCATCTGGTCGGCCCAGCTCGGCAGCCCCTGGGATGCGCCGGTGTCGCTCATCGTCTGGTCTCCTCGATCTCGACGTCGAAGTGGCGGATGTAGAAGTCGTAGTCGGAGCGCAGCTCGGCCGCGGTCAGGCCGAACTGCTCCGGCGTGTAGTGGTGGGTCCCGTGCGTCCCCGCGCGGTTCGCGTCCTGCCAGGCGACGATCGCCTGTACGACCTCGGGCCGCAGCTCGAGCCCGAGGAACTCGTAGACGCGCCGGATCGTGCCGATGGGGTCGGCGACGAGGGCGCGATGGTGGACGTCGAGGAAGCGTTCCTCGCCGATCCGGCCGCGGGCTGCGATCGCGTGCTCGACGCCGACGCGCAGGTGCTCCGACACTGCGCGGCCGAGGCGGTGCAGGTCGCGTTCGCCGTCGGCCGGCGGGAAGACCGTCGAGACCAGGCTCGACCACGACGGGATCGCCTTCGCCGGGTCGCGGTGCGTCATGACGAAGCGCGCGTCGGGGTAGGCGGCCAGGAACGCCTCCAGATGGAAGTTGTGGTGCGGTGCCTTGAACAACCACAGGTCGGGCGGCCGGCGCGATTCGAGCAGCTTCACGACGCGCCGGTGGTACTCGTACGCCGAGGTCATGTCGCAGTCGCGCCACCAGGCGTGGTACCCGTACGCGGGGAGCGTGAACTGCTGCCCGTGGAAGGCCATCCCGAGCAGCTCGGTGTCCTCCATCGTCGCGTCGAGGTCGTAGAGATGCATGGCCTTGAGCTCGGGCGGGAGCTGCTCGTTCTCCTCGGCGGCGCGGAGACGGCGCGCGTCGGTGGCCTCGGTCGCGGTCGTCGGCGGCGGGCACGGCTCGGCCTGCTCCCATCCCCGGAGGGAACGGAACTGCGGGTCGAGCGACATCATGTTGGCGAGCGCCGTCGTCCCCGTACGCGGCAGACCGTTGATGTCGACGGGCCCGCGGACGGCGAGCGTCTCGATCTCGGGATGCGCGCGGTACCACGCCTCGACCTCGAGCCGGTTCACGAGCCGGCGCCGGAGGGCGCCGATCACGCCGGCGTCGGCCGCCGGGCTCAGGTCGCCGTCGCGCTCGAGGCTGTCGAGCAGGACGTCGAGACCCTCGCGGAAGTCGCCGGGCCCGAAGTCACTCAGCGCCGCTTCCTCCGTCGCCTCCGCGAGGAGCTGGTCGGAAGTCGGGTACCTCCGCACCCGAGTCACGTACCCGCCGGGACGCGATCGGGGTGCAGCTGCTCGGCGACGCGGCGGAAGCCCTCGCGCCAGCCGACCCGGCACGGGCCCGTGATCGAGCGGCGCAACGTCGCGTCGGCGACGGAACCGTGCGACGCGCCGGGGATCTCCTCCACGATCACCGTCGCCTCGACGCCGAGGAGCTCGCCGAAGTAGGCCGTCCACTCCTGGACACTCGCGGGTTCGTCGCCGCCCCAGTTGACGATCGTGGCCGGCACGCTCGCCGCGTCGAGCAGGGCTTCGAGCTGCGCGCAGATGTCGTCGTCGTGGATCGGGCTGTAGGGCATCGGGTCCCAGCGGGTCACGACGGGTTCACCGGCGGCCACCGCGTCGAGGTGCCACATCGGCAGACCGCCCTGGTCGCCGTAGGCCGCGCACATGCGGGCGATCACGACCGGCAGGTCGAACGAGCGTGCGCAGTAGCGCGCGACGCCCTCGCCGGCGATCTTCGAGACCGAATACGGCGCCGACGGTGGCGCCATGGCGTCGCCGAGCGGGTCGCCCTCGCGGAAGGCGTGCCACGGGTCGGGGTGCGGCTTGTACGTGGTGACGGTCGACATCACCAGCGCCGCCTTCGCCCGGCGGCAGTGCTCCAGCACGAAGCCGGTGCCCTCGGCGTTGACCCGCAGCGCCCGGTCGTAGTCGTCGGGGCTGAAGTCGGCCGCGATGTGCAGGAGGTAGGTGAAGTCGTCGGGGAGGTCGCCGAAGTCGCCGTCGGCGATGTCGAGCCTGCGTGTCGTGACGCCGAGCGCGTCCACCTTGTCGCGTGTCGCCGGGTCGCCGAAGCGCGCGATCCCCCAGACCTCGTTGTCGGCCACGAGCGATCGGGCGAGACCGAACGCGATGCGCCCGGCCGGCCCGGTGATCAGGATCTTCTCGTCGCTCAGCACCCGTTGATCTCCCTCGACTGGTACCGACGCGGCCCGGAGCGTACCGACGTCGTCCACGTGGTAGCCATGACGCGTGAGCGAGTCCGCCCGCACGACCGTGCCGTCGACCGAGGGATCCCTCGAAGCGGCCATCGGGCGCGCGCTCGACGAGCTGCTGCGGGCACTCGAGCTCGAACCCGCCGGCGGTGACCGCTTCCGGGTGCTCGGCGAACCGGGGCGCTTCGACCGTGTCTTCGGCGGCCAGGCGGTCGCGCAGGCGTTGCTGGCCGCGAGCGCGACCGTCACCGACAAGGAGCCGCACTCCCTGCACGCGTACTTCGTGGAGGCGGGGACGCCCGAGCAGGGGCTCGACCTCGCGGTCGAACGTGTGCGCGACGGCCGTTCCGTCGCGACCCGGCGCGTCACGGTCGCGCAGGGTGGGCGGCCCCTGCTGATCGCGATGGTCTCGTTCCACACGAACCCTCCCGACCCCGAGGTCGCGGCGCCAGCGCCCACGGTCGCGCCGCCCGACGAGCTGCCTCGCCTCCAGGACTGGGTCGACGGGTTGCCGCCCGACCTGCGCGCCGCGTCGCGCAACTGGGTCGAGCAACCGCCGCCACTCGAGCTGCGCATCGGCGAGGCGCCGAACTTCCTCGGCGGCGAACCCGCCGACGGCCCGCGCTCCCACTGGATGCGCCTGCCCCGTGCCGTCGGCGACGACCCGTTGCTCCACACCGCGCTGCTCGTGTACGCCAGCGACTACCTCCTGCTCGACATGGCCTACCGCTCGCATCC
>DASRHL010000210.1:0-8847 GCA_035650535.1 Acidimicrobiia bacterium
GGGGTCGGAATTGCGCCCGTGAAATTACACCCGCGCCGAGCCGTTCCCCGACGGGTCGGCGAGCTCGACCCGCAGGGCGAGCTGGCGGATCGCCTCGTCGTGGCCCGTGGCGAAGCCGTGGTGCGTCACGTTGAGCTGGCCGGCCGCGACCGCGAGCCGCACCGCGTCCTCCCGTCCGAGACCGCGCGTGGCGGCGACGGCGAGCGCCGCGGTCATCGAGTCGCCCGCGCCCCGATGGTCGACGACCTCCATGACCGGCGCCGACACGAGCCGAAGCTCGTCGCCGATCGACGCGATCGTCGGCTCGGCCGCACGCGAGATCACGACCTCGTTGGCGCCCGCGCCTCGGAGTTGCCGCGCCGCGCCGAGCAGCGCGTCGAGGTCGTCGGCGTCCGCGACGACGCCGTCCGCGTGGAGCTCCTCGTGACTCACCTTGAGCGACGCGATCCCACCCTGCAGCGCGGCGTCGAGCTGTTCGCCCGAGAGATCGGCGACGACCGTCACGCCGTTCGCGCGGAGGTCGCCCGCGAGGCGCCGATAGGTGTCGACGGGGAGGACGTCCGCCGCCGGCACGCCCGTCAGCACGCACACCCCGGCGTCGAGCGCGACGGCCAGCGTCGCGCTGTAGAGCGCGTCGAGCTCGTGCCGGTCGAACGTCGGGTAGCGGGCCTCCGCGACCACCCTGCGTTCGCCGCCCCGCCGGTCGTGCACGTAGGCCGAGCTCGACTGCGCGAGCTCCACCGCCTCGACGCCGAGCTCCTCGGTCTCGGCCAGCAACCGCGCGACCTGACCGGTCTCGCCGCCGAAGCCGCCCACGAGCCGCGGCTCGGCGCCGAGCTCGCGGATCATCCGCGCGACCCAGACCCCCTGGCCGCCCGCGTGCAGGTGGATGCGCTCCTCGTCGCCCTCTCGCTCGACGGCGACGGTGAGCAGCGGCGACGGGCCGAAGACACACACGCGTCCCGACACACGCGCCTCCCGTCGCCTGTCGACCTCAGAGGTTCCCGCCACCCGCCGGGCGCAAACGCGGGCCGCGATGGGTATCGCGACTCCGTGCGGGTCGTACTGACGAACGACGACGGGATCACGGCGACCGGCATCCACGCGCTCTGCCGGCGGCTCTGCGCCGACGGCCACGAAGTCACCGTGGTCGCACCCGACACCGACCGCTCGGGCGCGAGCGCTGCCATCGGACGGCTCACACCGGGCCGCGGCGTCCCGGCGGAGCGCGTCGACGACTTCCCGGTGGCCGGCGTCGTCGCGTACCGCATCACGGGCCCGCCCGGTCTCGCGGTCATGTCCGCGTGCCTCGGCGCGTTCGGTCCGGCACCCGAGGTCGTCGTCTCGGGCATCAACGCCGGGCCCAACACCGGACAGGCCGTCCTCTTCTCGGGGACGGTCGGAGCCGCGCTCACCGCGCAGACCTTCGGCGTGTCCGCGCTCGCGGTCAGCGTCGACGACACGCGACCGTGGCACTGGGACACCGCGTGCCACTACGCCGGACCCACCTTGCGATGGCTCGTGGACCGGGCACCGGGGACGGTCCTCAACCTCAACGTGCCCGGTGTCGAGGCGTCCGCCGTGCGGGGGTTCCACTGGGCGAGCCTCGACCGGTTCGGCTCCGTGCGTCTCGCCGGCTACTCGCGAGGTGAGGTGCAGTTCGAGCTCCGCGAGACCGAGACGACCCTCGATCCGCACAGCGACACCGCGCTGCTCGCCGACGGGTTCGCGACCTTGACGAGCCTCACCGGCGTCTCGATCGCGAGCGGCGACGGAGCAGCCGGGCCGGTCACCGGACTCGAGCTGCGGCCGCGCCCGGTCGCCACGGCGCATCGCTGAGCGAGCGTCGCGCGCACGCCGGGGCGGCAGCGCCCGGGCGTGCCCGGTACGGTCGGCGCCGGACGGTGGGGGGAATCCGGAAACGGCCCACCGACCCGGACACCGACCTGCGTACAACTACCCATCGGCGGGCGGCCGTATACAGACCGCCGGGGTCAGTCGCGCGGCTTCTCCTCGACGACGGTCGCGCCGAGCTGCTGTTCGAGCAGGCCGACCGACGAGACGGCGGCGTCGACGGGGTCGGCGTCGACCGTCTCGGTCAGGTCGATGTGCTCGTCGTCGTCGGGCGGGGGCTCGCCGATCGGCGGTTCCTCCTGACGGGGCCGGCTCGCGGTCGTGATGGAGCGGCCGCCCGGCACGGTCGCGTTGATCGCGGTGAAGTCGTCGGCGGGCGTGATCTTGAACTTCATGGTTCGGCCCAGGCGGCGGCTGAACGCCTCGCGGATGCTGTCCGCGGCGCGGTGGAACCGTGGCTTGGCCGCCTCGATGAGGTCAGGCGGGACGCCGAAGACGATGACCGCGCCCTCGAGCCGGAGGGGCTGCGCGGTCTGGACCGCCGTCCGCGTCGCCATGGGCAGCTCGGGGAGGATCTCGGCCCACGCCACGATCACGTCGTCGAGCTCGACGGCGCCGGCGGGCGCTCCGGCCGCCGCCGCAGGCGCCGCCGGGGCCGCGGGGGTCGGGGCATCCCCAGCCGGCCCCGGCGCGGGCTCGGCCGCCGGGCCGGGCGAGGCCGTCCGCAGGGCACCGAGCGCGGGGCGCGCCGACGCGGGCCCCGACGGTTGCGGCGGGGCCGCCTCGGGCTCCGGGCTCGGGGCACGACCGCGCGGCGCCGGCGCCGGCGCGGCCGGCGGGCCGCCCGCGCCGACCGTGCGCTCCAGCCGTTCGAGACGCTCGACGAGCATCTGCAGGGGCGGGCCGGCGTCGCGGCGGCTCAGGCGGACGAGCGCGACCTCGAGGACGAGGCGCGGGTCGGCGGCGTCGGTGCCGCGCATGTCGACGACGGCCTGGCCGAGCGTCTCGATCACACGGACGAGCGCGGCGTTGCCCAGGGCCTGGCCCACCTCGCGCAGGCGCTCCTGGTCCTCGACCGGCGCCTCGACACGTACGCGTCCTCCGCCAGCGGTGAGGAGGAACGCGTCGCGGGCGGCGCGGAGCAGGTCGTCGGCCACACGGCGGGGCTCGTGACCCGAGTCGAGCAGCTCGCCGACGGTGACGAGCACCGCCGGGGCGTCCTCCTCGGCGATCGCGGCGAGGATGCGCGTCCGCCGCTCGAAGGGCGCGCCGCCGAACAGCTCGGCGACCTCGGCCGTCTCGAGCCGGCCCGTCCCGTGGGCGAGCGCCTGGTCGAGCAGGCTGAGCGCGTCGCGCGCCGAGCCCCCGGCGGCCCGGGCGATGATCGTCAGCGCTTCGGCGCCCGCGTCGACACCCTCCCGCTTGCAGATGTCGGCGAGATGGGTGCGTAGCTGCTCCGCCGTCAGGAGCGTGAACTCGAAGTGCTGGGTGCGCGAGCGGATGGTCGGCAGCACGCTCTCGGGGTTCGTGGTCGCCAGGACGAAGACGACGTGCTCGGGCGGCTCCTCGAGCGTCTTGAGCAGCGTGTTCGCGGCGTCATTCGAGAGCATGTGCACTTCGTCGAGGATGTAGACCTTGTGGCGCGTGTTCGCGCCCATGCCCATGGCGACCTTCTGCCGCAGGTCGCGGGCGTCGTCGACGCCGCGGTTCGACGCCGCGTCGATCTCGCGGAGATCCATGAAGGTGCCGTCGGCGATCGCGACGCAGTTCTCACAGGCGCCGCATGGTTCGCCGTCCGCGCCGAGGTTCGTACAGTTGAGGGCCTTGGCGAGGATGCGGGCGGTGGTGGTCTTCCCCGTCCCGCGCGGACCGGAGAAGAGGTAGGCGTGCCCGACCCGACCGTCGCGAACGGCGTTGCGCAGCGCGTTGGTGACGTGCTCCTGACCGACGAGTTCCGAGAACCGCTGCGGCCGGTACTTGCGGTAGAGCGACTGGTAGGCCACGAACGTCGACCTTACACAGCGGTTGCGACGGTGCTTCCGGCCGCCGGGGACGCCCCGTGAGGCGGCTGTTCGTGCTCCGGCACGCCAAGTCGGACTGGGGCCAGCCCGGCCTCGCCGACCACGACCGGCCGCTCGCGCCGCGCGGCCGGCGCGCCGCCGGGCTGCTCGCGGCGCACCTCGCCAAGGAGGAGGTCGCCCCCGACGTGGTGCTCTGCTCGACCGCGCGACGGGCGCGCGAGACCTTCGAGCTGGTGCAGGACGCACTTCCCGCCTCGACGACGGTGTTCTTCGAGCGCCGCCTCTACGGGGCCGCCTCCGACGAGCTCCGCGCCCGGCTGCACGAGGTCCCCGACGGCGACCCGTCGGTCATGGTCGTCGGCCACAACCCCGGGCTGCAGGACCTCGTACTCGAGTTGGCACCCGCCGCCGACCCCGAGCTGGTCTCGCGCGTCGAGGCGAAGTTCCCGACCGCCGCGTTCGCCGCCGTCGATCTGGACGTCGATCGGTGGACGGGCGTCCATCCCGGCACGGGCCGGCTCGTCGCGTACGTCACGCCCCACGACCTGGCGTGACCCTGTTCGCTCCTCGGCCTGCTCGGAACGCTGCGCCTCCTCTGCGACGCGCGGCGGGCCAGGAACGGAGAAGGGAGGCGGACCGTGCACCCGCCGTCGACCCAGTAGCGCGCACGCGGACACCCGTTCGCCGACTCAGGCCAGGCGAACCTGCGGCACACGGGACGATCCGCTGAGAGCTGCTTCCTTCCGGACCTGACTCGGTTCGCGGGGCTCCGTTGCGCAGGACCCGACCCTCGGCACCGACGAGCGAGCCCTTCGTGCGGCATCCCGAGCCTCGGGCGGGGATTCAGCCCCCCGTGCGTGGATTTGGGGTACAGGGCACCACGAGCTCCCCGCCTAGCACGGTCCGCCCGGTCACGGTACTCGTTCCCGGCGACGGCGCCCTCACGCGGGCGCGACACTCGGGCGGTGACCGTTCCGGCGCCGTTCCGCTCGGTCGACGACCTGGTCGCGGTGCTCGACGACCGGACCGGCGAGGCCGACGACGTGGTGACCGCGCTCGACCACCACCTGCAGTGCGCCGCGCTCCTGGCCGCAGGGGTGCCGGACGACCTCGAGTTGCAGATCGCGGGTCTCGTGCACGACGTTGCCAGCTCACTGCGGCCGCGGCCGGCGGGCGACCACGCCGTCGTGGGCGCCGCGCTCGTGCGCGACCTGCTCGGCGAGCGGGTGGCCGATCTCGTCGGCGGCCACGTCCAGGCGAAGCGTTACCTGGTGACGGTCGAACCCGACTACCGGCGCGTCCTCAGCGACAACAGCACGGCGACCCTCACCCGCCAGGGCGACGTGATGACCGCGGCCGAGCTCGACGCGTTCGCACGTTCGGCAGCGCGCGACGACTGGGTGCGGCTGCGCCGGGCCGACGACCGCGCCAAGGTCGTCGGGGCGACGGTGCCCGGCCTCGACCATTGGCGCCCGGCGCTCGAACGGCTCGCCACCCGCTGATCACACCGGGCGGGCCGCACACGTCCCGGTACGATGCCGGGCCTCGGGAGGGATGCGAGAGCGGACGAATCGGCACGCCTGGAGAGCGTGTGTGGGGCAACTCACCGTGGGTTCGAATCCCACTCCCTCCGCAAGGCGTTGTCGATGCCACAACGGCTCTCTCCGCCCTGGCCGCGACGCATATCCCTTGCTCCGGTCGCACGTCGAGCCGCTCGGTGAAGGGAACGCGACTCCTTCGGACTGTCAGACGGCTTACCCAACCTTCGGGGAGCGATCGACTCTCCGAGGCGCCGCCCCAAGGCGATGAGAGCCGCGCGAGTAGGAGACAGCTAGATCGGCCAGGTGCCTCCGAGTTCGGCGGGCGGATCTAGCGCATCGAGGTAGCCCTCGGCGTCCAGCTGGATCCGCTCGCCGACTTCGGTCTCGATGAGATACCCATCCTGGTCGACGAATGACGCGACCACGGGTGCTTCGTGTTCGCAGCCGCCATAGCGGGGGGGCCTCGAACCGCGCGGCGCAATCGCCAGCTTGCTCGAGGATCTCAGCGGCGACTGGACTGAGCGGTGTGGCGGCGTCTACGACGCGGCAGTCCACGTGCGCCCTTGGCTGTCGGGCAATACGACGACGTCAATCGCCTCGTCGTGGCACAGGTCCAGAAGGTGCGGGTCGGCGCTGGCAACAGGCATGCCGGCGGAACGAGCGGTCTCCGCGGCGACGCAGTCGGCGAGGCTCACCGCGCGCCGCTTCCGGTCGTAGTGACGAGCGCGTAGCAGCCCGGCGCGCATCGCGAGCGCGGCGTCCAGCGGTGCGGGATCGACCAAACCGAGCTGCGCGAGGTCAAGCGCCGCGTCCTCATCGGTAGCTCCCTCGAGGCGCACGAGATGGTCAAGCACCTCTGCTACGCCGAGGGGCGTGAGCGCGGCGTCGCTCTCCTGAGCAAAGAGCTGCCGGACCAGCGGGGCTGCCGCCTCGCCCTTGAGAAGAGCGAGGACGGCGTACGCGTCGAGGACGGTCAACGCCGCTTACGCTTCTCGGCCGCCGCGTCATCCGCTCGCGCCGCGCGGCGGGCGTCGTCTGTGCTGGGCCCGTGCCGGTACTTCCCGACGAGGTCGCCTGCGGCATCCTCGGAAAACGGCCGCATCACGATGCGGTCGCCCAGGTCGACGACCACGACACGGTCGGCGTTCCAACGCGCCCGAGCGTCGGCAGGAATGGACACCTGGCCGTTCCTCGAGACCTTCATCACGTAGCTCGTCGACATGGCGCCTCCCGTTGTATGCGCAGCCGTAGTCATTGTATCTGGGCGCGGGGGTGCCCAGCGATGGCGTGACACCTGCCTGACACGACGATCGGTCGGCAGCGGTCGCCGACGGTCACCAACGGTTCAACCGACACGGGGTCTGACGTGGGCAAACGCGGATGACGTCCACCACCACAACCACGCTGAGAGGGCCTGACGAACCATGGGTTCGAACCCACTCCCTCCGCCAGAAGGTCTCTTTCGAACCCAGGCCGCGAAGAACAGTGGTCGGCGACTTCAACGACTCCGATCCCATCGACCCGGCGTCGCGAGCGGGAACCCGCTGCGCCCGCCGGCCGTCCTCACCGCCAGGACCTGATGCACCTCGGTGCCGTGGCCCTCGAAGAGCACGGTCGCCACCGCGAGGTACAGCCGCCACACGCGCGCCCGCGCCTCGCCGATCTCGGCGACCGCGGTTGCCCACCCGCGCTCGAGGTTCGCGAGCCAGCACCGCAGCGTCCGTGCGTAGTGCTCGCGCAGGTTCTCGACGTGACGGACCTCGAAGCCGGCGTGCTGGACGGTCGTCACGACCACACCGACCTCCTCCAGCTCGCCGTCGGGGAAGACGTACCGGTTGACGAAGTCGGGCGACGCCCGCTGCAACCGGCGCCCACCGCGGCCCGCCCGGGCGATGCCGGCCACCCGGGCGATCCCGTGGTTCAGGAGCCGGCCCTCGGGGCGCAGCAGCCCGTGCAACGAAGCGAAGTAGGTCTCCAGTTGCGCGCGACCGACGTGTTCGAACATGCCGATCGAGCTGATCGCGTCGAACGGCCCGTCGTCGACGTCCCGGTAGTCGGCGAATCGAACCTCGACGAGGCCGTCGAGCCCGGCGTCGGCGACGCGGTGAGCGGCGAGCTCGGCCTGCTCCCTCGACAGCGTCACCCCGACGGCGCGGACGCCATGCTCGCGCGCAGCGTGGATCAGCATCCCCCCCCAACCGCATCCGACGTCGAGGAGGCGCATCCCGGGTTCGAGGCCGAGCTTGCGGCAGACCAGCTCGTGCTTCGCCGCCTGCGCGTCCTCGAGCGTGGACGTGCCGTCCAACCAGACGGCGCACGAGTAGGTGAGCGACGGCCCGAGCAACATCGCGTAGAACGCGTTCGACAGGTCGTAGTGGAACGCGATCGCCTCTGCGTCCCGTGCCCTCGAATGCCGCCGGCCCCGGAGGCGCGCCTCCTCACGCGGGATCGGCGGGCGCCTGAGCAGGGCCCGGAAGCCGAGGACGCCGAGTCCAGCCATGGCTTCGCGCGGGCCGACGTGCAGCGCGCCGAGCTGCGTCCGCAGCGCGAGCACCGCAAAGATGTCGCCCTCCACGTCGAGATCGCCGGCGACGTACGCGCGACCGAAGCCGAGCTCGTTCGGCGCGGCGAGGATGCGACGCAACGCGTCAGGTGAGCGCAAGACGACGGTCGCGGCCGCGTCCCGCGGTCCGAAGGTGCTCCCGTCGTAGGCCCGGAACGCGACGGGAACCGACGGCCCGAGCAGTCGTTCGAGCAGCGCGGCGACGGTCACCAGCGGAGCCTACGGGCGTCCGCGACCGGGCGCGACCGGACCCGCGGGCGGCGCGTCTACGCTCGATCGCGTCGCTCCCCGACACTCAACGTCGCCGCTCACCTGCCTCGACGGTGGATGTCTCCCCCTATCCCGAGGACGTGCATGAGCATCGTCGACCTGCCCGCGCCAGAGTCCGCGCCCGAGCTCGGCGGAGAAGCCGACCGCGCGCCGCTCTACCGACTCGTCCTGAGCGCGCTGGTCGTCGTCGCACCGATCGTCGTCCTCGCGTACTCGGTCTGGCGCGCGACCGTCGGGCCGTTCCCGTGGATGCCACTCGCGCTGCTCGTCGGTTTCATGGTCGTCGTCGGCCACGGCGTGACGATCGGTTTCCACCGCCTGTTCGCGCACCGCAGCTTCGAGGCGGGGCGCCCGCTCAAGGTCGCGCTGGCGGTCGTCGGATCGCTGTCGTTCCAGGGCTCGTTGATCGGCTGGGTCGCCGACCACCGCCGCCACCACCGCCTCACCGACCGTCCCGGCGACCCGCACTCGCCCATCTGGGACAGCGACGACCGACCGATCGACGGCCTGCGCGGCCTCTGGCACGCGCACCTCGGCTGGTGCTTCACCAACCGGCCCACGTCACGCGCACGGTACGCGCCCGACCTACTCGCCGACC
>DASRHL010000211.1:0-12523 GCA_035650535.1 Acidimicrobiia bacterium
ACTTCGGTGCCAAGGTGTGCCGCCACGTCGTGCCCCGCACCGTGCGCCTGTCGGAGGCGCCGTCGTTCGGGCAGCCGATCATCGTGTTCGACTCGACCTCGCGGGGTGCCAGCGCGTACCGCGAGTTGGCGAAGGAGGTGAGCCGTGGCGCGACCAAGCGGCCTCGGTAGGGGACTCGGCGCTCTCATCCCCCCGGGCGCGGCCGAGAGCGGCGCCGTCGGCGGGGGCGGGCTCCAGGACATCGCCGTCGCCTCGATCCGCCCCAACCCGTACCAGCCGCGGGGGAGCTTCGACGAGGAGAGCCTGGGGTCGCTCGCGGACTCGATCCGGGAGGTGGGGATCCTCCAACCGGTGCTCGTCCGGCCGGCGGGCGACGGCTTCGAGCTCATCGCGGGCGAGCGGCGCTGGCGCGCCGCCCGGCGGGTCGGGCTGCAGACGATCCCGGCCCTCGTCCGCGAGACCGAGGACAACACCGCGCTCGAGGAGGCGTTGGTCGAGAACCTCCAGCGCGAGGCCCTCAACCCGCTCGAGGAGGCCGCCGCGTACCAGCAGCTCATCGAGGACTTCAAGCTCACCCACGACCAGGTGGCGGCGCGCGTCGGCAAGAGCCGGGCGTCGGTCACGAACATGCTCCGCCTGCTCCAGCTCCCCCCGGCCATCCAGAAGCTGGTGCGCGACCGCCAGCTCTCGATGGGTCACGCCCGGGCGCTCCTCGGCACGCCCGACCGCGCGTTCCAGGAGAGTCTGGCCAAGCGGGTCGTGGCCGAGGACCTGTCGGTGCGCGCCGTCGAGGACGCGGTGCGCGAGCACAGCGAAGGCGGCCCGGCCGGCCCGACCGCCGGCGGCGGAGGTTCCACGGGAAACCGTCGCCTGCGGCCCGCGGGCTTCGTCGAGCTCGAAGAGCTCCTGGGCGAGTACCTCGACACCCGGGTCAAGATCAGCATGGGGACGGGGGGCAAAGGGAAGCTGACGGTGGAGTTCGGCGGCCTCGAGGACCTCGAGCGGCTCTACCGCCTCGTCACCGAGGGCCGGCCCCGCACGCCTGCCTAGGTCTTGTGCGGTCTTCTGCTCCGGGCTTGGTCGCGGCGTGTCGTGTCCTCGCCGGGACCAAGTGCCGGCCCCACCTTCTGGGCCCGTCCGGCTCCGCCGGGCCCGCTCGGACTCTCGGGCGCGCGTCGTGCTCGGACCGCTTCGTCGTCGCGGCAACGGGTCGTCCTGCGCCGGTCGGCCGAGCCGGAATCCACGGCGACGCGGGGAAGTCGAGCCAGTTAGTTGTTTCTGCAACGATTGGTGGAGGGTTCGCACGTCGGTCGGGGGCGCGACCTCACCGGGGCTACACGGGGGATTCGGCGGTGAGCTTGATGCCGGTCGTGATGGCGCGGGCGACGGCGGTGGCGTGGGCGACGAGGTCGCGCATGGCGGCGACGTCGCCGTCCTCGAGGAGCTCGCAGACGACCGCGGCCATGCGGGTCTCGCGGAGCAGCGCGTAGGTGCGGCCGACCGCCTCGGCGCCGGTGTCGAGCGCGGTCGTGAGCTGCTCGGCGATCGCGCACGCGGTGCGGTAGCCGGCCTCCGACCGGAAGCGGCCGCTCGCGAAGTACGCGCAGCGCGTGCCGGGATGGTCGCCGGAGCGGATCGCGAGGAAGAGCTCCGCGCCGTAGTCGTTGGCCGTGCTCGCGAGCGACGCGTCGTCGAGCCCGCTCGTGTCGACGACGACTTCGGCGCCGAGTTGACGCAGGAAACGTGCGACGGTCTCGCCCAGTGCCATGAAGCCCGGCGTCGCGGTGACGTACACGCGCCGGCCGACGAGTGAACGCGGTGCGCGCCGCAGCTCTTCGCGCTCGCGCACCGCGGACACCTCGCCGTCGGCCAGCGTGCCGACGCGCGTGAGCGCGGCGATCGTCGTGTCGCCGCAGATCCCGTCGGCCGGAAGGCCGGCGTTGCGCTGGAACTCGGTCAACGCGTCGGCGGTGTTGCGACCGAGGATCCCGTCCTCGCGGCCGGCGTCGAACCCGAGCGCGTTCAGGCGCCGTTGGAGCTCCGCGACGTCGTCGCCGCGCAGCATCGGGCGCCGGAAGTAGAGAAGCCGGTCGCCGAGCGCGAAGCCGCTCTCGACGAGCGCGGACCACGTTTCACGACCGACGATGCCGTCGACGCGCAGACCCCGGCGCGTCTGGAAGTCCTGCACCGCGCGTTCGGTCGCGTCACCGAACGTGCCCGCGTCGTCGCCGGCGAGCGAATAGCCGATCGCGACGAGGCGCTGTTGCAGGTCGCGGACGTCCTCGCCCCGACTCCCGTGCCGGATCAGTCCCGGCGCGGCCATGGGAGTCGGGCGCGGCGTGAGCGGTCCCCGCCGCTCAGGCGACGAACTCGGCCAGGTCCTGGAGGAGTTGGGCCTTGCCCTTGGCGCCGACGAGGCGGCGCGCCTCCTTCGACGTCTCGCCGGGTTGGAACACGAGCAGCGTCGGGATGCTCATGACGTTGAAGCGCATCGCGGTGTTCGGGTTCTCGTCCACGTTCAGCTTCGCGATCTTGAGCTTGCCCTCGTGCTCGGCCGCGATCTCCTCGAGGGTGGGAGCGATCATCTGGCACGGACCGCACCACTCCGCCCAGAAGTCGACCAGCACCGGAGTGTCGGCCCCGCCGATCGTCTCGTCGAAGGTCGCGTCGGAAAGGGTGACGATGTGCTTGCCCACAGGAGTTCCTTTCTCCGGCGTACTCCGGCGTGTGGTGCGAGTCGTGAGTGTAGTGACGCGTGCAACCATCGCCGGGGTCCGGGCATTCCGGGCCGGCGAGGTCACCCGACGGTCGCGCCCGCCGTCCCCGCCGCGTGGTGGAGGGCCTCGAGCCAGCGTTCCGCCTCGATGGCCGCCATGCAACCGCTCCCCGCTGCCGTGATGGCCTGGCGGAAGACGTGATCCTGGACGTCGCCCGCCGCGAACACGCCGTCGACCGAGGTGCGGGTCGAGTCGGGCGCCGTGAGGATGTAGCCGTTCTCGTCGAGGTCGAGTTGACCCTCGAACAGCCCGGTGGTCGGGTCGTGACCGATGGCGACGAACAGACCCTGCACGGGAAGCGTCGACGTCTCGCCGGTGACCGTGTCACGCAGGACGACGCCCTCGACCGCGCCGTTGCCGACGACCTCCTCGACGACCGCATTCCAACGGAACGCGATCTTCGGGTTCGCGAACGCGCGCTCCTGCATGATCTTCGAACCGCGCAACTCGTCACGTCGGTGCACGATCGTGACCGTGGTCGCGAAGCGCGTCAGGAAGATCGCCTCCTCGAGCGCGGAGTCGCCTCCTCCGACGATCGCGAGGTCCTTGTTGCGGAAGAAGAACCCGTCGCATGTTGCGCACGTCGAGACGCCGTGACCGAGGAGGCGCTGTTCCGACGGCAGACCGAGCATCCGCGCGGTCGCGCCGGTCGACACGATCAACGCGTGCGATCGGAACTCCCGCTCGCCCACCCACACGCCGAACGGAGAGCTCGACAGGTCGACCCGGTCGGCGTCGGCGGTGACGAACTCCGCACCGAAGCGCTCGGCCTGCTCGCGGAACTTCATCATCAGCTCCGGGCCGAGGATCCCGTCGGGGAAGCCGGGATAGTTCTCGACGTCGGTCGTGAGCATGAGCTGGCCGCCTGCGCCGACGCCTTCGATGACGACCGGATGCAGGTTCGCGCGCGCGGCGTAGACCGCGGCGGTGAGCCCCGACGGCCCCGAACCGACGATGACGAGCTCTCGAACGTCCTCGGGCATCGATGTCACGCGTGTCCCTTCGGGGCGCGCGGTGCGCGCATCGCCCAGCAGAACGTGCCTCCGACGACGAAGATTCCACCCACGATCAGGTACGCGATCCACACGTCGCCGGTGAGGACGACCAGCACACGGAACAGGCCGATGACGGCGAGGACGACGGCCGTGAGCCCGAAGAACGTGGCGAGCAGCCCGTAGACGACGGCTTTCGTCGCCTTTCGGGCAGGTACGACCGTCTTGTCACGCACGGTCGCGACCGCGTTCTCGATCGCGTCCGCGGCTTGTGTCGTCCAGTCGGCCATCCACGCCTCCGAGGGCTCGCGGTGCGGCGTGAGCGTAGTTCGGTGCTCCCGGGCGGTCCGCGGTCGGCGGCCGATGCCGCGCCGCCGGCTACGGCGCCAGCGTGACGGGTGACTCCACGACGCAGCCGGCGTCGACGACGACGACCGCGACCCGCTCGCCCGCCGCCGTCGTCGTCACGACGACCGTCGCGGGCGCGCCGTGGAACGTCGCCGAGCCGGAGGCGAGGACGGGTCCGAAGCCGGGGTGTGCGGCGGCCACGGCACCGGCGCACGGGACCGTCGTCGGCGGTGCCCCGGCCTGGCGGTCGGGACGGCCCGCGGCCGACCCGGAAGGCGTCTGGGTCAGCGCGCGGGTGCCGGCCGCCGCCACCTGCGTGCGCAGCGTCGCCCGGTCGGCGACCTCGCCCAGGTTCCCGAGGTCGGCCGGCGCCGCGGCCGAGAAGGCGTCCGACGGCGCGGCGGCCGGCGTCTTCTCCGCTGGTGCCCCCGTCGATGTGGGGGCCCGGGCGGCCGTCGGGTGGTCGTCGGAGCCGCTGCGCAGCGCCACCGCCGTGACGACGCCGGCGACGACGATCGCCGCCGCGGCCGCCACCAACGCGGCCCGGGACCGGCGCCGGGCCGGTCCCGGTGCCGGTGCGGACGCGTCGAGGGCACCCCGCACGAGCCGGCGTCGGGTCAGCTCGTCGAGCGGGGTGACGGCGAGACGGGCCGCGAGCTCCTCGTCGCGCTCGTCGCCGGATGCCGGGGAGGTGCCGTGGTCGTCGGTCATGTCCGCTCGGTTGGACGGTCGGGCGCGCCCGCCGGGTTCCCGGCGAGCGCTTCGTGCAGAGCAGCGCGCCCCCGTGCGATGCGCGACCGCACGGTGCCGGGCGGGAGCTCGAGGACCTCGGCGATCTCGGCGTAGTCGAGGTCGCACAGGTCGCGCAGGACGACGGCGATCCGGAAGTCCTCGGCGACGGTCGCGAGCGCGGCGTCGACGTCGAGGCGGGCGTCGACGGCGCCGGTCGGGTCCGACGCCTCCCGCGGCTCGGGCACCGCGTCGTGCGGGACCGGGCGGCGCTTCCTGCGGCGCAGCTCGTCGATCGCGGCGTTGGTCGCGATGCGGTAGAGCCAGGTCGTGAACCGGGCCCGCCCGTCGAAGCGGGTGATGCCCCGGGCGACGGCGATCAACGCCTCCTGGGTCGCGTCCAGCGCGTCGTCGGGGTCGCCGACGATGCGGCGGCACACCGCGTGGACCAGGTCGGCGTGCCGGTCGAGGAGGCGCTCGAGCGCCGACCGGTCGCCGCCGGCGGCGGCGAGCGCGAGGGCTGCGTCGTCGGGACCGGTCATGTCCGCCTCGCCCGTGCCCTCAGGTGACGCGGATCTCGGCGACCTGGAGCTGGTGCGGCGTCGGATCGGGCAGGCGCGTGATCCAGACCAGGACGTAGCGGGTGGTCACCGCCGGATGGAGCGCGAACCGGGCCCGGGTGCCGAGGTTCTGTTCCTGGGCCCGGGGCTGGCCCCAGTCGCCGAGCTTCGCGCCGGGCTGGTCGGCCACGTAGATCGCACCACTCCAGCCCGACTCCTTGGTGTCGACCTCGACCGTCGACACCTTCGCGGGCGACGCGAGCTGCACGTAGATACCGACCCCGGGCTTGTCCATGGTCGGGCTGTTGTACTGCGACGTCGTCCAGAAGGTGCTCGCGTCGTCGTCGAAGACGTTGCCGACCAGCTCGTGGTGCTCGCCGTCACCGCGGTACGGGTCGAAGTCCTGGGCGGCCACGATGCGCACCTTCGCCGGCGGTGTGCCCCCGGCATTGCCGCCGCCCGCCCCGCCGCCGTCGAGGCCGCGGACCACGAGGAACCCGACCGCCCCGACGATCACGAGGGCGAGCAGGACGATCGGCACCACGCCCGCGCGCCGCCGCCGGGGCGCGGCCCGCTCGATCTCGGGGCGGGGTCCGCCCGGGTCGGTGGGCGCCGGTCGGGCCTCGACCGCGGTCACCGCGTGCGTGGTCGTGCCGCCCGTGGCACCCCGCCGCGGCCCGGCCGGGCCGCCCGGCGCCAGCGGCGGTGCGAGGGGAGAGCCGCCCGCGGCACCGGCGGCGTCGAGGGCGGCGGCGAGCTCGGCCGCGTTCTGGAACCGGGCCGCGGGGTCGCGTTCGAGGCAGCGGGCGACGACGGCGTCGACCTCGGGTGGTACGTCGGCGCGGCTGCTGCGCACCGACGGCGCCGCTGCCGTGACGCGCGCGATGGCCGCCGCCATCTCGGTGTCGCCGCCGAACGGGAGGCGGCCGAGCAGCATCTCGTAGAGCAGCAGGCCGACGGCGTAGACGTCGGTGCGGGCGTCGCTCCCCGCGCCCTCCACCTGCTCCGGTGCCAGGTAGCGGGCGGTGCCGACCACGGTTCCGGTGCGGGTGAGGTCGCTCGCGCCGGCCGCCTTGGCGATGCCGAAGTCGGTCACCTTGACCGGCCCGTCGGCGGGGAGGAGCACGTTGGCCGGCTTGATGTCGCGGTGGACGACGCCGTGCCGGTGGGCGTGGTCGAGCGCGGCCGCGACCTCCCGGGCGATGCGCAGGGCCCGCGCGACCGGGAGGGGACCGTGCTCGTCGAGCACCGAACGCAGCGTCGGGCCGTCGACGAGCTCCATCACGATGTAGGCGACGTCACCGTCCTCACCCGTGTCATAGGTGGCGACGATGTCGGGGTGGCCCAGCTTGGCGGCCGCGATCGCCTCCCGCCGGAACCGGGCCCGCAGCGCCTCGTCGAGCGCGAGCTCGGGGTGCAGCGTCTTCACGGCGACCCGCCGCGACAGGAGCACGTCGTCGCCGACCCACACCGACGCCATCCCACCGCGGGCGATCGGGCTGACGAGCCGGTAGCGGTCGCCGAGAACCCGCCCCGGGACGGCAGCCGCGCTCACGCCGGTCCGTTCTCGGCGCTTCGCGCCGGTCCGTTCTCGGCGCTTCGCGCCGGGCCGCTCGGGCCCCGCTCGCTCACGCCTGCACGCTACCGGCGGGGCCGGTCCGTGCTCGGGCGGCCGTCCGGCCGGTGTACGTGGTGCGCGTCAGGGCTTCGCGGTCTGGAAGGTCACGCCGATGACGCGCGGCCCGGCGTGTGTCCCGATCACGGGCCCGACGACGCCGGTGACGATGTCGGCCTTCGGCACGATGGGATCGAGCAGGTCGAGCAGCTCGTCGACGTCGGGAGCGTTGCCGTGGAGGACGGCCAGGTTCTCGACCGGCTGGGCCCGCACGTGGTCGACGAGCACCTGCAACGCCTTCGACCGCGTCCGGACCTTGCCCGCTTCCTCGACGACCCCGTCACGCACCTCGACGACGGGCTTGATCGAGAGCATCGACCCGAGCAGCGCCCGGGCGTTGCCGATCCGGCCGCCGCGCTTGAGGAACTCGAGGGTGTCGAGCGTCCCGAAGAGCTTCGTGCGGTCGCGCCGGTCGGTGACGTCCGAGACGATCGTCTCGAGGTCGGCGCCCTCCTGGGCGTGGCGCGCCGCGACGAGGCACAGGCTCCCGAGGCCCATCGAGCAGGTCAGCGAGTCGATCACCTCGATCGGGCAGTCCTCGGCCACCGCCTTCGCGGCGACGGTCGCCGCCTGCATCGTGGCCGAGAGGCGCGACGAGAGGTTGATGCAGATGATGCCGGTCGCCCCCGCGTCGGCGAGCTCGCGGAAGCGGGCCTCGAACGCGCCGGCCGACGGCGCGGCCGTCTCGGGCAGGACGGACGCGGTCGTGAGCCGGTCCCAGAACTCGGCGACGGTCAGCTGCTCGCGGTCGACGAGCTCCTCGTCGCCGAAGCGGATGGACAGCGGGACGATCGTGATGCCGAGCGCGGCGACGAGCGCGTCGGGGAGGTCGCAGGCGCTGTCCGTGACCACTCGCACTCCCATGTGCCCCCTCCCGACGAGCCGGTCCGGACGTGATCATCGTGACACGGCGGGCGCGCTCCTCGCCCGGCCGCGGCGCCGGAAGATCGACGCCAGCTCGTCGAGCTCCTCGACCCGGAGGGCACGCAGACCCACGACGGTGACGGCGAGCGCGGCGAGCCCGCCCGCGGCGGTCGAGAGGATGGCGGTGCCCGACGACGACCACCCGACGGCTCGGCTGACCGCCCAGGTCGCGCCCGTCACCGCGAGCCCGACGATCGTGACCCGCAGCGCCGACGTCCCGACCTGCCGCCCGCGCAGCCCGCCGATGCGGCGGCTGAAGGTCGCCATGGTCACGAGCGCCGCGACCGTGTACGCGCCGGAGAACGCCCACGCCAGGCCCGGGATGCCGAACGCCGGATAGAGGGCCAGCGCCAGCGCGATGTTGACGGCGTTCTCGAAGCAGTTCAGGAGGAAGGGCGTCCGCGTGTCGTGCAGGGAGTAGTAGCCGCGCAGCACGTAGAGGTACGCCGAGAAGGCGGGGAGCCCGATCCCGAAGCCGACGAGGGTATGGGCGACGAGCGCGGCGTCGTGGGCCGAGAACGCGCCCCGCTGCAGCAGCGCGACGACGATCGGGCGGGCCAGCCCGACGTAGACGCCGGCGGCAGGGATGACGACGGCGAGGATCAGGCGCAGCCCGCGCGCGAAGCGGTGCCGCAGCGCGGGGCGGTCACCGCGGGTCACGGCCGATGCCAGCTCGGGTTGCACCGTCGTCATGATCGACACCGCGAACAACCCGTGGGGGAGCTGGAAGAACGCGTAGGCACCGAGGTAGGCGAACGCACCGCCGCGCTTGCCGTTCGCGAGCACGAGGACGACCCAGAGCGCGATCTGGTTCGCGATCACGTACCCCATCGTCCAGCCCGAGAGCCGCAACATCGCGCGCACCGCCGCGTGGCGCAGTGACGGGAGGAACCGGAGGCGGGTGCCGGCGCGGCGGAGCGCCGGCCACAGGGCGAGCGCCATCGCCGCGATGCCGGCGGTCGTGCCGACCCCGATGAGGAGGAGGAGGCCGGTGTCGTCGAGGACGCGCTGGACGCTGATGGGGCGCGCCGCGAGCCGGGGCAGCATCAGGAACAGCGCGACGACCACGACGTTGTTGAGGATCGGGGCGAAGGCGGCGGCGGCGAACCGTCGGCGCGCCTGGAGCATCGCGGTGGCGAGCGCCGTCAGCCCGTAGAAGAACATCTGGGGCATGAAGCAGCGGAGGAAGTCGGTGGCGAGCTCGCGCTGGTGCGCGATGCCGTGGCCCGACACGTCGAGCGTGTAGAGACGGACGATCAGCGGGGCCAGCGCCTCGCCGACGATCGTGATGGCGACGAGTGCGAGCACCGCGATCGTGACCACCGCGCTCGTGGCGTCGTCGTCGTGCTCCTCGACGTGCTTGACGAACAACGGGACGAGCGTCGCCGTGAGGACGCCGCCGAGGAGCAGCTCGTAGACGATGTTGGGGGTCTCGTTCGCGTAGCTGTAGACACCCGCGAGCGTCGACACGCCGAGCGCGTACGCGATCGCCGCGACGCGGAGGAAGCCGGTGACGCGCGAGAGCGCGGTCCCGACGCCGACGACCGCGCTCGAGCGCAGCATGCGGCGCGTGTCGGCGCGGAGGTCGTTCCCACCGGGCCGGCCCGCGCCGGCCGCGCCGCCCGCTTCGACCGCCCTCGTCACGGAACGCCGTTCACGACGCGGTCACGCGGCCGCGAGGGTCCGGCGCCGCCGGCGCCGGCGGATGTCGAAGGCCCACCAGGCCGCGAGGAAGACCCCGGCGCCGACCATCAGCGCGATCCCGAGGGTGCTGACCGCCGTCGAGCGGATGCGGAACCGGGTGTCGGCGATCGCCAGGCCGCCGTCGACCGACGTCACCGTCACCCGCAACGGGAACGTGCCCGAGGTGCGGGCCCGGACCGCGACCCGCAGCGTCGTCGAGCGCGTGCCCAGGTCGACGTCCTGGACGGAACCCTGGGGGAACGCGAGCTTGTCGCTCGCGAGCGACACGCGGATGCGCACGGGCCGGCCCGTGTCGTTCCGGAACGTCAGGGGCACCTCGCCGGATCGCGAGGTCAGCGTGATCGTGCTCGGGTTCGGCAGGTGGATGTCGGCGACGAACGCGTTGACGGTGTCGTCGATGACGCCGAGCTCGTCGACGGCGCGGCGGCGACCCGACGCGCCCTTCCATGCGGACGTGACCGAGACCAGCAGCGCGCGGTCGCCGCGGGCGATGCGTGGATCGTTCGGCCCGATCAGGCTCTGGAACGCGGCAAGCCGGACCTCGGCCCGGAAGTACGCGGCGCCCGAGACGTTGGGCGCCGGCGCCTGGGTCGCGGCGAGCGGCCGTGGCGCGGCCGACGGGGAACCGGCGAGAGGGAGCGGCAAGGCGTCGAAGACGGTCTTCACGGTCGCGGGCTGGAGCAGCGGGTTGTCGCGGAGTCCGGTCAGGACGGCGTCGAGGAGTGCCGCGCCGGGATCGAAGTCGTCCGGATTCGCGATCGCGACCGCGCGCGAGACGGTCGGCTGCTCGAGCGCGACCAGTGAGAGGTCGGCGAGGAACCGAGCCGCCCGCAGCGCAGGCGGCGCGTCGCCGGTCAGGAGCCGGCCGATCGCGTCGTCCGTCGCGAGCGCGTCGAGGGAGCTGGTCGAGAAGAGCGTGTTGGTCTGCAGGAGGAACGGCGACGCGCGCGTGTAGCGCTCCGACCGCGACGGCGTGAGCGCGCTCTCGTCGAGGACGACGCGGTCGACGTTCGCGGCGCGCAGCCGCGACATCTCCGCCGCGCTCGCGGGGCGCGCGAAGGCCGTGTTCGTGTCGATGCGCGTCCCGAAGAACGCGTTGAGCGTGCTCTGGCCGCGGGTGAGCTCGGCGTCGACCGCGCCGCTCAGGTCGTGGTCGAGCAGCGAGCCCATGTCGACGGGCACGTAGGGCCCGGGCAGGACCTGGTCGGTCGCGAGGGCGCCCTGCAGGGTCTGGACACCGGACGCCAGGGCCGGGTCCGTGTGCGCGAGCGCCGCCCACGCCTCGAGGGTCTCGGGCGTGGGCACCAGCGTGACGGGCACGCCGGGCGTGCGGCCGAGCGCGGCGACCTGGCGCCCGATGCGGCCGTCGGGCTGGAGCGCGGCGACGACCTTCGGGTCGACGGTGTCGTCGAGACGGCGCGAGGGCGGCGCCACGAGCGGCCACACCCAGGCCACCTGCAGCTTCTTCGCGATCGGCGGCGCGCCGTTCGAACCCTGGCCCACGACGACGACGGGAGTCACGAAGCGGGTGCCCTCGATGCTGCGGTCGCTTGCGTCGCGCAGCTCGATCTCGAGCGGGTAGACGCCGGTGCGGCGCAGCGGGAGCCGGTTCGTGTCGCGCGGGGCCGTCGGATCCTGCAGCCCGAGCGGGATCGAGACGGTCCCGGTGGAATCCGGGTTCAGCGACGCGAGCGGGATCGCGACGACGCCGAGCGTCGAACCGAGCTGGCTGCCCGTCGCGTTGATCGTCGACTGCAGGGCATTGCGCGTCGAGAACGACGAGTGCGCGATGACCGCGATCGAGTCGCCCGCCGCGAGACCGCCGGCACCGACGATTCGCACCCGGAGCGTGAGGGTTCCGCCGACGGCGCTCCAGGCGTCCTGACCGACGAGCACGAGGCGCGGCGCCGGGCTCCCGGTGGTGGACACCGTCGTCGAGGTCGACGGGGTCCCGGCGGCCGCCAGGCACAGCGCCGCGACCGCGGCGAACGCCGCGCGCCCGACGCGCGCGACGGGACGCGTCACAACGAGCGGCCGAGCACGCAGAGCCCGGCCGGGAGCCGCCGGAACCCGCACGACTCGTAGAGGGCGACGGCCGCGTCGTTGTCGAGCTGCGTGTTCACCAGCGTACGGCGCACCCCGTGCCGGTCGAGCCATCGCAGGCCGTCGAGGACGAGCGCCCGCGCGTGACCGCGGCGGCGGGCGGTCGGGTCGACCGCGATGCGCTGGAGGTAGCCGTTGCGGCCGGCCCGACCCGTGATCGCGTACCCGGCGACGCCGGTGTCGGCGTCCGCGGTGACGCGGAAGCGCGCCGTCGGGGTCGCGTCGAGCGCGTCGTCGAGACCCGACGCCTCGAGCTGCCAGAACGGCGGGAAGGCTCGGGCGTCGAGCTCGAGCACCGCGGGACGGTCGCTGCGGCGGGCCCGCCGGGTCGCGGGGAGGGTTGGGTCGGCGTCGGGCAGGACGCCCTGGTCGCGCTCGAGGAGGTGCAGCCGCTCCCGGACCTCGAAGCCGGCGTCGGCGAAGACGGCCGCGTCGCGCGGGCCGAGCGCGTTCGTGATCACGCCCGCGTAGCCGGCGGCGCGGAGCCGTTCGATGCAGTCGAGCACGGCCTCGGGAGTCGGCGGCGCCGCGGTCCCGACGACGACGTGCGCGAGGTCGGGGTTGCCGCGCCACGGCCCGAGGCGGGCCCATCCGCCCCGCCAGCGCACGGTGTCCCGCGCCGCGTCCCGGACCGAACGTGTCGCCACGGCCGACGAGCGTACCGACCCCTCTCGGGTGGAAGGGCCGCGGCGCGGGGCGCCGGGTACCCTC
>DASRHL010000212.1:0-10877 GCA_035650535.1 Acidimicrobiia bacterium
GCGGCGCCCGGGACGCCGATGTCGTCGGCGAGCGCGTCGAGGTCGCCGGCCCGGTGCAGCCAGCCCGCGCCCGGCGCCCACCGCGGTGCGACCCGTTGGAGCTTGCGGTCAGACATCAGGCGTGCCGGCCCCACCGGACCGATCGGGAACCGCGTACGGTACGTGCGGTCGACGATCCACCAGCACGGGACGGTCGCGTGCGTTCTCGCGTCGTCGGCGTACATCGCCTGCACGACGGCGGTGTAGCTGGCAGCTTCGTTCGTGAAGCGACGGCCCTCGCGGTTGACGAAGATACCGTGGGGAAGGCTCTTCTCGATCACCATGACACTCGCGTAGCGGAGGCCGGGAGGCCGGACGGCGGGCGTCCACCACGCCTCGCGCATCAGCGCGGCGTCGAGCTTCGCGCCCACCTCCTCCCCGACCCGGATACCGTCGCCGGTGTTGCCGAGGCTGGCCGCGCTCCACGCCGCCTCGACGGGCGCCTGCTGGTAGCGCCGGCGCATGTCGTCGTTGCGCTCGAACCCGCCGGCGGCGACGACGACGCCCCGCCGCGCCTGCACGTGGACGTCACGGCCGTCCTGCTCGACGATCGCGCCCTGCACCCGGCCACCCTCGACGACGAGCGAACGCAGCGGCGCCGAGAGCCACATCGGGACCTGTCGGTCGCGCAGTGACAGCCGCAGCCGGGCCGCGAGCGCCTGACCCATCGTGAGGTGCGGATCGCGCCCGCCGAGCTGCCGGCGCCGGCGGCCGCGCAGCGCGTAGCGGGTCATCCCCCGCGCCATGGCGACCATCGGCTTCATGCCCGGATCGAGCAGCGCGCGCGCCTCGGGCACCGACATCATGAACTTCCCGAGCATCAGCTCGCCCGGGTAGGGCTCGTGGAGCGTGGCGAACTCCTCGCCGAGGAGCTCGCCGTCGATCGGCAACGGCTCCAGCGCGCGGCCCCCGGCCCGGCCGCCGGGGAGGTCGTCGTGGTAGTCGGGATAGCGGGCGAGCGCGTCGAACCGGACGCGGGTGCGCGCTTCGAGGTAGTCGACCATGCGGTTGGCGTCCCGAACGAACGCGCGCAGGCGCTTCTCCGGCACCTCGCCGCCGGTGACCGCCGTGAGGTAGCGCACCCCGTCGTCCTCGGTGTCGGCGATGCCCTTCGCGTTCATCGACCGGTTGCCGGGAACCCACACCGCGCCCGCCGACATCGCGGTGTTGCCGCCCCACACGCCGTCCTTCTCGACGATCAGCACCTGCAGCCCGAGGTCGGCGGCCCGCAGCGCCGCGCACATGCCGGCGCCGCCCGAGCCCATGACGAGGACGTCGACCTCGTGGTCCCAGCCGGCGCCGGCCCGCCCCGCGGTCGCTCCGCTCACTCGATCGCCATGCGGTAGAACCGGGCGACGTTGTCGAGCAGCATCTTGCGCTTCGCGTCGTCCTTGAGGTCGGTGCGTTCCTGAAGGACCTTGGCGGCGTTCGCGAGCCGATCGCCGTGGGGGATGTCGGAGCCGAAGATCCAGCAGTCCTCGCCGAAGTGCTCGACGCAGTACGGCAGGAGCGGGTCCTCCACCTCGAACCCGAAGTAGACGTTGCCGCGGTCGATGTACTCCTGCGGCGTGAGCTCGGCGTGGTAGCCGCCCTGCTCGGGGCGGTCGACGACGGTGTCGAGCGGCCGGTCGGGCTTGAAGCGGCGGCGGGCGGGGTTCGCCTTCTCCTCGAGCCGTTCGACGAGGAACGGCACCCAGTTGCAGCTCGTCTCGAGGAAGGCGACCCGCAGCCCGGGATGCCGGTCGAGCAGCCCCGACGCGATGACCTGTTCGCATCCCATGAGGACGGAGAAGACGAACGTGAACGTGTCGAGCGGCGTGCAGTACGCGACGTGCACGCCGACGCCGAGGTCGTGCTCGGCTGCGGCCGCCCAGATCGGGTCGAAACGGGCGGCGGCGATGCTCTCGGTGTCGACCATGCCCGGAGCCATGACGCCGACCGCCCCGAGGCCCTTGGCGCGGCCGATCTCGGCCGCCGCCGCCACGGGGTCGTGGAAGTCGACCACGGCCACCCACGCGAGCGTTCCCTGCCCGCGGCTGCAGAGGTCGGCCATCCAGTTGTTGTACGAACGGCACAACGCCGCCTCGAAGCGCGCGTCGCGCGAGAGCGGCCGGACGAGGAAGAGCGTCGGGTAGATCACCGCCACGTCGATGCCCTCGTCGCGGTGGAGCGCGAGACGCTCGGCGGGATCGCGGATCTCGAGGACGTCGAGCGACTCGCGCTTGGGCACGATGCTGTCGCGGCGGAGGTCGCCGCGGCTCACCGGCGAGCCCTCGAAGCCGAAGCGGTCCGCGCCGTACAGCCCCGGGTACGCGACGTTGTCGACCAGCCAGTGGAGCTGCTGCGGACCGTCCACGACGACCGGCCGCCGGTGCCGGAACTCGGCGTCGAGGAACTCGTCCGCGAACGTGCGGTCCCACTCGAAGACGTGGCCGTCGCCGTCGATCACCTTGTGCACGTCGGGTCCCCTCTCGTCGGTCTCGCCGGTCTCGCCGGTCTCGTCGGTCTCGTCGGCCTCATCGGCCCGGCTCGCGCCGGGGCACGTCGCCGAGCAGCGCCCGGGCATTGCCCACGGTGATCCGCTCGAGGTCGCCGCGCGACAGCGTGGTCATGTGCTCGAGCACCGCGCCCGGCGGGTCGGGCATGAACGGGTAGTCCGATCCGACCACCACCCGGTCGACGCCGAGCACCTCGATCACGTAGCGCAGTGCCGCGGGCGCGAACACGAGCAGGTCGACGAAGAACCGGCGGGCGAGGTCGCTCGGCCGTTCCGGGAGCCGCTCGCGGAAACCCGGGTCGAACTCCCACATGCGGTCGAGCCGGGGCAGCGTGAGCCCGAGGGAGCCGGCTCCGTGGCTCGCGCACACCCGCAGCCACGGGTGGCGGTGCAGCACGCCCTCGGCGACGAGGCCGGCGGCGGCGAACCCGATCTCGTTCGGGAACGTGACGCCGCTGGCCGCCGGCCCGCCGTTGATGGTCTCGAACCCGTACGGGTGGAACGCGTGCACGAACACCGCGAGGTCGAGACGTTCCGCCTCCGCGAAGAAGTCCGCGTAGCGCCGGTCGTGGAGCGGCACGCCACCGACGTTCGAGCCGATCTCGACCCCGCGCAGCCCGAGCGCCGCGACGTCGGCGAGCATGCGGGCCGCCCGCTCGGGATCCTGCATCGGCACGATGCCGAACGCGTCGAACCGCCCGTCGGCCCCGCGCACCTGCTCGGCGAGCCACGCGTTCATCGCGGAGGTGTACGCCGCCGCGGACGCGCCGTCGGCCCAGTAGCAGAACAGCTCGGGCATGGGCGACAGCACCTGACGCTCGACGCCGTGGCGCGCCATCTCCTCGGCCCGCCGCACGGGATCCCACGCCGCGGACGTCACCGAACGGAACAGCGTGGCGCCGGTGTAGACGTCGCCCCGGTCGCCGTCGACGTGGACCCGGGGCCAGAAGTCGCCCGGGAAGTCGCCGAACGGGAGCTCGGCCGGCACCACGTGGGTGTGGACGTCGATCATGCCGCGCCGTCCGAGGCAACCGGCTCGAAGGTCGCGAACACCTTGTTCGAGTTGAACACCGCGGTCTCGACGAACTCGGTCCACGTCGGCCGGGCGCCGACGGCCTCCATGGCGCCCGCGAGCACGAACCAGTTGAGGAGCTCCTGCTGGCCGGCGAGCTCGACGGCGTCGAGGGTCACCTCGTGCCAGACGTCCCAGTCGGTGACGACGAGGGCGTCGTAGAGACGGCGGTCGGCCGGCGTGTCGGGGTGGAGGCGGTACGTGTGGTCGCACAGGAAGGCGTGCGACCAGCTCGACGACGCCACGAGCGCGATCCGCCACGGCCCCGCGACGATCGCCTGCGCCAGGGTGGCGCCGAGCTTCATGACACGGGCCGGCGAGGGCGACGGCGGGTCGAACGGCGCGTCGAGCGCGAGGCGGGTCATCGTGCCGCGCCGACCGATGACGCGGCGGCCGTAGCAGTTGACGGCGAGCGGCACGACCGCGTGATCGAACCCGCTGCGGTGGTAGTCGAGGAACAGCAGCGTGTTCATGAACGCGTGCGGCAGCCCGGGATGGTGCAGCGGCTCGTACGCGTAGGCGACGTCGATCTCGTCCGTCAGCAGCGACTCGACCAGCGCGCGGGCGATGTCGGGACGGCCGCGCACGAGGAACGTCGTGTCGGCGGGCTCGCCCCAGGCGTTGTCGGGGACGGGGCGGGTCGACTGCGCGGGGTCCCACGGCGCGCAGACGCGGTCCCCGTAGGCGAGGATCGTGAACGGCGGGATGACGTCCTCGCGGAAGTTCTCGTACTGGTCGTCGCCGACGACGACGAGCGCGTCCGGGGCGAAGGCGTCGATCACGGCGCGGACCCGGTCGCAGCCCGCGACCAGCTCGGCCCGGTGGCGGACGGCCGCGGCCGCGCCCGCGTCGTCACCCCACTCCTGCCGCATGGCGTCGGGCCATCCGGCCGGGGTGCGCAGCGCCTCGGGGAGATCGGGGTCGGCGAGCGCGTAGTGGAGCGCGGCGGCGAAGGACGCGTCCGGCCACGCCAGCGGCGGGAAGTGCGTCATCCCCACGCCGAGCAGCTCTCCCAACGCAACCACCTTCCGGCTCTTCCGCAAATTCATCTAATCATCTAGGCTTTGTGGCGTCCAGGCCCCGGAAGCCCCGGAGGCTCCGAGTGACCACCGCGATTCCGAGATTCGTCAGCCTCGACGACCACGTGATCGAGCCGCCCGACGTGTGGGCGAGCCGGCTGCCGGCGCGCTTCCGCGAGGTCGGCCCGCGCGTCGAGGACCTTCCTCTCGGGACGGCCGTCCTCGACGGCGGGAGGTTCCGGGAGCGGCCGGGCACCGACGGGCCGCTCGTGTCGTACTGGCGCTACGAGGACCTGTTCATGTCGGTGAAGCGGTTGTCGACCGCCGTCGGCTTCCCGGGGGACGCGGTGACGCTCGGCGGTGTGCGCTACGACGAGATCCGGCCCGGCTGCTTCCAACCCGGCCCGCGCCTCGACGACATGGACCGCAACTGGACCGACGCGTCGCTCTGCTTCCCGAACTTCCCCCGCTTCTGCGGCCAGACGTTCGCCGAGGCGCGCGACAAGGAGCTCGCGCTCCTCTGTGTGCGGGCCTACAACGACTGGATGGTCGAGGAGTGGTGCGCCGGCTCGGGCGGGCGGCTCGTCCCGCTGTGCCTCGTCCCCCTCTGGGACGCCGACCTCGCGACGGCCGAGGTCGAGCGCAACGCGGCACGCGGCGTGCGCGCCGTCGCGTTCAGCGAGATCCCCGCGTACCTCGGGCTGCCGAGCGTGCACAGCGGCTACTGGGACCACTTCTTCGCGACGTGCGCCGCGACCGGAACGGTCCTGTTCCTCCACATCGGCTCGGGCACGAAGATGCCCCGCACGTCCGAGGACGCGCCCGACGCGGTCTCGGTGAGCATGGGCTTCGGCAACTGCGTCGGGTCCCTCGCCGACTTCATCTTCTCGGGTGTGCTCGAACGCAACCCCGACCTTCGGCTCGTCTACTCGGAGGGACAGATCGGCTGGATCCCGTTCTTCCTCGAACGAGCCGACGACGTGTGGGAGACGCACGGCGGCTGGTCGGTCGACCACGGGCGCGTTCCCGAACGGCCGTCCACCTACTACTACCGCCAGGTCTCCGGCTGCTTCTTCAAGGACTTCCACGGCGTCGAGTCCCTTGCGCGCGTCGGTGTCGACAACGTGACCTTCGAGACCGACTACCCGCACGCCGACAGCACGTGGCCGCACACGAAGAAGCTCGCGGGCGAGATGTTCGCCGGTCTCGACGACGAGACCGTCCACAAGATCGTGCGCGGCAACGCCATCCGACTCCTCGGGCTCGGCCTGTGACGCAGCTGTCCCCCGCCGGCACGTCCACGACCCGGGTCGTCGTCCCGAAGGCGGCGCGCATGGTCGCCGACGCGCTGCGCGAGCGGATCCTCGACAAGCAGGTCGTGGCCGGCTCGCACCTGCCCCCGGCCGAGGTGCTCATCGAGGAGTTCGGTGTGTCGCGTGCCACCCTGCGCGAGGCGCTCAACGTGCTCGAGTCGGAGGGGCTCGTGCGGCTCCGGCGGGGTCCCGGCGGCGGCGCCATCGTCACCGCGCCCGACGGGCAGGCGATCATGCGGTCGCTCGACTCGCTGCTCCGGTTCGAGGGCACGACGGTCGAGCAGGTGATGGAGGTCCGCCTCGTCGTCGACCCGCTCGCCGCCCGCCTGGCCGCGGTGCACGCGGACGACGCCGATCTCGCGCGCATCGCCGAGAGCGTCGACCGCCAGGCCCGTCCCGAGGTGATCGGATCGCACGAGCGCTGGTTCGAGGAGAACCTGCGCTTCCACTGGGCCATCGCGGCGGCGTCGCACAACCCGCTGGTGCGGGTACTGTCGGAGTCGCTGCACAACATCGTGCTGACGGGCGGGCTGCCGGTCGCGTTCGACCCGTCGGAGCGGCGCGGCAGCCTGGCCGACCACGCCTCGATCCACGAGCGCATCGTGGCTCGTGACGGCGACGGCGCGGCGTGCCGTGTGCGCGAGCACCTCGAGCGCAGCCTCGCCCTGCGGGCCAAGTACACCTGAGCCGGGCACCGAGCGGGGAGGCACGACGGAGTGGGCACTCTGGACGGCAAGGTCGCGGTCGTCACCGGCGCGGCCCAGGGCATCGGCGCCGCCTACGCGCGCCACCTCGCGCAGTGCGGCTCGACGGTCGTGCTCGCCGACATCGACGAGAACCTCGCCGAGGGAACGGCGGAGGCCGTCGCCGCCGGCGGCGCGACCGCGTGGGCGGCCGGCGTCGACATCGCCGACCCCGACCAGTGCCGCGTGCTCGTCTCCGACGTGCTCGACCGGACCGGCCGCCTCGACATCCTGGTGAACAACGCCGCGATCTACCAGGAGGCGCGGTCGACGCCGGCCGAGGAGATCCCCGTCGACGTGTGGCGCCGCATCGTCGAGGTCAACATCAACGGCACGTACTTCATGTGCCGCGCCGTGATCCCGCACATGAAGGAGCGCGGCAGCGGCGTCATCGTCAACCAGACGTCGGGGTCGGTGTTCGTCGCGCCGCCCGGCATGGCTCACTACGTCACGACGAAGGCGGCGGTGATCCCGCTCACCCAGGTGCTCGCCCGCGAGCTCGGTCCCCATGGCGTCCGGGTGAACGCCATCGCGCCCGGCCTGACCGACACGCCGGCCACCCGCGCCGTCGCCCCCGAGCCCGTCATCCAGGCGAGCGTCGCCGGCATCGCCATGGGACGCCTCGCCACGCCCGACGACCTCTGCGGCACCCTCGAGTTCCTCTGCTCCGACGCCAGCGCGTTCGTCACCGGCCAGACGATCGCGGTCAACGGCGGGTCGCACATGCTCCCGTAGGAGGCGATCGCCGTGCGGACCGGCGCGTCGGCGCCCGGTCGACGGCTGTTGCCTCGTCCGGCAACACTGAGCGCCCATGACCGAGTACCGCATCATCGACGCCGACAGTCACGTGAACGAGCCGGCGGACGTGTGGCAGGCGCGGGTGCCGGCGAAGCTGCGCGAGCTCGCGCCCCGGATGGTCGAGGTCGACGACGGCAAGGCCGGCTGGCTGTTCGAAGGCGGGAAGCGCCTCCACAGGGTGACCTCAGCCTGCGCCGGGATCGACGAGACCGCGTACACGGCGGACGGCGTGCGCTGGGACGAGATCCGGCCCGCCTCGTACGACCCGAAGGCGCGGCTCGAGGAGATGGAGCTCGACATGATCCAGGCGCAGGTGCTCTACCCGAGCCTCGCGCCCCAGCCCCAGTCGTTCGGCAGCGACCGCGAGCTGCAGACCGCGTGCGTGCGCGCCTACAACGACTGGATCCACGAGTTCGCGGCGACCGCCCCCGACCGGCTGGTCGCCATGCCGATCGCGCCCACGACCGGCGTCGACGACGTGCTCGCCGAATGGCGCCGGATCGCGGCGCGGGGCGACCGCGGCTATGTGATCAGCGGGTACCCGAACGGCGGGCCGGTCCCGACCGCCGAGGACGACCGCTTCTGGTCCGAGGTCGACGGGTGGGGCTACGCCGTGCACATCCACTTCGGGTTCACGAGCGGCGTGTCGCTCAGCGCGCCCGACGGAGTCGGTTACCTCACGTCGGCCGCGCTCATCGACATGGGTATCGGCATGTTCCGGCCCCTTGCCGACCTCGTCTACAGCGGCGTGTTCGACCGGTTCCCCGGCGTGCGGATCGTCGCGGTGGAAGCCGGCATCGGGTGGATCCCCCATTTCCTGCACCACCTCGACGACAACTTCCTGCGCCGGCGCTTCCGGGCCGGCGTCCGGTTGCAGCGCATGCCGAGCGAGTCGTTCCGCGAGCACGTCTGGGCGACGTTCATCGAGGATCCGCACGGCATCCGGCACCGCCACGAGATCGGCCTCGACCGGATCATGTGGTCGACCGACTACCCACACACGAACTCGAACTGGCCGAACTCGCAGCGCATCGCCGCCTACGAGCTGCGGGACGTCCCCGCCGACGAGCGGCGCATGATCCTCCGCGACAACGCGGCGCGCCTCTACGGCCTCGACGGCTGACGGCCGGGCTCAGGGGCGGAGGCTGCGCAGCGGCGCGCCGTCGGTCCACGCGGCCGGGTCGCCGGGCTGCCAGCGGCGCCCGGAACCCTCACGCGCGATCCGCTCCTGCGCGAGCAGCACGGCCGCCCGTCCCGGTGTGACGCGGCGCGCGGACGCGGCGTCGAACACGCGGCCAACGGTCTCGAAGATCGACGCCGTGCGCGCCAGGGCGCGCTCGCGCGAGTACCCGGTGAACTCCTCGGCGATGTTGATGATGCCACCCGCGTTGGCGACGAAGTCGGGGACGTAGGTGATCCCACGCGCGACGAGCGCGTCCTCGACGGTCTCGTCGGCGAGCTGGTTGTTCGCCGCGCCGCAGACGGCCCGGCAGCCCAGGTCGGCGACGGTCTCGTGGGTGAGCACCGCGCCCAGGGCACAGGGAGCGAGGACGTCGCACTCGAGCGCGAGGATGTCGCCGGCGCCGACGACCTCGGCACCGGCGAGGCCGGCGGCGACGGCAGCCGCGCGCTCGTGGCGCACGTCGGCGACGACGACCCGGGCACCCGCGTCGACGAGCATGCGCGCCAGGTGCGCGCCGACGTGGCCCACGCCCTGCACGGCGACGCGCCGGCCGCCGAGGTCGGGCGCGCCGTCGAGGTGGAGCGCGACGGCGCGCATCGCCTGCACGACGCCGTACGCCGTGACCGGCGACGGGTCGCCCGATCCACCGGCCGCCACACCGACGCCCGTCGCCCACGGGGTCACCCGCGCGAGCGCCTCCATGTCCGCGGGGGTCGCGCCCACGTCCTCGGCCGCGAGATAGCGGCCGCCGAGCTCGTCGATCGCGCGCCCCAGCGCCCGCAGCATCGGTTCGGTGTGCGGGGCGTCGGGTTCGTCGAGCAGCACGACGGCCTTCCCACCGCCCTGGTGGAGCCCGGCCACCGCAGCCTTGTACGTCATCGCCTCCGAGAGGCGGAGGACGTCGCGCACGGCGTCGGCCTCGGTCGCGTACGACCAGAAGCGCACGCCTCCGAGCGACGGCCCCAACGCCGTCGAGTGCACAGCGATCACGGCCCGGAGCCCCGAGCCGCGGTCCGCGACGAAGACGACCTGCTCGTGGCCACGTGCGAGCATCTCGCCGGTCACCGATGCCCCCGGGGAAGATGAGAACTCCGCGTCGGCGCCCATGCCCGCACGCTATGCGGGCCCCGGCCGCGACCGAATGGCCGGGCGGCCGAGCGGCTAGAACGAGGGGCCATGTTCCGCCGTCCCACCATCGGGCCGCGCCGCGGCCGGACCGCGGCCGCGCGGCGCGTGCTCGCCCTCGTCGCCGTCGGCGCCACCGTCGTCACGGCGTGCTCGGGCGGCGGTGGGGGCAACGACGCGGCCCGCGCGAAGGCCACGCGGTCCGACGCGACGACCACCACGACGACCGTGCCGCCGACCACGACGACGACACAGCCCGAACCGACGAACGTCTACGCGTACACGAAAGCCGGGATGATGAGCCCGGCCGTGCAGGGCGACCTCTCACGGGTCTACGTCCCGAACGGCGGGTCCAACAGTGTGAGCGTGATCGATCCCACGACGTACGAGGTCGTCGACACGTTCTCGGTCGGTGCCCTCCCCCAGCACGTCGTCCCCTCCTACGACCTGTCGACGCTCTACGTCAACAACAACCAGGGGAACTCGCTCACCCCCATCGATCCGAAGACCGGCAAGCCCGGCCTCACGATCCCGGTCAACGACCCCTACAACCTCTACTTCTCGCCCGACGGCAAGTACGCGATCGTGATGGCCGAGCGCGAGAGCCAGGTCGACTTCCGCGACCCGCACACGTGGAAGCTGATCAAGAGCGTCCCGATCGCGCACCGCGGTGTGAACCATGCCGACTTCACCGCCGACGGCAAGCAGATGATCGCGAGCTGCGAGTTCTCGGGCTGGGTCGTGAAGATCGACCTCGCGACGCTGACCGTCACCGGCGAGGCGAACCTCGGCGGGCAGCCGATCGACGTGAAGCTCTCGCCCGACGGAACCGTGATGTACGTGGCGAACCAGAGTCGCGACGGCGTGTCGATCCTCGATCCCAACGCGATGACCGAGCTGGGCTTCGTGCCGACCGGCGCCGGCGCGCACGGCCTCTACGTGAGCCGCGACACCACCAAGCTGTACGTGACCAACCGGAAGGCCGGGTCGGTGTCGGTCATCGACTTCGCCACCCGTCAGGTCGTCGCGACGTGGGCCATCCCGGGCGGGGGCAGCCCCGACATGGGCGGCGTCTCCGCCGACGGCCG
>DASRHL010000213.1:0-2408 GCA_035650535.1 Acidimicrobiia bacterium
AGCGCCGAGCAGCGCCGCGTGGTGGATCTCCCCGAAGACCCGCTCGAGCTCTAGCCCGAGCCCCGCGACCGCGGGCGCACAGTCCACGGCCAACGCCCACGCGCGACGACGCGGCCGCGGCGGCGGCCCGCGCCACTTGACTGCGACATCCACTTCTGGATAATGCGCGCGGGAACCTGTGGACGTCTTCTCCCTCCGCGACAACGTCGTCGACCAGTTCGCGCGCTACGTTCGGGGCTTCCACCGGATCGCCGACCCCGATACCCGCGCCTTCGTCGACGGCTTCCTCGGTAGCGGCAGCCTCTGGCCCGAGCCGCTCATCCAACTCAACCCGTCGTTCGAGCTCGGCCCGACGGTCGACGAGCTGGCCGCGAACGGCACGCTCCACGCCGAATGCGCCAACATCTTCCGCCTCGGCAAGCAGCCCGGGATCCCAACCAAGCACGGGGATCCCCTGAGGCTCTACCGCCACCAGGCCGAGGCGATCGACGTCGCGCGAACCGGCGCGAGCTACGTGCTGACAACCGGCACCGGCTCGGGCAAGAGTCTGGCCTACATCCTCCCGATCGTCGACCACTGCCTCCGGCACCCACGCCGGCCGGGCGAACGTCGGATCACCGCGATCGTCGTCTACCCGATGAACGCCCTGGCGAACAGCCAGATGAACGAGCTCGAAAAGTACCTCGACTACGGCTACCCGCCGGGCGGCCGGCCGGTCACGTTCGCGAGCTACACCGGGCAGGCCGACGACGAGGCGCGCGAGCGCATCCGCCAGGACCCGCCCGACATCCTCCTCACCAACTTCGTGATGCTCGAGCTGCTCATGACTCGCCCGCGCGACGCCTTCGTCGCCGAAGCGGCGACCGCGGGCGGTGGCCTCCAGTTCCTCGTCCTCGACGAGCTGCACACCTACCGCGGCCGCCAGGGCGCCGACGTGGCGATGCTCGTGCGGCGCGTGCGCGACCGCTGCGGCGCCCCCGGGATGCGCTGCATCGGCACGAGTGCGACGATCGCCGGCAGCGGCACGCGAGCCGAGCGGCACGGGAAAGTCGCCGAGGTCGCCAGCCGCCTGTTCGGCACGGATGTCGAGCGCGAGCACGTCGTCGGCGAGTGGCTCCAGTCGTCGTTCGACGGGCCGATGCCGACGGCCGAAACGCTGCGCGCCCGGCTAGAGCGCCCGCCCACTTACCCGACCGACTACGAGGCGCTCCGCCGCGACCCGGTTGCTCATTGGGCGGAGCACGCCTTCGGGCTCGACATCGGCGACGACGGCTACTACGAGCGGCGACCGCCGCGGCCGCTGCCGATGCTGCCGAGCGGGCCGGACGAAACGGCGCGTTCCCGCGCGGCCGCCGTGAGTCAGCCCGCGGCCGAGGAGCTCGCCGAGCTCACCGGCGTGCCGGCCGACCGCTGCGCCGCCCACCTGCGCGCGGTCCTGCTGGCCGGCTCGGCGGCCATCCGCCCGGGCACGCAGCAGCGCTTGTTCGCGTTCCGGCTGCACCAGTTCTTCGGTCGCGGCGACCGCGTTTTCGCGACGCCCGAGCCGGTCGGCCGGCGCCACATCACCGCGGTCGAGCAGGTCTACGCGCCGGGCGGCCGCGACCGCGTCCTGCTCCCGATGGCGTTCTGCCGCGACTGCGGCGCCGAGTACTTCGTCGTCTTCCGCGGTGCCGGCGTCCTCACTCCGCGTGGCCTGGGCGAGCGCGAGGATGCGCTGGGTCGGCAGCCCGGATTCCTGCTCCTGGACCCGGACTCGTCCGTCCGGTTCGACCCGCTGGAGGACCTGCCGGAAGACTGGCTCGAGGTGACGCCGCGGGGTGAGGTCCGGATCCAGCGCGAGTACCGCGAGCGGGTGCCCGAACGCGTCCGGGTCACACCAGGTGGACAGTTGGTCGACACGACCGCCGACGCGGGCGAGACGGCGACCGAGGCGTGGTGGCTTCCGGCGCCGTTCACGCTCTGCCTCCGCTGTGGCGTCATCTACCCAAACCTACGCGAGGGCGACTTCGGCAAGCTCGGCGAGCTTGCCACCGAGGGCCGCTCGACGGCGACCACGGTCCTTTCGCTGGCGTCGGTGCTGGGACTGCGCGGCGCGTCGACCTTACCGCCGAGCGCGCAGAAGCTGCTGTCGTTCACCGACAACCGCCAGGACGCGTCGCTCCAGGCCGGCCACTTCAACGACTTCGTCCAGGTCGGCCGCCTGCGCGGCGGCATCCTCGCCGCCCTCGAACGCGCCGGACAGGGCGGCCTGGGCCACGAGGAGATCGCGCAGGCGGTGGCGACCGCGATCGCGCCACCCTCCGCGGGCGGCCGCTACACGCCGGCCGAGCTGGCCGAGTTCGCTGACAACCCGAACGTCGAGTTCCGTGCCCTCGACGACACGGTCCAGACGTTCCGGGACATGGTCG
>DASRHL010000214.1:0-6917 GCA_035650535.1 Acidimicrobiia bacterium
CCGATCTACACCGGCGACTCGCTGCACTCGGCGGTGGTGGAGATCATCGCCAAGCCCGGCGCCAACGTCCGGTACTCGACGATCCAGAACTGGTCCCCCAACGTCTACAACCTGGTCACCAAGCGGGCCCGGGCCGAGACGGAGGCGACCGTCGAGTGGATCGACGGCAACCTCGGCTCCAAGCTCACGATGAAGTACCCGGCCGTCGTGATGGTCGGGCCCAAGGCCCACGGCGAGGTGCTGTCGGTGGCCTACGCCGGCCCGGGCCAGCACCAGGACGCCGGCGCCAAGATGACGCATGCCGCGCCCGAGACGACCTCGATCATCGACTCGAAGTCGATCTCGAAGGACGGCGGGCGCACCACCTACCGCGGCCTCGTCCGGGTCGAGGAGGGTGCGCACGCGGTCAGGAGCCACGTCCGCTGCGACGCCCTGATCCTCGACGAGGACAGCCGCTCCGACACCTACCCCTACATGGAGATCGACGAGAAGGACGCCCGCATCGGGCACGAGGCGACCGTCTCCAAGGTCGGCGACGACCAGCTCTTCTACCTGATGAGCCGGGGGCTCACCGAGCAGCAGGCGACGGCGATGATCGTGAACGGCTTCATCGAGCCGATCACCAAGACGCTGCCGATGGAGTACGCGGTCGAGCTGTCCCGTCTCATCGAGCTCAACATGGAGGGTGCGGTCGGCTGACCCGGCCGCCCGGCACGCGACAAGTGGTGGCGACGACGAACTTCACGCCCGACGCGGCGCGCGCGCTCGACGGACCCGACTGGCTCGCGGCCCGCCGCGACGCGGCGCTCGAACGGCTCGACGGCGTGGAGTGGCCGACCGCGGCCGAGGAGATCTGGCGCTACAGCCGCATCGGCGACCTGGACCTCGGCCGCTACCGGCCCGTGGGGCTCGAGCAGCTCGGCAAGCCCGGCGTGGAGCCGGCACCCGGCGGCGGACCGTTCGCGGCCGAGGCGGGGGAGCGGTCGGGCCTGATCGTCGTCCGCAACGGACGGGTCGTCCACCACGAGCTCGACGACGCGCTCGAAGCCAAGGGCGTGCGGGCCTGCGGGCTCGCCACGTGCGCCGAGAGCGACGTGCGCGCCTTCCTCGGGACGGCGTCCGACGCGTCGCCCGACGCGTTCACGCGCCTGCACGACGCGTTCCTCGCCGGGGGCGCGTTCGTGCACGTCCCCGCCGGCGTCGTCGTCGACCGGCCGATCGTCGTGCTGCACTGGTCGGAGGGCGCCGGGTTCGCGACGTTCCCGCACACGCTGGTCGTCGCCGAGGAGACGGCCGAGCTCACGGTCATCGACCGCTTCGGCTCGCCTGCAGTCGGTGACCATCTCGTCGACGCCGTGGTCGAGCTGCTCGTGGGCGACGGCGCCCACGTGCGCTACCTGTCGGTGCAGGAGCACGGCGCGCACACGTGGCAGATCGCGCTGCAGCGGGCCCATCTCGGGCGTGACGCGACGCTGCGCTCCTCGGCGGTGGCGCTGGGCGGCGACTACGCACGCCTGCGCAGCGAGTCGCGGCTCGACGGCGCGGGCGGCGAGAGCGACCAGCTCGCCGTCTACTTCGGCGACGGCACCCAGATGCTCGACTTCCGCACGCTGCAGGACCATGCCGCGCCCAACACGCGCAGCGACCTGCTCTTCAAGGGCGCGGTCGAGGACGACGCCCGCTCGGTGTACTCCGGGCTCGTCCATATCCGACCCGAGGCCAATCGGGCCCGCGCGTTCCAGACGAACCGCAACCTCGTCCTCACCGAGGGCGCGGGCGCCGAGTCGATCCCGAATCTCGAGATCGAGGCCAACGACGTCCAGTGCTCGCACGCGAGCACCGTCGGCCCGATCGACGAGGATCAGCGCTACTACCTCGAGAGCCGGGGCATCCCGCCCGCCGAGGCCGAGCGCCTCATCGTCCTCGGCTTCTTCGACGACGTCTTCGACCGCCTCCCCGTCCGCTCGCTCGTCGGCCGCCTCCGCGACGACGTGATCCGCAAGATCGAGCACCGCCCATGAGCGAGAACGAGGTCCGTGTCTGTTCGGTGGACGACGTGAAGCTCGGGTCGGCGGCCCGTTTCGACGTCGACGGCCACCGGCTGTGTGTGGTCCGGCTCGCGGGGCGCGACGGCGGTGCCGACGACTGGTACGTCATCGGCGACGAGTGCTCGCACGCCGACTACTCGCTCTCCGAGGGCGACGTGTGGGAGGACGAGCGCGAGATCGAGTGCCCGAAGCACGGGTCGACGTTCTCGCTCGAGACCGGAGAGCCGCAGACGCTGCCCGCGACCCAGCCGGTGCCGGTGTACTCGGTGCGCATCGAGGGTGACGACGTGTTCGTGAGCACGAGAGCGAGCGTGGACTCGTGAGCACGCTGCGCATCTCGGGTCTGCACGCCTGCATCGGATCGTTCGAGATCCTGCGCGGCGTGGACCTCGAGCTCTCGTCGGGTGAGGTGCACGCGATCATGGGCCCGAACGGGTCGGGCAAGTCGACGCTGTCGCACGTGCTCATGGGGCGGGGCGATTACGAGGTCACCGAGGGCTCGGTCACGCTCGACGGGGAGGAGCTGCTCGGGCTGCCGACCTGGCAGCGCGCCGCGCGCGGCCTGTTCCTCGCGATGCAGTACCCCGTGGAGGTTCCCGGCGTCACGGTGGGCGACCTGGTCACGGCGGCGACGCGCGCCCGTGGTGCCCCGACCGACGGCCTCGACACGCGCCTGCGCGAGGAAGCCGGTCGGCTCGCGGTGCGCGACGAGTTCCTCGAGAGGGGCGTGAACGACGAGTTCTCGGGTGGCGAGAAGAAGCGGGTCGAGACGCTGCAGCTCGCGATGCTGCGCCCCAAGTTCGCGGTGCTCGACGAGATCGACTCCGGCCTCGACGTCGACGCGCTGCGCGACGTCGCCCGTCGGGTCGAGGCGATGACGAAGGATTCCGACCTCGGCGTCCTCGCGATCACGCACTACGCGCGCCTGCTGTCGGAGCTGCCGCCCGACCGCGTCCACGTCCTGATGGGTGGCCGCATCGTCGCCAGCGGCGGGCCCGAGCTCGCCGGTCAGCTCGAGGAGACCGGTTACGAGGGTGTCGCGCTCGAGCTGGGCGTCGAGGAGCTGGCCGTCGAGCAGCCCGCCGAGGCGGACCCCTTCGCCGACCCGGGATTCTGACGCCCGACCCCACGGCGTCTGTCGACTTTTCGCCGTCGGCGCAGGTTCCGGAACAGACGCCGGTCAGAACCCGGGGAGGCGGTCGCCGATGATCGCCTCGGCCTCGAGCTTGGCGATCTCGTCGTCGGAGAGGCCGAGCTCACGCAGCACCTCGGCGTTGTGCTGGCCGAGCGTGGGCGCCGGCGTGTGGATCCAACGGTCGATGCCCGACCACCGGAACGGCATCGTCGCGATCGGGTGGGTGCCGGCGACCGGATGGGTCGACTCCTCGAAGAGGCCGCGGGCGGCGACCTGCGGGTTCGTCGAGATCGACCGCGGGTCGGCGACGGCTGCAGCCGGGACGCCCCGGTCGAGCAGCAGCGCGACGGTCGCGCCGAGGTCGCGCGTCGCCGCCCACGCGCCGAGCTCGGCGTCGAGCCGGTCGCGCGCGGCCGCCCGTCCGGCGTAGGACGCGAGCCCGGTGTCGGTCGCCCACGCGGGACGGCCGAGGGCGTCGACGAGCGCACGCCACTGCTCGTCGGTGGCGACCGAGATCGCGAGCCACTGCTCACTGCCCTCGCACGCGTACACGCCCTGGGGCGCGACGCCCGGCGAGTGGTTGCCCGCCCGCTCGAGCACGGTCCCGGTGGCGCTGTACTCGATCACCTGCTCGGCCGACAGTTGCAACGCGCTCTCGACCAACGGCGCCTCGACCAGCACGCCTTCACCACGCGCGTCGCGCTCCGCCATCGCGACCATCAGCGCGAACGCGCCGTGCATCCCGCCCAACGGATCGCAGGGACCACGCGGGATGATCGGCGGGCCGTCGGGATACCCGGTGACGTATGCCAGGCCCGAGATCTGTTCCATCGTCTGCGCGAACCCGACGCGGTCGCGCCACGGCCCGGTGAGCCCGAACGCGGGCATCCGCAGCATGATCGCCTGCGGGTTCAGCTCGTGGACGCGTTCCCACCCGAGGCCGAAGTTCTCGACGACGCGTGGTGTGTAGTTCTCGGCAACGACGTCGGACTGCTCGATCAGCCGTTCGAGCAGCTTGATGGACTCGGGCCGGTTCAGGTCGAGCGTCAGGTCGCGCTTGTTCTCGTTGATCGAGAGGAAGAAGAAGCTGTACTCCCACCAGCGGTCGCGGTCGAGGAACGTGCCGGCCGCGGCGAGGCGCATCCCGTCGGGACGCTGGATCGCCTCGACGTGCAGCACGTCGGCGCCGAGCATGGCGAAGAGCTGCGTGACCGCGGGCCCGGCCCACCAGCACGTGAGGTCGAGGATCCTGAGCCCGGCGAACGGCCGGGGCGGGCCGGCGGGCACCGCCGTCGTCGCCGCGGGCGCCGGCCGCTCGCGCGCCTCGACGCGGCCGGTGTGCTCGCCGAGGGTCGGCGCGGGGCGGGGGGCGTCGTGGGGCGACCCCGTGATCGTGTACGGCGGCCGGGGCTGGCGGAAGTCGCCGTCGGGACCGTCGACGAAGACGCCGCGGGCGACGAACTGCTCGTGCTCGAGCGCGGTCTTGCCGCTGTTCACCTGCGCGACGGGGATTCGCATCAGCGACGCGCGCTCGACGACCTCGTCGGTCGTGTACCGGGTGGTGAACGCGTGCACCGCCGCGTTCCATTCGGCGAGCCGCTTCATCCGGCCGGGGAACGTCTGGATCTCCGGGTCGTCGAGCCAGTCGGGCCGCTCGATGAGCACGAGGAAGTCGTGGAACATCTGCATGGCGTTCGTGTTGAAGCCGACCCATCCGTCGGCCGTCGGCTCGATGGACGGCAGCTCGATCCAGCGCGAGGGCCCGGCCAGCGGCGGCCGTCCGTTGAGGCTCTGGTTGAGGTCGGCGAAGAGGTTCGTCGCGATCAGCATCGCCTCGAGCTGTGACACGTCGATGTGCGCGCCCTGCCCGGTGGCGCGTGCGTGGCGGATGGCCGCGAGCGCGGGCGCGCCCGCGTACACGCCCGCCGCCCACTCCGCGATCCGCCCGCCCGCCTGCACCGGCGGCTTGTCGAGCGGTCCGCGCCCACCGGTCGACCCGCACTCGGCCTGGAGGACGAACTCGGTCGACGGCCGGGTCGCCCAGGGGCCGGTGAGGCCCCGCGGCGAGATCGACACGATGACGAGCTGCGGGTCGCGCTCGCGCCAGGCCGCGACGTCGAAGGCCCCCGGGCCGGGCCCGAAGCTCTCCACGACCAGGTCGGCGCCCGCCGCCAGCGCGCGCACCTCGGGTTCGTCGGGCGTGCCGACGACGGAGCGCTTCGACTGGTTCAGGAAGCGGAACAGCGGGCCGTCGCGGTCGCCGAGATCCGCGCCCGACGCCGACCACCGTCGCAGCGGGTCGCCGCCGGGCGGCTCGACCTTCACCACGTCCGCGCCGGCGTCGGCGAACAGCTTCGTCGCGTACGCGCCCGAGATCCCCGTGGAGAAGTCGACCACCCGGATGTCGCGGAGTCCCTGCTTCATGGGGTGAGATTAAGGGCCTGGGTGCTGCTGCGCGCCTTGACAGATCGAACGTACGTTCGTATACTCTGACCATGTTCGGGCGGGTTCGGGCAGTCTTGGAGCAGGTGATGAGCCGCTTCGACCCGGCGCTGGTCGACGCCCGCACCGCGCAGCGGCTGCTCGACCAGGTCGTGGCGATCAAGCACATGGCCGCCACCGCCGAAGCCGGGCTCGCCGCCCGCGTGGCCGACAGCCGCGTCTGGGCCGACGGCGGCGACCCGAGTGCGGCGCACGAGCTGGCCCGGCGGACCGGCACCTCGGTCGGGCGCGCCAAGGAGATCCTCGAGACCGGCCGGCGGTTGCGGCAGTGTCCCGACACCGCCGCCGCGGCCAAGCGCGGCGAGCTCTCACCCCAGCAGGCCGCGGCGATCACCGACGCCGCGTCGGTGGATCCCGACGCGGAGGGGCGCCTGTTGGCCCAGGCGCAGCGCGGGTCGTTGCAGGAGCTGCGCGACGAGTGCGCCCGCACCAAGGCCAACGTCGTCGACTTGGAAGAACGGCGGCGGCGGATCCACGCCGAGCGCCACCTGCGCACCTGGGTCGATGCCGACGGTGCCGGGCACCTGCACGTCACCGACAACCCCGAACGCGTCGCCCAACTCATGGCGCACATCCACGCCCGCCGCGACCAACTCCGCGAGGCCGCCCGCACGGCGGGCGGGCCCGTCGAGCCGCTGGAGGCCTACGCGGCGGACGCGCTCCACGACCTGATCTGCGGCACCCCCGAGCCAGCCAGCGATGACGACGCCGGCGACACCGGCGACGCGTCGGACACGCCGGGCACGGTGTCGGTGCCGGTGGTGCGGCCGGCGGGGAGCCCGCGGGTCAAGATCCTGGTGCGCGTCGACCTGCCCACGATCCTGCGGGGCTACCCGACGGGTGACGAGGTGTGCGAGATCGTCGGCTACGGACCCGTCGCCGTCTCGGTCATCCACGACCTGATCGACACCGGCGACCCGTTCCTCGCCGCCATCGCCACCCGAGGCGCACAGGTCCTCGGCGTCGCGCATCTCGGTCGGCGCGTGAACGCGAAGCAGCAGTCCGCGTTGGAATGGCTGTACCCGACCTGTGGGGTCGAGGGCTGCACCCGGTCCACGTTCCTGGAGAACGACCACCGCGCCGACTGGGCCCACACCCATCTCACCGTGTTGGACTGGACCGACCGGGTCTGTGACCACCACCACGACCTCAAGACCCACCACGGCTGGGCCTTCGTCCCAGGCCACGGCAAACGCCCCTTCGTCCCACCCGACCACCCCGACCACCCCCGC
>DASRHL010000215.1:0-2583 GCA_035650535.1 Acidimicrobiia bacterium
CGTACGCGATCTGGGAGAACGAGATCTTCAACCGCAGCCTGCGCCGCTTCTACTACCTGCACTCGCAGCTCGCCGGCGACCTGCCCGAGCAGAAGCTGAAGGTCGACCCGGAGACCGGGGTGATGAGATCCCGTGGGCGGCCGGTGCGCTCGCGCTACGTCCTGACCGACAGCTCGGTGCAACTCGGCGGGCGCGAGCTCGACCAGGACCCGCGCACCGGGATGACCCTCTACGAGACGCGCGGCCCCCTACGGCAGGTCTCGCAGGTGACCGGTCTCTACCCGAACGACACCTGGTCGGGCCGGTACGCGTCGTACACGCGGCTCAACTGCCACGGGGGAAAGCTCGAGGTCGGGCTCGCGAGCGACCACGGCCTGTTCACGAAGCCGCAGACGGTCTACGCCCGGGTCGGCGGCCAGGAGGTCGCGCGCGTCCGCGTCGCCCCCGGCGCGGTCGCCGACCTCGTCGTTCCGCTGCCGAGCGGCGAGCGCGTCTGCAACGTCGACTTCGAGGTCACGCCGACCGCGATCCCGGCCGAGGTGACGAAGGGCTTCAACCCCGACGTCCGTGAGCTCGGGATCCACTTCACGCGCTTCGAGTACAAGCCGCGCGCCTGATGCTCGACCGAAAAAGATCGCCATCTTCGGGGCGCGAGCCGGAGCGGGAGCGGCCCAGACGCGCCAGATCGCGCAGCCGGACGCGCGAGATTTTCCGGTCGAGCATCTAAGTGCGGGTCGCCTTCGACGTCGCGCCGCTCTCGCATCCACGGACCGGCGTCGGCAACTACGTCCGCGGCTCGCTGGCGGGGCTCGTCGAGGCGGGCGCGGACGTGCTCCCGTTCGCGCCCACCTCCGCGCCCGGCGGTCGCGCGATCCGTGACGCCCTCGCGGGGTTGCCGGTCGAGCCGCGCCTCCGCTTCCTCCCGTTCGCCCACCACTGGCGCCAGGGCTGGAGCCGGCTCGGCCGCCCTCCGGCGGAGCGGTTTCTCGGCCCGTTCGACGTGCTCCACTTCTCCGACTGGATGTACCCGCCGCAGCGGGCCGGCGTGCGCTCGACGATGGTGCACGACCTCGTGCCGCTGCGCTTTCCGCACTGGGTGCAGCAGCGCACGCGTCGGATGCACGGCGCGAAGTACCGGAACGCAGCGCGCACGTGCGACGTCGTCTTCGTCAACGCCGAGTTCACGAAGGAGGACGTCGTGGCGCTGCTCGGCGTGCCGGCGGACAAGGTCGTCGTCGCCTACCCGGGGGTGGACCCGCGCTTCGCGTCGGCGGGTGCGGCCGCCGACCTCGGGCGCCCCTACGTGCTGACGGTGGCGACGCTCGAGCCCCGGAAGAACCTGGACACGCTGCTGGCGGCGAGGCTGCCCGAGGGGCACGCGCTGGCGCTCGTCGGCGCCGAAGGCTGGGGGCGGCAGCCGCGGCTCGACCGGCCGGACGTGATCCGGCTCGGCTACGTGGACGACGAGCGCCTGGCCGAGCTGTATCGCGGTGCCGCCGTCTTCACCTACCCGTCGCGGTTCGAGGGCTTCGGGATCCCGATCGTCGAGGCGATGGCGAGCGGCGTCCCCGTCGTCGCGTCGTTGCATCGCTCGCTCGACGAGGCGTCCGGCGGCGCGGCGCTGCGGGCCGATCCTGACGATGCGGAGGCGTGGACGGCCGCGCTCGACGAGGCGCTCCGCCGGCGGGACGACCTCGTGCGGGCGGGCCTCGACCACGCCCGCCCGTTCACGTGGTCGGCGACGGGCCGCACGATGCACGACGCCTTCTCCGCGATACTGGGCCGGTAGTGCGCGTCGGGATCGACGTCTCGCCGCTCGTCCAGACGCGCGCCGGGACGGCGCGCTACCTGCGCGCCCTGCTGGCGAGGAACGAGTACGAGCGGCTGTCGTGGGGCGGGCCGAGCCGGCCCGCGACCGTCGCGCGAGACGCGTGGTGGTACCCGCGGGCGCTTCCGCGCGAGGCGGCGAAACGCAACCTGGACGTCCTCCACTGTCCCACCTTCCGCGGCCCGTTCTCGACAACCGTCCCGCTGGTCGTTACCGTCCTCGACCTCGCCGTCCTGCGCCACCCGGGAATGTTCAACCAGTGGTCGCGGCGCTACAGCCGCTTTGCCGTTCCGCGGGTGGTGCAGGCGGCGAAGGCGGTGATCGCGATCTCGGAGTTCACGAAGCGGGAGGTCGTGGACGTGCTCGGGACGCCGCCGGAGAAGGTGCACGCGATCCCGATCGCGGTCGAGGCGCCGTTCGCTCCCGACGGGCCGCGCGCGGACGGCGACTACGTGCTCGCAGTTGGCACGCTCGAGCCGCGCAAGAACCTCGCGCGCGTGGTCGAGGCGGCGAGGCGCGTCGGAGCGGAGCTGCGGGTCGTCGGCGCCGAGGGGTGGGGCCGGGTGGCCGTCGACGGCTGGGTCGGCCGCGTCTCCGACGAGGAGCTTGCCACGCTCTACCGCGGCGCCCGCGCGGTCGCCTACCCCTCGCTCTACGAAGGCTTCGGCCTGCCGGTGCTGGAGGCGATGGCGTGTGGTGCACCGGTCGTCACCTCCCGCGGCGGGGCGACCGAGGAGGTCGCCGACGGCGCTGCC
>DASRHL010000216.1:0-17499 GCA_035650535.1 Acidimicrobiia bacterium
GAGGCGCAGCACCGGTCGCTCGATCAGGTAGTAGGACGCCGACGCGGTGAGGATGGTCAGCGCGGCACCGAAGATCACGACCGGGATCAACGGCGCGTCGAACACCGTGTATCCGAACCACTTGAACACCTGCGCGATCCACGCCTCGTGCCACAGGTAGACGCCGTACGACACGAGCCCGAGGTACGCCACCGGCCCCCAGCAGAGGAACCGGCGGACGAGCCCCCGGTCCTGCGGGCCGAAGACCGCGGGGAGCAGGAGGAACAGCGCGGTCAGGCCGTAGAGGAGCTGGCGCACCATGGCCTGCGAGCCGGTGAGCGGCGTCAGGTCGCGGGGCAGGCCGACGCCGAAGCACACCATCCAGTAGGTGACGCCGGCCGCGGCCCAGCACCATCCGGGGTGCCGGCCGATCGCGGCGATCGCGCGCGGCACGACGCGGCGATGCACGATCCAGGCGCTGATCAACGCCAGCCCCATGCCCATCGCGAACAGGTCGAGGAAGCTCGGCAGCCAGTACTGCGTGGCCAACGCCGCGTGCGGCGCAGGGAAGAGGTTCTGGGGACGGTGGACGTCGAAGCGCTGCCAGTACGGGTCGTAGACGAACCACGCGACCCGCCACACGACGCTCGTCGCGTACAGGACGACCAGGCCGATCACCTCGACCCGCAGCCGGCTCACCCGCCCGGCCAGCCGGCCCGCGATCCGCCGGATCGCCCAGGCGTAGAAGGGGAGGAAGAGGTAGAAGCTGATCTCGGTCGAGAGGCTCCAGGCCTGGTTCACGCCGTTGAAGAACCGGCGCGGGTCGTAGATCTGGAACAGGCCGAAGTACGTGAAGACGTCGCGCGCGCTGTGGAGTGCCCCCTGCGCGAACCCGAACGCGACGTAGATGACGAGGACCGCGACCCAGTACGCGGGGAAGATGCGCAGGATGCGCCGCCACCAGAAGCGGTCGGCCCGCTGGGTGCGGCGGCCTTCGAGGTGGGCGGCGACGAAGGGCCGGTAGAGCAGGAAGCCCGAGATCAGGAAGAAGATCGAGACGCCGGCGTCGCCGTGCGCGAGCAGCTCGCCGAAGCGGCGGTTGGGGCCGTAGCCGGTCTGGAAGCCGGCGTGGTGGAGCAGGACGGCGCCCGCCGCGATCGCCCGCAGGCCGTCGAAGGCCGGGAAGTGCGCGTGGCCCCGGGACGCCGGCTGGTGGGTGTCGGCCGGGTGGTCGACCGGCGGCGCGGCGAGCTCCTCGGCGACGCGCTGCTCGTCCGTGGCCATCGCCGCCCATGCTAGGAGCGGCGAGCGGCAGCGGGCAGGGTATCCCTGCCCGCAGCGAGCGCGACCAGGAAGCCGGCGCGGCGAGCGGCAGCGGGCAGGGTATCCCTACCCGCAGCGAGCGCGACCAGGAAGCCGGAGCGGCGAGCGGTGGGATTCAGGAGCCTGCCGGCTCCCGCTTCTCCTCGTGGTATTCCGCTTCGACGTTGACCGACCACACGTCGTGGTGGGCACCGAAGATGTTCTCGACCGAGAGCATGGCCGTGTACATCGAGTGGTCCTGGTTGTTGTAGCGGTGCATGCCGTTGCGGCCGACCGGATGGACGTTGGCCGCGTTCACCCCGAGCCACTCGACGAGCTTGGCGACGTTGGCCTTGAAGGTCGCGTCGTACATCGGGTACGCCTTCGGCGTCCGCACGACGTACCCGGCCTCGACCCGGCTCGGGTCGCACAGCCCGAGCGCGGCCAGTTCCCGCTTGCCGAGCTCGACCAGGTCGGCGTCGGGCGTGTTCCACATCTCGTCGCCCTCGAACACGAAGTACTCGAGGCCGAGGCACGTGCGACCGTCCTTGACCATGTACGGCGACCACGAGCCGAAGTTCTGCACCCGCCCGACCGCGACGTCGGGGTCGTGGATGTAGATCCAGTTGTCGGGGAAGCCGGCGTCCTCGGGCACGACGAGCGCGACCGTGATGTGCTCCCGGTAGGTGAGGCCGCGGGCCGCGGCCAGCACGTCGGCGGGCGGGGGCGGGTCCATGCCCTCGAGCAGCGCCCGGATCGGCATCGACGAGATCACGTCGGTGCACTCGTAGCGGGTCGGGACGCCGTCGGTCTCGGCGGTGACGGCGGTGACGCGGCCGTTCTCGTGCTCCAGCCGGGTGACGGTCGACTCGAAGAGGACCTTCGAGCCCCGTTCGGTGACGATCTCGGCGCACCGTTCCCACATCATCCCGGGGCCGTACTTGGGGTAGTTGAACTCGTCGATGAGGCTCGTCACCTGCTTCGATTTGGCCCGCCGGATGCGCAGCTTCTTGGGCTTGAAGCCCTCGATGACCGCACGGAAGATCGACAGGTCCTTCACGCGCTGCGCGCCGAAGTCGGCTTCGATCTCGGTGGCGTCGACGCCCCACACCTTCTCGGTGTACGTCTTGAAGAAGGTCCGGTAGAGCCTCCACCCGAACCGGCCCGCAGTGAAGCCCTCGAACTTCGTCTGGTCCTTCGGGGGCCGCACCCGCACCCAGGCGTACGAGGCCATGCAGCGCACGGCTTCGACGAAGCCCAGGTTGCGGAGCGCGTTCATCGGGACGAGCGGGTAGTCGTAGAGCTTGCCCTTGTAGAGGATGCGGCTCTTGCGGGAGCGGCGCAGGAAGTCCTCGGGACCGAGGATCTCGAACCAGAGGTCCTCGACGGCCTGCACCTTCGTGAAGAAGCGGTGGCCGCCGATGTCGAAGCGCCAGCCGTCGCGCTGCGCGGTCCGGCTGATCCCGCCGACGACCGTGTCGGCCTCGAGGACCGTGGCGGTCACGCCCCGCTTGGAGAGCTGGTAGGCAGCGGTCAGACCCGCCGGGCCGGCGCCGATGACGACGACGTTCGGCGTCGGTTCGGGTGCTTCGGTGTCGGTCACGACGGCCGATTCTACGGTCACAACGCTCCCCGGCCCGGATCTCCCCTCCACGGGGGTCAGGGGACGGACGAGCCCAGGAAGGCGAGGACGGCGTAGCCGGTGAGGGCGGCGGCGGACACGGCGAGCGAAGCCCGGTCGACGTCGTCGTGGCCGGTCACGGCGGCAAGGGCGAGGAGGAACGGGAAGGTGCTCATGACGTAGCGCTCGAACGAGTCGAGGTTGTTGGCGGTCAACGTGAGCAGCAGGACGGCGCCGGCGTACGTGGAGTAGGAGGCGGGGAACCGCCGCACGAGCACCACCAGCAACGCGAGGAACACCAGCGCCCACACGCCGTGCAGCCCCGACCCGAACCGGTCGCCGTGGAACAGGTGCTCGAACGCGTGGACGACGCTCGTCACGGGGTCGACGAAGCCGCCCCGGAGCGACTTGCGGTTCTGGACCGTGAGGGGGAGGAAGAAGTCGTCGCGGGCGAACGCCGCGTACACGAGGTAGATCCCGAGCCCGGCGGCGGGGCCGACGACGGCGCCGGCCCGCCGCAGCCGTTCGCCCGCGGTCGCGCTCCCCCACTCCCGCCACGCCTCGATCGCGGCGGGGACGACGAGCACGACGCCGAGGGGCCGGCACAACCCGGCGAGCAGGCCGAGCCCGGCCGCGACCTCCCACCGGCGGGTCCGCAGCGCGAGGAACGCGCCCACGCTGAGGGCCATGAACAGCGCCTCGGCGTAGCCCATGACGAGGACGGCGGCGGCCGGGAAGAGCGCCGCGAACCACGCGGCGCGACGCGCCAGTGCGGCGTCGCCCGTCTCGCGTTCGGCGAGCCGGTGCAGGAGCGCGCCGAACGCGAGCGCGGAGACGTTGGCGATGACGACGAGCGCGACCGCGACGTGGTCGGCGAGAACCCAGCCCAGCACGCGTCCCGCGAGCGGGTAGAGCGGGAAGAAGCGCAGCGAGGCCTTCGGGAGCGGGCCGTACCCGTGCAGTGCGATCTCGCGGTAGAAGGACGCGTCCCACGCGAACAGGCCCTGGCCGAGCGGGACCGGGCGCGGCCCGCGGCCGATCTGGTCGTCGACGAAGCGGGCGACGGCGAGCGCACCCACGACGAGGAACCGCGCGACCAGCCACGGGACGACGGCGGCGCGTACGTCGCGACGCAACTGGATCACGACGGTGGGTACTCGAACAGACCCGTGTACTCGAAGTACTTGTCGTCGTTGGCGACGACGCGTTGCGTGGACGGCCGCCGCGAGGCGAGCGTGTTGCCCAGCGCCTCGCAACGCCCTTCGACGTTGTGGTAGCCGAAGGCGTAGACGTACCAGATCGCGTGGTCGCCGGCGCGCGTGAGCACGCGGCGGGCGAACGCCCCGGGATCCGTCGCACGGATCGTGTCGACGTAGTCGACCCAGTCGACGAGCAGGGGCGGCGTCGCGCGCGGGTAGGTCACCTGCGTCAGGTGCAACGAAGGGTCGATGAGGCGGTGCACGGCCGGCCCGATCTGGTCGGGGCAGAACACGACGGTGTCGCCGGGTTTCGCCTCCGCGTTGATCACGTCCGCGACCTGCGCCGCCTGCGTACGGTTCTCGGTCGCGTTGCGCACGCCGCCCGCGAAGCCGAGGAGCACGATGAACGCGAGGACGCCGGCGCGCACGCGGATGCTCGCGAACGTCATCACGCTGTACGCGACGACGAGCGCGAGCAGCGGGAACATCACGGCCGCGTAGCGCCCCTCGAACGCGGTGCTCCCGATGTACGAGACGACGAGGCCGAGCACGAGCGTCGCGAAGGCGGCCACCGTCTCCCAGCGCACCGCGGGCCGCGTCCGGAGGTCGAGCTCGATGTGGGTCCGGTCGGCGGCGGCGCCGAACAGCGCGAGCAGCGGCAGGACGATGAGGGCGGGGAGGTAGACGAACGCCTCCGCGTGCTTGTCGCCGCCGGCGAACTGCGCGAAGGCCTCGGCCAGGCCGAACCAGGGCAGCCGGGCGTTGCCCCAGGGCGTCCCCGTGTGCTGCAGCTGGTACCGGAACGTCGACAGCCACGGCACGAAGGTGAGGCCGCCCGCGATCATCGCGACGAGGACGCCGCGGGCCGCCTGCCGGTCGGTCAGGTCGCTGGCCTTCCACGCCCTCCAGACGACGCCGAGCGCGACGACTGCAAGGAGGTAGAACGACCAGTAGAGCGTGTAGCAGAGCGCGCCCGTGATGACCGCCAGGACGACGGAGAGCGGGAAGGATCCGCGTTCGAGGGCCCGGCGCAGCGCGACGTAGCCCCAGAGCACGAGGAACATCGCGAGCGAGTACATGCGGGTCTCGGTCGCGTACCGGATCGCGTAGGGAGACGACGCGAGCACCGCGACCGCGGCCCAGGCGCCCCAGCGCCCGCCCAGGCGGCGGCCTGCGAGCCACGCGGCCGGGAGCGTCGCGATCGAGATCACCCCGGAGAGCGAACGGACCGCCGCGTCGCTGCTGCCGAAGACCTTGATCCAGCCGTGCAGGAGGACGTAGAAGAGCGGCGGCGCGCCGTCGTGACGGAGCGCGTCCCGCAGGTCGGAGAGCGGGAGCTTCGCGATGTTGACGGTCAGCGCCTCGTCGAGCCACAGGTCGGAGCGGGTGACGAAGCGAAACGCGACGCCCGCGACGACCGTCAGGACGAGCGCGCCGAGAACCCACCGCGTCGGGCCCGGGTCGGTGCGCCCGGGATCAGGCGCCGCGGCGCGCGCGGGAGCGGCGGCCACGGCACTCACGGGCGCACGGTAACACCGGGCTCCCGGCCCGCACGGGACTCGGCGGGCCTTCCGACGCGCTCGAAGCGGCGCTTCAGCAGCAACGCCGGGCGCTCGACCACGACGTACGACACGAACGCGGCCGCGAACGTCACCGCGAAGCGAAGGGCGAGCAGCGGCCAGAACGACAGCCCGGTCCGTTCCCCGTCGAGCACGAGGAAGACCGGAAGGTGCCAGAGGTAGAGCCCGTACGAGATGCGCCCCACGTCGCGGACGGGTCGCACCGCGAGGACGCGCGCCAGGGGCGCGTGTGGCTCGACGACGAGGTACGCGAGCAGCGCGGCGGCGGCGAGCGCGACGAGCGTGTAGCCGCCGTCGTCGAGGAACGAACCGGAACGCGACCCGACCACACCCGCGAACAGCAGCACGAGCAGGCCCGCCGCCGCCCACCCGGCGACCGCGAGAGCTGCCCGCGGGCCGGCGCGGGCGGGCAGCATCCCGTGCACCGCGGCGAGCCCGAGCGCGGCGCCGAGCAGGAGACCCTGGGCGCGGGCGTCGGTGCCGTAGAGCGCGTGGAACTCGCCGGCGAGGCCGTGCGGGGCGACCGCCACCATGACGACCGCGCTCACGCCCGCGCCGACGAGCGCGGCGGTGACGAGCGCCCGGGCGGCGAGCCGGAGCCGCAGCAGGCCGAGGAGCAGGAGCGGCCACACCAGGTAGAACTGCTCCTCGATCGACAGCGACCACGCGTGCCCGAGGTGCAGCAGCGTCAGCAGCGGGTTGTGCTCGACGACGAAGTACCAGTTGAGCCCGTAGAGCGCCGTCCACAGCGCTTCGATGCGTACGGAGTGTGCGACCCCGCCCGCCAGGTCGATCTGCGCGTACACGACGACCGCGACCAGGACGACGCCGAGCGCCGGCAGCAGGCGTAGCGCGCGCCGTGTGTAGAACGACCGGAGGCTGATGCGCGACGTCCGCTGGAACTCCTCGACGAGCAGCGTCGTGATGAGGAAGCCGCTGAGCACGAAGAAGACGTCGACGCCGAAGAACCCTCCGTCGACGGTGAACGGCGCGTTGGCCACGAGCGTCCCGTGGAACAGCATGACGGCAACGACCGCCACGGCGCGGACGCCGTCGAGCGCGGGCCGGTAGCCGAGGTCGAACCGCGTGCTAGCTGCTGACCCGGGGGACGACCTCGGCCGCGAACCGCTCGAGCGTCTCACTGGCGGGATAGTCGCGCAGCCACAGGACGAACTCGCGGCAACCGGCGTCGACGTAGGCCTGGACCTTCTCGATGACCGCGTCCACGGTCCCGACGAAGTTGTCGCGCACGTACTCGACGGGGTCGCCCCGGCCCCACAGGTTGCCGCCGCCCGGCGACTCGAGCCACCGCGCGAGGTCGCGGTCGGAGTCGAACAGGCGGCAGTCGGGCCCGTGCGTCCGCACGATCGCGTCGTAGTCGCGCCCGACCCGCTCGCAGTGCTCGCGCAGGAGCTTCGACTTGTGGACGAACTGGTCGAGCCCGACCTGCCAGTTGGTCTTGTCGGCGTGTTGCGCCGCGATGCGCAGCGTCACCCGTTCGCCGCCTCCCCCGATCCAGATCTCGGGCAGCTGCTGCAACGGTTTCGGATCGCAGTACGCGCCGTCGAGACGGACGTGCCGACCCTCGGAGGTGACGGTCTCCTCCGTCCACAGGCGCTTCACGACCTCGACGGTCTCCTCCAGGATGGCGAGGCGCGTCCCCGCGGCGGGGAACTCGTAGCCGTAGGCGGCGTACTCGCGCTCGTACCACCCGGCGCCGAGCCCGAGGATCAGCCGCCCGCCCGACATGACGTCGACGCCGGCGGCCTCCTTCGCCAGGAGGCCGGCGTTGCGGTAGGCCGCGCATGTGACGAGCTGCCCGAGCCGGATCGTGGCGGTCCGCTGCGACAGTGCCGCCAGCGTCGTGAACGCCTCGAACACGTGGGTCGGCTCGCGCCGGGGCACGGTCTCGACGTGGTCGTAGACCCAGAGGTGGTCGTAACCGGCGCGCTCCGCGAGCTGCGCCAGCTCCACCGTGCGCGCCCAGGCATCGGCAGCCGACCAACCCGTGTACTCGAGCTTCCACCCCTGCGGCGCGAAGACGCCGAACCGCAGCGGCGCGGTCGCTGCCGTCAAGCGCCCACTCCGGGCGTACCCGCGGTCGCGCGCTCATACGACGTGCCACGGTCCTGCTTGAAGTCCCACCACTGGATCTCGACCATCATCGGCAGCAGGTAGCGCACGTAGAAGCTCGTGATCGACAGCATGCTGTGGTCGTCGGTCTTCCGGTCGATGATCTCGACCCGGTCGTCGTGCTCGCGGAACGCCTTCGCACGGGCGAGGAGATCGTCGAAGTGCTCCTCGCTCTGCACCGAGAACCCGTAGTGGTCGAGCCGCGGGCACGTCATCGGCGGGTCGTCCGCGATCAGGAAGATGAACTGGTCGAGCCGGCCGCAGCCGAGCACGAGCCGCTTGCGGTCGATCGTCTCCGTCGGCAGCTCCTCGAAGCCGAAGACGTCGTGGTAGAAGCGGACGATCTCCCGCCGGCCCTCCTCGCCCAGGAGATCGGCCGGGACCGACATCGCGACGTGGTTGAAGCGCGGTGCGTCATGTGCCTTCGTCCCCGTGTCGTCCGGCATGCGAGCCCCCGTTCGTGTCGTTCGTGTTCGTCCGTGTTCGTTCGTGTTCGTGCGTGTCGTCGTCGGGACGCGCGTCAGTCGGCGCGCGGCACGATCATGACCTTGGCCGCGAGAGTGCCTCCCGCGAGCCCGTGCAGTGCGCCGACGATGCCGTCGAGCGGGACGTCGTCGGCCTCGATGAGCGCGTCGGTCGGGAAGTCCGGCGACGCCAGGAGCTCGAGCGCGCGCTCGAACCCGTCGACGTCGTAGACGAACGATCCCGTGATCGTCAGCTCGTTGAGGAGGATCCGGTTGTTGTCGAAGCGCGGGCGCCGGATGCCGGCGCCGACGAGGACGAGCGTGCCGGCGCGGCGGAGCTGGGCGAGCGCGGCCTCCATCGCCGCCGGATGGCCCGAGCACTCGAGCGCCACGTCGAAGGGCTCGTCGACGACCGAGTTGGGCGACGGCGGCGCGACCAGGGATTCGGGCTCCACGGCGCGGGCGCCCAGCCGCTCGGCCAGCGCTCGGCGCCGCGGGTGCGGTTCGCTCACGACGACGTCGGTCACGCCGCGGGCCCGGGCCGCCGCGACCGACAGGGCGCCGATGGGTCCGGCGCCGGTCACGAGGAGCCGGTGACCGGCTCGCACCCCGCCCCGGGTGAGGCCGTGCAGCGCGACCGCGAGCGGCTCGGCCAGGGCGGCCGCCCGCATCGACACCCCGTCGGGGATCCGGAGGATCGCGCTCTCGGGCGCCCGCACGTACTCGGCGAACGCGCCGTCGGTGTGCACGCCCTCGCCCGTCGGGGCGCGCTCGGTGCAGAGCTGGGGCCGCCCGGCGAGGCAGTACTCGCAGGTGCCGCAGCGGGGCGCCGGGCCACCCACGACGGCGTCACCCACCCGCCAGCGGGTCACCCCCGGGCCGACGGCGACGACGGTGCCGCTGTACTCGTGGCCCTCGACCGAGCCGGGCGCGCCCCAGCCCTCGAGCACGAAGTGGATGTCGCTCCCGCAGATGCCACAGTGGCTGACCTCGACCAGGACCTCTCCCGGCCCGACCTCGGGGAGGGGGCGTTCCTCGACGTCGATCCGGCCCTGCTCGCGGTACACGGCGGCCCGCATGGTCGGCGGCAGCATCGAGGGAGTGTGGCCAGAACCTGACTCGGGCGTCAAGGAAACGCGCTTCAATGGAGGTGTGCGCCAGACCCGGCTCGGCAGCTCGATCGGGGCCACGATGCTGACGGTGCTGGCCCTCGGGGTGTTCACGCTCGACCCGGCCACGGCCGCCGCGGCCCGGAAGGCCCGGCCCGGCATCACGGTCGTCGACCTCAACCTGCTGCACGGGGCCTTCTGCCCGACCGCGACGAACCAGTGCGACGCACCCGACCGGGTGGCGCTCCTGGCCGACGACCTCGAGGCCGCCGGCTGCCCCCAGGTCGTCGGGCTCCAGGAGATCAGCCGCCCGCTCTACGACCTCCTCCGCCGGACGGCGCGGACGCTCTGCCACGGCGACTACCGGCTCGTGTTCGGGCCGCCCACCGGCATCGACACCGAGCTCGTCCTCACGAGGCTGCCCGTGACCGGCCAGTCGGTCGAGAAGCTGTTCGGCGGGTTCCGTACCGCGTCCCGCGTGAGCCTCGAATCCGACCTCGGGCCCGTCGTCCTGGTCGTCACCCACCAGGACGGCGACCCGGCCACGGGCCAGTCGGCGCCGTGCGCCGACCACTGCCCGCCCGTGTGCCCGTCGAGCACGCCGGCGTTCGAGTGCCAGACCGTCGCCGCCGCCAAGCTGGCCGACGGGAAGGACGACAAGGGGGCGCTGCGCATCCTGATGGGCGACTTCAACGTCACGCCTGCGAGCGCGCGCTACCAGCATCTCGTGCAGGGCGGCTGGCTCGACGCCTACTTCGACGCCGGCAACCCCGAGTGCGACCCGGCGACGGGCGAGGGCTGCACGAGCGGTCGTGACGACAAGTCGCTCGCGTCGCTGCAGGACCCGACCAATCGCGAGACCGAGCGGATCGACTTCGTCTTCGTGAAGCCGCCGGCGGGGTGCCAGCCCCGCTTCGACCCGGCCGAGGACGCCAACGGCAACCGGATCGGCACGGGACTGTTCGCCGGCACACCCGCGGTGGCCGGCCCGGGCGGGCTGGCCTGGCCCTCCGACCACATCGGCGTCAGCATGGACATGAGCTGCCGCAGGACGCCGAAGAAGGGATCCACGACGTGAGCACGAACGACCTCGTCATCAGGGGAGGCACGGTCGTCGACGGGACCGGCGCGCCCGGATACGTCGCGGACGTGGCGATCGCCGGCGGCCGCGTCGCCGAGATCGGCAGCCGGCTCTCGGCGGCGCGTGAGCTCGACGCGTCGGGCTGCGCGGTGACACCCGGCTTCATCGACATCCACACCCACTACGACGCGCAGGTGTTCTGGGACCCCGCGCTGACGCCGTCGTCGTGGCACGGCGTCACGACCGTCGTCGCCGGCAACTGCGGGTTCTCGATCGCGCCGTGCCGCCCCGAGCACCGTTCGCTCATCGGCCGCACCCTGCAGCACGTCGAGGACATGAGCCTCCCGACGCTCGAGGCCGGCATCCCGTGGGACTTCGAGACGTTCCCCGAGTACCTCGACTCGGTCGAGCGCCGCGGCACCGTGCTCAACTACACGGCCTACGTCGGGCACACGGCCGTCCGCCTGTGGGTGATGGGCGACGCCGGCTACGAGCGCACCGCGACGCCCGCGGAGCTGGCCCGGATGGCCGAGGTGGTGCGCGAAGCGGTCGAGGCGGGCGCCGCCGGGTTCGCGACCACGTCGGCGCAGACGCACAACGGCGACGGCGGGCGGCCGGTTCCGTCGCGGCTGGCCGACATCGCCGAGCTCGAGGTGCTCGTCGCGCCGCTGCGCGAGCTCGGACGTGGCGTGGGCGCGTTCACCCCGGGCGAGCGGATCAAGCACGCCGACGTCTACGACCTCCAGAAGCGGATCGGGCGCCCGTTCACGTGGACGGCGTTGCTCGGCATCAAGGGCAACCCGTTCGCCCGGGAGATGGTGGAGCTGAACGCGCGCGAGCGCGCCGGCGGCGCCGACGTGTGGCCGCAGGTGACGTGCCGGCCGCTGACCTTCCAGATGACCATGGAGGACCCCTTCACGTTCAACCTGGTGCCGGCGTTCCGCGCGCTGATGGACCGCCCGCTCGAGGAACGCCTCGCCGCGTACCGCGATCCCGAGTGGCGCCGCACCGCTCAGGACCAGCTGCAGAACAGCGCTCGTTCCGGGGCTGGGACGTGACCACGCTCGCGGAGAGCCGCGCCCACCCCGAGCTGCAGGACCGCAGCGTCGCCGACCTCGCCGCCGAGCGGGGCGTCGAGCCGCTCGACCTCGTCCTGCAGATCTCCGACGAGGAGAACCTCTCGACCCGCTTCCGCACGATCCTCGCCAACAACGACGAGGAGATGATCGAGACGTTGCTGCAGCAGCCGGGAATGCTCATCGGCCTGTCGGACGCGGGCGCGCACGTCAGCCAGCTCTGCGACGCGTGCCTTCCCACGGACCTGCTCGGGAACTGGGTGCGCGAGCGCGAGGTGCTGCCGCTCGAAGCGGCGGTGCACAAGCTGACCGGCGAGCCGGCCGCGGTGTTCGGTTTCGCCGACCGGGGCGAGCTCGCGCCGGGCAAGGCGGCCGACATCGCCGTCTTCGACCCCCGGGCGGTCGCGCCCGGCGGCGTGCGGCGCATCCGCGACTTCCCGGCCGGGGGCGAACGGCTCGTCGCCGACCGACCCGAGGGCGTGCGCCACGTCGTCGTGAACGGCACCCCGATCCGGGTCGACGGCACCCCCGACCCCGACGCGGTCGCGTCCCGTCCGGGACGCGTTCTCCGAGGAGGCTGAACCCGATGGCGATCTCCGAGACGACCTCACCCCCCGGGCTCATCGATCCGGTCACCGCCGAGGTGATCCGTTCGGCGATGGAGACCATCTGCTTCGAGATGGCGACCTACGTCTCGCGCACGGCGACGACGCCGATCCTCAACCAGAGCAACGAGCGCAACGCCACGATCCTCGACGGGCAGGGACGGCTCGCGGCCCTGTCGGTCGGCATCCCGCAGTTCATGCTCAGCGCGACGCTCCCGGTGCGCTTCTGCCTCGAGTACCTCGAGGGTGAGCTGTACCCGGGCGACGTGCTGGTCTCCAACGACCCGTACCACGGCGGCGGGCACCTGCCCGACTTCAACGTCTTCTCGCCGGTGTTCGCGCCCGACGGGTCGGGTGGCCCGGTCCTCGTGGCGTCGATCCAGTGCCATCACGGCGACACCGGCGGCGCGCTGGCCGGCGGGTACAACGTGTTCGCCAAGGACATCTGGTCGGAGGGGACGCGTTACCCGCTGCTGAAGATCGTCGAGGCGGGGCGCGAACGCCGCGACGTCGTCCTCACGATGCGCACCAACAACCGGCTGGCCGGTTTCATCGGCGACCTGCGGTCCCAGGTCGGCGCCGCCCAGCTCGGCGCCCGCCGCCTGGGCGAGGTCATCGAGCAGTACGGCGCCGAGACGGTGAAGGCGGCGGTCGACTGGACGATCGCCGACGCGCACCGCCGCTTCAGCGAGGAGATCGCGCGCTGGCCCGACGGGACCTACGAGGCCGACGTGTACGTCGACTCCGACCCGGCGGGCAACACCGACATCCACGTGCACGTCGCCGTGACGGTCGACGGCGACCGACTGATCGTCGACTTCGCCGGCTCCGACGACCGGCCCGAGATCCAGGCCTGGTCGACGTTCGGGAACACGCGCGGGTACACCATCGCCCAGCTCGCGAGCCTGGTCGACCCGTCGATCCCGAAGAACGAGGGGTTCTTCGACTGCGTCGACCTGCGCGTGCCGCTCGGCACGTGCGTGAACCCGGTCGAGGGCAAGCCGGTCAGCAGCGGCACCCACCACCCGGGCGTCGAGGTCGGCGACGCGATCGCCCTGGCGATGGCCCAGATCCTCCCCGACCGGTGCGCGCCGCAGACCTACAAGTACGGCGCGCCCCGGCAGATGTGGGGCGACCGCGACCCGCGCACCGGCAAGCCCTTCTTCGACCACGGCGGCGAGGTGAACGCGGGCTGGGTCAACGCGGTGAAGGACGTCGACGGGTGGGGCGCGCTCTGCGCGTCGAACGGCAACCTGATCAAGGCGTCGGCCGAGATCAACGAGGCCCTGTTCCCGCACATCCTGCGGGGCCGCAACTACCTCACCGACTCGGGCGGCCCGGGCCAGTGGCGGGGCGGCTGCGGGAGCCTGTTCGTGAAGGAGGTGCGGACGCCGACGTACGTCAACCAGTACGTCGTCAACCGCATCCACACGCATCCCGGCGTCGCCGGCGGAGAGAACGGCTCACCCGACTCGTGCGTGCTGGCCGAGGGAACCGACCATGCCGTCGAGGTGGCGCCGACCGTCGCCGGCGCACGGTTGGAACCGGGCGAGCGCCTCGTCTACCGCTTCGGCGGCGGCGGCGGGTGGGGCGACCCGCTCGCGCGCGACCCGCAGGCCGTCCTCGACGACGTGTGGGACGAGTACGTCTCCATCGAGGCCGCGCGCGACCACTACGGCGTCGTGATCGACGGCTCGCTCGACGACATGACGCTCACCGTCGACGAACCCGCGACCACCGAGCTGCGCGAGAAGCTCAGGGCCGAGCAGGGCGACGAGTGAGCGCAGCCTCGGCACCGCGGTACCGCATCGGCGTGGACGTCGGCGGCACGTTCACCGACCTCGTGCTCCTGCGCGACGACGGGTCGGTGCTGCTCGAGAAGACGCCGACGACCCCGCAGGACCAGTCGCAGGGTGTGATGGACGGCCTCGCCCGCCTGGCCGAGGCCGAGGGGTTCGGGTCCGTCGGCGACCTGCTCGCCGCGACGCGCTCGGTGGTGCACGGCACGACGACGGGCGACAACACCATGATCCAGATGACGGGCGCGCCGACCGGGCTGCTCGTCACCGAGGGCTTCCGCGACGAGATCGAGCTGCGCCGCTGCTACAAGGAGGACATCTGGGACCCGTCGTACCCCGCTCCCCCGCCGATCGCGCGGCGCCGGGTGCGGCTCGAGATCCCGGAGCGGATGACGGCCGAAGGCGACGTCGACACGCCGCTCGACGAGGAAGCGGTCCGCAAGGCGACGGCCCGCCTGCGCGCGTTCGGCGTCACGTCGATCGCGATCGTGTTCCTGCACTCCTACGTCAACCCCGCCCACGAGCTGCGCGCGCGCGAGATCGTCCTCGACGAGTATCCCGACGTCGAGCTCGTCTCGCTCTCCCACGAGGTCTACCCGAAGCCCCCCGAGTTCGAGCGCACGTCGACGACGCTCGTGAACGCGTACGTCGGGCCGCCGATCGTCCGCTACCTCGACCGTCTCGAGCGGCGCCTGCGCGACGCCGGCTTCGACCGGGAGCTGCTCATCGCGACCTCGGCCGGGGGCGTCGCCGCGCCGTCGGCCATCGGGCGCCACGCGGTCGCGACCATCGGCTCGGGTCCGACCGGCGGCGTCGTCGCCGCGGCCCGCGCCGCGTCGGCCGCCGGCCTGGGCGACGTCGTGAGCGTCGACATGGGGGGTACGAGCTACGACGTGTGCCTCATCCGGGGCGGGCGGCCCGAGCTCAAGAGCGACTGGAACTGGCGCCACCGCTACTGCATCGCGGTGCCGATGGTCGACATCCAGGCCATCGGCGCGGGCGGCGGCTCGATCGCGCGCGTCGTGGGCGGCACGCTCAACGTCGGGCCCGAGTCCGCGGGCAGCGAACCCGGCCCGGTCTGCTACGGGCGGGGCGGCACCGAGCCGACGGTGACCGACGCCGACGTCGTGCTCGGCCGGCTCGACCCGGCCGGGTTCTGGGGCGGGCGCCTGACCCTCGACGCCGGCGGCGCCCGCGCCGCGCTGGCCCGGCTCGGCGACGAGCTCGGCCTCGACGCCGAGGGTGCTGCCGCGGCCGTCGTCACGATCATCGACGCGCACATGACCGACGCGGTCCGGCGCGTCCTCTCACTGGCCGGGGCCGACCCGCGCCGGCTCGACCTCGTCGCCTTCGGCGGCATGGGGGCGGTCCACGCGACGACGCAGGCCGCCGCGCTCGGGATGCGGCGGGTCCTGGTGCCGCGGGCGGCGCCCGGGTTCTCGGCGCTCGGGCTGTTGACCGCCGACCACGTCGTCGACAACGCGCGGACCGCGCTGGCGGACTGGCGCGAGGTCGACCTCGACCGGCTCAACGAGCTGGCCGACGACCTCGAACGCGTCGCGCGCGAGGAGCTGTCGAGCGCGGGCGTGGCCGACGACCGGATGCGCTTCGAGTGGATGCTGAACCTCGTCTACCCGGGGCAGACGTTCGACAACGCGATGCCGCTCACGCGCGCGCCGGGCGCGCCGATCACCGAGGCCGACGTCACCGCCGCGGTCGAGGAGTTCCACCGTCGCAACGAGGAGGCCCGGCTCATCGAGGCCCGCTCCCAGGAGCCCATGGTCCGCGGGTTGCGGCTCTCGGCGACCGGTCTCGTCGACCGGCCGGCGCCCGTCCGGCTCGAGGCGACGACCGAGCCCGCCGTCCCGATCGCGCGCCGGCGCGTGTACGCGGGCGGCGCGTGGCACGACGGGGTGCCGGTGTTCGACGGCGACGCGCTGCGCCCGGGGCCGCCGATCGAGGGCCCGGCGGTGGTCCAGAGCCGGTTCACCACGCTGGTGCTGCGCCCAGGCGACGTCGCGAGCGTCCTCCCCAACGGCGACACCCTCGTCGAGGTGGCGGGCGCGAGCCCCTAACGTCGTCATTCTTGGCACGCTGGACGTCGCTATTCGGCGTTCAACGTGCCAAGAACGCCGAGGGCGCGGCTAGCGTCGGCGTGAACCCGGACGAGCAGGGAGGCAGCGATGGCGACGACCGAGACCGCGCCCACGAGCACCGGCAACGACCCGACCAACTGGGGACGCTGGGGCGCCGACGACGAGCGGGGGGCGCTCAACCTGCTGACCCCCGACGTCGTGCTCGCCGCGACCCGCGTCTGCAAGACCGGCAAGGTCTACAACCTCGGCCTCCCCGTCGCCCGCGCCGGCACGCCCGTCTTCGACTACCGCGGCGCCCCGCAACGGCTCACGCTGACGAGCCAGACCGACGCCGGCATGTACAAGGAGTACGGCGCGCCCGAGGGCCTCGGCGCCAACGAGGACGTGCTGATCGTGCCGGCGCACAACGGCACCCACATGGACGCGCTCTGCCACGTCTTCGCCGACGACAAGCACTACAACGGCTTCCCCGAGGAGTTCCAGTCACACGCGGGCGCGCCGAAGTGCGGTATCGAGAAGACGGGCGGGTTCGCGGGCCGGGCCGTACTCCTCGATCTCGCCGGGCACCAGGGCGTCGACTGGCTCGAGCCGGGCACCAACATCACGGCCGACGACCTCGAGGCGTGCCGGGCCGCGCAGGGCGTCGAGCTGCGGGCCGGCGACATCCTGCTGTTCCGCACCGGCTGGCTCGACCTGTTCCTCGGGCTCGGACTGGGCGAGCAACCGCCGTTCGAGCAGCCGGGCCTCGGGATGTCGTGCGTCGACTACCTGCGCGACCACGACGTCGCGGCGGTCGGCGCCGACAACGCGGCGATCGAGGTGATCCCGTTCGACGGCATCTTCCTCGCCGTGCACGTCGAGCTCCTGGTGAAGCTCGGGATGTCGCTCGTCGAGCATCTCCTGCTGACGCCCATGGCGAAGGACAACTGCCACGAGGCGCTCTTCGTCGCGGCGCCGCTGCTCGTGACGGGCGGAACCGGGAGCCCGCTCAACCCGATCGCGATCGGCTGAGCCGCCGCGGGCTCAGTGCCCGCGTCAATGCCCTCTCCCCGCACCCGCCTGCGTGTCGAACGAAGCGGGAATCGTCACGCGCCAGTGCGAGTGCTCGAGCTGCGAGCGCGTGTAGCGCAGCGTGCGCGCCCCGCGTCCGGGATCGCTCAGCTGCAACACCCACGTGTCGCCCTGGTCGACGACGTCGCCGAACGTCTCGGTGGAGTGCGCGCCGACCACGCCGAGCTGCGTGACCGGCTCGTCGCGGCCGGGCGCGACGTCGACCTGGAGCGCGAACGCCGACCGGTTCTCGATCGAGAGGCGGGACACGAAGTCGGGCCGGTGCACGAGGACGAGGAGCAGCGCGAAGACCGCGATCGACGCCGCCACGCCGGCGGCGAGCAGCGCGAGCCGGCGCGACCGCGGCCGCGCCTCGGGTGGGTGGACGAGGACGTGACTCATATG
>DASRHL010000217.1:0-11658 GCA_035650535.1 Acidimicrobiia bacterium
AGCTCCCTCTACAACTTCGCCGCAGATCCGCGGCTCAACCACGCGACCGAAGTCGTGCCCGGGGTGTTGGCGGAGGAATGCGGCGCGCTGCTCGGCGCGTTCTTCGCCCGGCATCGATAGACGAGTCGCGCGAGAACAAGCGACCGGCCGCACGGGTGGCTCGCGGGCGAGAGCGGGACGCGGTGTCCCGTATCATCTCGCCCCGGAGGGATGCGAGAGCGGCCGAATCGGATGGTCTCGAAAACCATTGTGGCGCAAGCCACCCTGGGTTCAAATCCCAGTCCCTCCGCCACGAGCACGAACGGGCGGCTCCCCAGGGGCCGCCCGTTCCGCGCCGCCTCACCCCAACGCCGGGCTCACGACCAGAAGGTGTCCTCGGCTTCGAGGTCCTCGGTGGTGTCGTGCAGGTCGACGACCTTCCCACCGGCGACCGTGAAGATCAGCGCCTGGCGCGGCGCGATCGTGCGCCCGTTGCGCTCACCGCGCTGGCGGTGCACCACGACGACCTTGCCCCGGCCGTCGGTGAACATCGACTCGATGTCGCAGCCGTAGGTGCCGCCCGTCAGCTCGGCGAGCTTGCCGTAGAAGCCGAGGACGTTGTCGCGGCCCTTGTAGTCGCCCGACACGAGGTTGTCGCCGACCATGTGCTGCTCGACGTCGGACGCGAGGATCTCGGACAACGTCGCCACGTCGGCGCGGTTGAACGCTTCGTAACCCTTGCGGATCAGGGTGATGTCAGGGTGCTCGGCCATCTCGGTGCCTCCCGTCTCGGTCCGACACCACCATTCGCCCCCGACCCACCCCGCGGATCACCGGCAGTCCGGCACCGGCCGCGGCCGATCCTTTGGATATCGGGAACGGGATCGACGGACCTCCACGCGCCGTCGATGAACTACTGGAGAGGGCGGCGAAGCGTTCGGGGTCGTGCAGCGAGGCCCGGACGTCCTCACCGTCGTGGCCGGCGCGCTCCCCCACACCCTGACATTGCCCGATGCCGCCCGCCGGGTTCCCGCCGACGGCGCACGATCAGGCGGCCGGCAGGTACACCGTGAAGGTGCTGCCCGACCCGGGCGTGCTGGTCGCGTCGATCCGCCCGCCGTACAGCTCGACGATGTCGCGGACCGTCGCGAGCCCGATGCCGGTGCCCCGGCCCATCCCCTTGGTAGTGAAGAACGGTTCGAAGCACCGTGCCAGCGTGCGCGGATCCATGCCCGAGCCCGTGTCGTGGACGCGCAGGGCCACGAAGGCCGCAGGTCCGCGCGCACTGCCGTCGGCAATGCGTTCCGTCTCGATCGTGATCCGGCCGCCCGGCGGCGTCGCGTCGTACGCGTTGACGAGCAGGTTGAGGAGGATCTGCCGGAGGTGGCTCGGTGCGATGCGCGTGGTCGCGCCGGGCGCGTCGGTCGAGATCTCGAGGTCGCGCTCGGGTCCGGCGAGACACCGGAGGAGCGGCGTCAGCTCGTTCACGGCGCTGTCGAGCGAGAGGCGGATCGGCTCGGTGACCTGGTCACGCGTGAACGACAGGATCTGACGGCTGAGCTCACTCGCCGACTGTGCCGTCTCGGCGATGTGCCCGATCACCGCGCTCGGGTCGTCGCCCGACCGCACGCAACTGGTCGCGACCTCCGCGAAGTAGATGAGCGCGCTGCACAGGCTGTTGAAGTCGTGTGCGATCGACAGGGCGAACCGGCCGACGGTCTCGACCCGCCGCGCGTCGTGCAGCTCACGTGCGAGCTCGAACGCGGAGTCGGCGCCCGCGCCGGTCGCGGCCGGTTCGACGGTTTCGACCAGCCGCAGCCGGGAACCCGATCCCCGTTGTTCCCCGGCGTCGTCCCCGTCACCCGGGTCATGGGTGGCGGTCGTGACGAGCCCGGCCATGCCCGCGTCAACCCTCATCGACGGCTCCTCGAGCGCGACAAAGGGACGTCGGGTTCGCCACTGACTCCCCGCCGACCCAGGCGACCAGGTACAGGTCGGCGGATCTCCGCCCCGTCCCGCCAGCGACCCTGCCTGCGCGCTGACCGGAGCAATATAACCACTCTGAGTGGTCAGCGCAACTGATGCAAACGGCTCACCCGACGGGCTCGAGGCCCAGGTTGGCGTAGATCTCGCGGGTCGCGGTCGACCGGTTGAGCGTGAAGAAGTGCAGCCCGGGCGCGCCGCCGTCGAGCAGCCGGCGGCACAGCTTCGTGGCCTCCTCGATGCCGACCCGGCGGACCGCGGCCGGGTCGTCGCCCGCGGCCCGCAGCTTCGCGGCGAACCACTCGGGGAACTCCGACCCCTGCAGCTCGGCCATCCGCTTGATGCCGGCGAGGCTGAGCACCGGCATGATGCCGGGGATCACGGGCTTGTCGACCCCCAGCCGGTGCAACGACGCGACCAGCTCGAAGTAGTGGTCGGCGTCGAAGAAGAACTGGGTGATCGCGAAATCGGCCTCCGCGAGCTTCTCGGCGGTGTGCCGGCGGTCGCTCTCGAGCGAGGGCGAGCGCGGGTGGGGTTCGGGATGGGCCGCCACACCGATCGAGAAGTCGCCGAGCGACCGCACCAGGCGCACGAGCCCGATCGCGTGGGTCAACTCACCGGGTGGCAGGTCGAGATCGGCCGGAGGGTCGCCCCCGAGGGCGAGGATGTTCTCGATTCCGGAGTCGCGGTAACGCTCGATGATCGCGGTCAGCTCGGCGCGCGTATGCGCGGCGCAGGTGAGGTGCGCCATCGTCGTGAGCGACGTCTCGCGTGTGATGCGGACGACCGTGTCGTGCGTGAGCTCGCGGGTCGTGCCGCCCGCGCCGTACGTCACCGACACGCACGACGGGTTCAGCGGGACGAGCTCGACCAGCGTCTGCTCGAGTGTCGCCTGGGCCTCCGCCGTCTTCGGCGGGAAGAACTCGAAGGAGATGCTCCTGCCCCGGGCCAGGATCTCGTGAATCTTGGGCACGGCTTCAGCGTAGAGGGTCGGGTCCCGACGTTCCGTTGCGTATTCAGGCGACACCGGGGTTCGCCGCGTGCCACGCGGCCTGCTGTGCACGCAGGCACTCCTCCTGGCGCGCGGTCAGGCGCCGCACCAGACGGATCGCCAGAACCGCGGCGACGGTGTGCGCCACGAACGCCACGAACGCGAGTTGGTTGCCCCGCTTGATGTCAGACAGCTTCCCGCGCGAATCGGAGTTGTCGTCCCGGATGAACACCCGGATGATCCCACCGAGCCAGAAGGCCCACCACCAACCGACGACTCCTGACCCGCGGCCCGTCCGCCAGCCGGGATCGCCACGCGGAACGGCGGGATCGCTCCCGCGCCACAGGTCCTGCATCATCAGCACAGGGATCACGAAGTTCGCGATCGGAATGAACCAACCGCCGATCGCCCAGCCCGGCCCCAGCCGCGGGTTCATGCGGCCGAGCGCCTCGTTGTTCTTCGCGGCGCGCCACATCCAGACGATGAAGACCACTGCGGTCGCGAGCGCGAGCAACAGGTACATCACCGCCGCCGCCGTGGCGAGGTCGTCGGCGTCCCGCGCGCGCTTGATGATGTCGCCCGCGAAGTTGCCGCTCTGGAAGTCGTCGATCACCTTGATGCGGTTGCCGATCGCGATCAGGCCGAAGACGCCGGCGATCGCGTCGAGCGTGAAGAGAATGGTGAGCGCGCTCGCCAGGCCCGAGAGGCTGCGCCAGCGGGGCGGCTCGGCAACCGGCGCCGGGGGCGGCGGAGGGGGCGGCGCGAGCGGCGGTGCCCACTGCGCCGGTTGGTCGGGAGGTGGCGGCGGGGGTGGCGCCCACGTCGGGTCGTGGGGAGGCCACGACCCCCCGGTGCCCACGGCCTCTTCCTGACTCATGCTCGTGTCTCGGCATCCGGGCGGAGCGTCTTGACGGCGAGCGTCCCGATGGGGAGGCACCGGCGCCCCGGCGCTCGTGTTTCGGCGTCCGGTAGGGCCATGACAGACTGCCGCCATGCCGCCCGAGAAGCTCCAGTGGAAGCACCTCTACGACGAGGTCGTCACGTCCGGTCTGTGCACCGGATGTGCCGGGTGCGTGATCGCCTGCCCCCACGACGTGCTCGGCTACCGGGACGACGAGGGGATCTACAAGCCCTTCCAGATGGACGAGCTGGCGCCGGACGACTGCACCCACGGGCAGAAGGGCTGCACGTCGTGCACCCGGGCCTGCCCCCGGTTCCGCACCTGGGAGGCCGAGATCGACGAGTTCCTCTTCGAGCGGGCACGCCGGCCCGAGGAGGTGTCGGGGATCTACAAGGACATCGTGCTCGCCCGGGCCGCCGACCCCGAGCTCCACGAGATCGGGCAGGACGGCGGCCTCGTCTCCGCGATTCTCGTCTACGCCCTCGAGCACGACGTGATCGACGCCGCCCTCGTCTCCTACCTCGAGGGTGACGGGTCGAGCTGGAAGGCCGTCCCCGGCGTCGCCCGCAACCGGGCCGACGTGATCGCGAGCGCCGGGAGCCGCTACACGTACTCGGCCAACACGCTGGCGTACGGCGACGCGGTCGAGAGCGGCGCCGAGCGAATCGCGCTGGTGGGGATGAGCTGCCAGAGCTCGATCCCGCCGGTGATGAAGCAGCGCAAGGCCGGCAAGGTGGCGCGCCGGCTCGCGCTGAACATCGGGCTGCTGTGCTCGAAGACGTTCGACGACGCGATCTTCGAGGAGCTGTTCGAGGCGAAGTACGGGTTGAAGAAGTCGGAGATGCGGAAGATGAACATCAAGGGCGTCTTCCAGATCTGGATGAACAACGGCGACTACCACGAGATCCCGCTCAAGGAGTGTCACGCGTGGACGCGTGAGGGCTGCAACATGTGCCCGGACTTCGCAGCGGAGCACGCCGACATCTCCACCGGAGGGATCGGCGCGTTCAACGACTGGACGCTGACCGTCGTCCGCACCGACGCGGGGCGCGAGCTGATGGACGCGATGCTGCGCGACGGGTGGATCGAGACCCGCCCCGGTGACGACGACCCGGGTGCGATCGAGCTGATGCACAAGCTGTCGAAGAAGTCGCGCAAGCGCTGGCCCGAGTTCGCCGTCGAAGCTCCGCGCCTCGTCGGCGCGTAGCCCGGCCACGCGGCGGTGGAGGGCCGGACGGTCGCGCTCGTCACCGACCTGATGGACCGGTCGCGCCTCGGCGCCACGATCCCCGGGATCGAGTTCGAGCGCGACGTCGCGGCCTGCACGGGCGCACGGATCGTCGTCGTCGACCTGGCCCGGACCCCGGACGTCGCCCCCGTCCGCGCCGCCGCCCCGGAGGCGGCCATCGTCGCCTTCGGCCCCCACGTCGACGACGTCACGCTGGAGCGGGCTCGCGCGGAGGGTGCGGACGTCGTCCTGCCCCGGTCCCGCTTCTTCCGGGACCCCGCGGCGGCGCTGGCCACGCTCCGTGAGGGGTAACGGCGGGGACGGCCCGGGGGTCGAACCGCGCGTGAGCTGTCTCGTTCCGCGCCTCGAGGCGGCCGCCGAGGGCCCGGGCACCATCACCTTCCTCGGCTCCGCCCGCCCGTCCACCGACCCGGACGGCGCCGGCGGCGAGACGATCGCGTGGGGCCGTCTGTTCGAGGACGCGCAGGGGGTCGCCGCGGCGCTCCAAGCCCGGGGCATCGGGCCGGGGTCGCACGTCGCGTTGCTCGGCCCCACCACGCGGCCGCTCGTGACGACGATCCAGGCGACCTGGCTGGCGGGGGCGACGCTCGTCTGCCTCCCACTCCCCATGCGCCTCGGGTCGATCGAGGAGTTCGCGCGCCAGACCCGCAGGCGGATCGAGAACGCCGACGCCGATGCGATCGTCGTGGATCCGGAGTTGGAGCCGTTCCTCGCGCTCGAGGCAGGCGACCCGCCGGTCGTGCGGCTCGACGAGCTGCGCGGCAGGTCCGGCGCGTGGGAGCGGCCGCCGGACGATCCCGACGCGCTCGGCATCATCCAGTTCACCAGCGGGTCGACCGACGACCCGAAGGGCGTGATGCTCACGCAGCGCTGCCTCGTGAACAACATCGACGCGATCGTCGAGGGCGCCGCGCTCGGACCCGACGACCGGGGCGTGTCGTGGCTGCCGCTGTACCACGACATGGGGCTCATCGGCCTGCTGATGACACCCATGCTCACCGGCTTCGACCTCGCGATCGCGCCGCCCCAGGACTTCCTCGCGTCCCCCGGCGACTGGATGCGCTGGATGTCGGAGTACCGGGGCACGGTCACCGCCGGCCCGAACTTCGCCTACGCCCTGGCGGCCCGGGCGATGCGTCGTCTCGACGGGCTCGACCTGTCCGCGTGGCGGATGGCGCTCAACGGCGCGGAACCGATCGACCCGGCGGCGGTCGAGGCGTTCGGCGAGGCCGGCGCCCGTCATGGTCTCGACTCGAAATCGCCGTTCTGCGTCTACGGGATGGCCGAGGCGACGCTCGCGATCTCCTTCCCGGTGCCGGGGACGGGGATGACCGTCGACATCGTGGACAACGTCGCGCTGGAGACCGAGCGTTTCGCGGCACCGGCGACGAGCGGCGCCGGCAACGCGCGGCGCCTGGTGCAGCTCGGCCGTACCTTGCGCGGCCTCGAGCTGCGCGTGTGCGACCCGGCGACCGGGTCCCCGCTCCGTGACCGGGAGGTCGGCGAGCTCGAGCTGCGCGGGAGCTCCGTGACGCCGGGCTACTACCGCCGACCGGGGCTGACGGCGGAGACGTTCCACGACGGCTGGCTGCGCACCGGCGACCTCGGCTACCTCGTCGACGGCGAGGTCGTCGTCTGCGGTCGGATCAAGGACGTGATCATCGTCGGTGGCCGCAACGTGTACCCGGAGGAGATCGAGCGCGCCGCCGCCCGGGTGGAGGGCGTCCGGGCCGGGAACGTCATCGCCTTCGGCGTCGCCGGGCGGCGCGGCAAGGAGGGCATCGTCGTCGTCGCCGAGACGAAGGCCGCCGACCCGGCCTCGCTGCGGGACTCGGTGGTCGACCGCATCTGCGACGCGGTCGGGATCCCGCCGCTCGACGTCGTCCTCGTGCAGCCCGGGAGCCTCCCCAAGACCTCCTCCGGCAAGCTCCAGCGATCGCTGTGCAAGGCCCAGTACCACGGCGAGGCTCTCCGGGCGTTCACGTAGCGACGCGGTCGGCCGACGGCCCGCGCTCCCGTCGCAGCGACGAGGGTCAGGCCTGCGCGAGACGGACGAGGTTCCCCGAAGGGTCGCGGAATGCGCAGTCGCGAGCACCCCACGGTTGTGACGTCGGCTCCTGGAGCACCTCGGCGCCCGACGCGCGGATCTTCTCGAACGTGGCGTCGAGGTCGTCCGTGCGGAAGATCGCGGCCTGCAGCGAACCCTGGGTGACGAGCGTCAGGAGGGCGTCGCCCTCGGCCTGTGAACGACCGCCGTGCGGCTGGAACAGCACGATGTCGACGTCCTGACCGGGGGCACCCACGGTGACCCAGCGGAACCCTCCGGAGGCGACGTCGAGGCGCACTTCGAGGCCGAGCGCGTCGCGGTAGAAGCCGAGCGCGGCGTCGGGGTCGTGGACCGGAATGAACGTCGAGGAAAGGGTGACTGTCATGCGACGAACATACGGGCACCGGCCCGCCGCGTGCTTCTCCGATCCTGCTCGGTTCGGGCGCGCGGTCGCGCACGCTCTCAGACGGTGACCTTCGTGCGGCGCGGCCGCGTCACGACCATGCTCACGCACGTCGGAACCGCCTCCAGGGCACGGTGGTCGCGCGCGCGGTACTGGGATGGCGTCTCGCCGACGATCTCGGTGAACCGGGAGCTGAAGGAGCCGAGTGAGGTACAACCGACGGCGACGCAGGCGTCGGTCACCGACATCCCCTGGCGCAGGAGCGCCTTCGCACGCTCGATGCGTCGCGTCATCAGGTAGGCGTAGGGCGTCTCGCCGTAGGCGGCCCGGAACTTGCGCGAGAAGTGCGCCGGCGACATGGCGGCGGCACGGGCGATGGCCGGGACGTCGAGCGGCTCCGCGTACTCCCGGTCGATGAGGTCACGCGCCCGCCGCAGGTGCACGAGGTCGGCGAGCTCCTCAGGGGTCACGCCCCGGACCCTACGCGACCGGCCGCCTGCGTCGGCAGACCGTCGGCGACGGCTCCGACCTGCTGGTTCGGGCGAGAGAGCGCTGGCGCATGCCCGGGACGGGACGGACGGGACAGAATGTTGGTTTCCGGGCCTCCCGACGGGGAAAACCATGACCATCGCCGAGCCGACTGATGCGCCGACCGCGCTCGTGCCGGCGCGTCCGGCGCGCCCGGCGGCGGACCGCCGTGAGGTCTGGAAGCTCCTCGCGGTCCTCCTGCTGCTGACCGCCGCGCTGCGACTCCCCGCGTTCTTCGTCGACGTCTTCAACTCCGACGAGACCTACCTCGCCACCCAGGCGCAGGTCATCCGGCACGGCGGCAACCTCTACGAGCAGGCGGCCGACCGGAAGCCCCCGCTCGTCCCGTACGTCTACGCGGCGTCGTTCGAGCTGTTCGGCACGACCGGTCTCTGGTCCGTCCGCGTCGTCGCCATGTTCGCCGTCGCGCTCACGGCCCTGTTGCTGGCTCTGGAGGCGCGCCGCCGTTACGGCCGGCGTGCGGCGTGGTGCGCCGGGATCCTGTTCGTCGTCTCGATGGTCGCGTTCGCGCCGCAGGACGGGCAGGCCGCCAACTTCGAGGTCTTCATGCTGCCCGCGACGGTCGCGGCAATCGTGCTCGCGCGCCGCAGCAAGGGTCTCGGCGCGGGCGCCGCCGTCGCGGTCGCGACCCTTGCGAAGCAGACCGGTGTGGCGACGCTCGTCCCGGTCTTCTACCTGCTCAGCCGCAAGAGTGACCGGCGCCAGGTGGCCGACGCCGCGGTCGGGTTCACGGTACCAATCGCAGTCGTCGCGTTGCTCGTCGGTCCGGGGCAGTTGCTGTTCTGGACGGTGCTCGGCAACGGCTCGTACGTCGGCGTGAAGACCGCCTCGACGTACGTGGTCAGCAAGTTCGCGCTCATGACGCTGACCTGGGCCGCCTGCAACATCCCGATCCTGTTCAAGCTGCCGCGCGCCTGGCGAGATCGACGCCTGCTCTCGCGCGACGGTCGCTCCGATGCCGACCTGTGGTTGTGGGTGATCTCGGGGGCCGTCATGGTCGCGATCGGCCTGCGGTTCTTCGGTCACTACTACATGCAGATCGTGCCGCCGCTCTGTCTGCTGACGGCCGGCACGCTCGCCCGCGGCACGCGGCGGGCCGCGACGACCGTCGTCGCCTTCGCGGCCACCTGCGGGCTCGCCTTCTCGGCGGCGGGCTACTTCATGCGCCCGTTCGACCCCGAGCCGAACTACGCGACGGTCAGCAAGTACCTCGCCGCGAACACGAAGCCGAACGACCCGATTCTCGTCTGGGGGAGCGTCCCCGAGATCTACTGGGCCTCGAACCGGCGGCCGGCCACTCGGTACGCCACCACCAACACGTTCCTCGCCGACGTGAATCCCGGCCGCCCGGGCACGGACGCCGATCCCAAGGACGTCGATCCTGTCGTGTGGCAGTACTTCTACGAGGATCTCGCCAAGCACCCTCCGCGCTTCGTGATCGACACGTCGCCGGCGCGCATCCGGGGCGCCCAGTACGCACCGATCGGCGAGTTCCCGAAGCTCCAGAAGCTCATGGACGAGCACTATCGGTACGTCCGCTCGATCGACAAGATCGCGATCTACGAACGCAAGTAATCCGTGCAACGCCTGCGCGCCGGCATCGGCGCGCCCGCCTCCGGCTGAGCGCGTTCAGACCATCGGCCAGGGCACGGAGTGGTAGCCGGGCTCCGGCTCGGGGAACACGCCGTCGCGCAGCAGGTCGGTCGCCCGGATCGCGACTGCTGCGAGCTCGGCCGGTGAGAGGAGCAGCGCGAGCTGCTCGCCGACCGGGCCGCGGTCCAGCTCGGCGAGCACGCGGCACAGGTCGTCGACCAGCGCCGGCGGGAGGCGCTCTCCCGCGAAGTCCCAGATCACGGTCCGGAGCTTCCAGACCGGGTGGAACGTCAGCCCGTGGTCGATGCCGACCACCATGTCGTTGGCGAGATCGCGGAGGCAGTGGCCTCCCTTGCGATCGGTGTTGTTGACGAGCACGTCGAAGGCGGCGAACTGGCGGAACCGGTCCTCGTTCTGCGGAAGCAACGTGAAGTAGTGCTCGTCGGGATCGTGCTCGACGAATCGCTGGAGCGCCCCGACACCGAGGGGAGCGTCGTCGCGCAGGACGGTGACCGGCACGATGTCCCATCCGAGCGCACACGACATCACGTACGACGCGACCTCGCGCCGGCAGAGCGTGCCGTCGGGGAAGTCCCACAGCGGTCGTTCGCCCCGCCGCGGCTTGTAGATCGCGGGGAGCTCGACACCGTCGGCGCGGGCCTGCACGAGGAACGTCCCGTTCGACGAGTACCGCATCCGGCCGACGACCTCGAGCTCGCCGCGCGCGAGCACCGTGGCGATCTGGTCCGGGGTCAGTTCCAGCGGGGGCACCGGTGTCCGGCAGGGTCCATGGGCATGTCGCACAGCGGGCACAACGGACGGCCACCGGCCACGGCCTCGGCGCCGCGTGCCGCCATGGCGCGCACCTGCGGGCGCGTCGCGTAGAGCCGGGCGATGTAACCCTCCTCGTCCGCACGCGCGTCCTCGTCCGTCGCCTCGCCGATGCCCGCCTCGTCTTCCTCCTCGTCGTCCGAGGAGTGCTCGCGCAGCTCGATGAGCACGAGCTCGCGCTCGGGATCGAAGCCGAGCCCGATGAGGCGGGCCCGGAACAACGGGACCGTCGGCTCGCGCAGCTCCGCTGCGCTCGGCGGGAGGGTGATGGGCGCCTCCGGGTACTGGTCGGCGATGCGGTCGAGGAACGCGACCGCCTCCGTCGCGAGCAGCGCGACCTGTTCCTTCTCGACCAGCACGGTGAGCCGGCCCGAATCGCCACGCGCCTGGATGTAGAACGCGCGGTGGCCGGGCTCGCCGACCGCACCGGCGGCCAGCTCCTCGACGGGATCGAGCTCGATCGGGTCAGGCATCGCTCGGCTCCGCCTCCTCCTTCTCCTTCCCCGGTCCCGCCTTCTCCTTCCCCGGTCCCGCCTTCTCCTCGGGCGGCGGCGGCGGCATGAGCTCGTCGAGCGAGCCCGTGTCGTTGCACTTCAACATGGCGACGCCGTGGCCCGTGAACGCGAACGCGGTCACGGACGCGGGCGACACGACGATCCGCTGGAAGAGATCGAGGTGGACGCCCGTGTAGTGCGCGATCGCCGCCTTGATCGGGTCGGCGTGCGACACGACCACGACGAGCTCGCCCTCGTGGTCGGCGACCAGGGTCTCGATCGCGGCGACCATCCGCGACTGCATCTCGGCCAGCGACTCACCGCCCGGGAAGCGGGCCCGCGACGGGGCGCGCTGCACCGTCTTCCAGAGATCGGTCTTCGCGAGGTCGGCGATCTTGCCGCCGGTCCACTCCCCGTAGTCGGCCTCGATGACGCCCGGGAGCGCCTTCACCCCGAGGCCGTGACGGGCCGCGACGGCCTCGGCCGTCTGCGTCGTCCGCTCGATCGGGCTCGCGTACACCGCCACGACCGGGTGCCCGGCGAGCCGGTCGGCCAGCGCGTCGGCCTGGCGTCGCCCCTCCTCGGAGAGGTCGACGCCCGGAGCGCGGCCCGTCAGCAGCGGCCCCGTCTGCGCGGTG
>DASRHL010000218.1:0-14864 GCA_035650535.1 Acidimicrobiia bacterium
GACGCCGCCACCGGGCCGTCACCCGACGAACGCGAGGCCACGGAGTTCTTCACGACCGCGGCGCGCAACCTGCAGGAGGCGGGCGCGCGGGCTGGCGCGACCCGCATGGTCGTCGTCTCGATCATCGGGATCGACAAGCTGAGCCACGGCTACAACGTCGCCAAGCTCGCGCACGAGCAGACCGCGTTCGCGGGGCCCGTCCCGGCCGCCGTCCTGCGCGCCGCGCAGTTCCACGAGTTCGTCGCGCAGCTGATGCTCTGGGGCACGCAGGGCGACGTGAGCTACGTGCCGAACATGCGCACGCAGCTCGTCGCGGCGCGCACGGTCGCGGGCGCGCTCGCCGACCTCGCGACCGGGTCCGGATTCGAGGCCGGCGCGATCACCGAGATCGCGGGACCACGCGAGGAGAGCATGGTCGGCGCCGCCGAGCGCCTCGTCGCCCGGCGGGGCGAGCGGCGCCGCATCGTCGGTGTCACCGATCCGTCGGATCCGGATGCCGAGCTGATGGCGACCGGCGTCCTGCTCCCCGGGCCGGGCGCGACGCTGGCGGGCCCGACCTTCGACGAGTGGCTGCACTCCGACGGCTTCGAGGACCCGCTCTACACGGCCAGTTGAGCGCCGGGACACCGCCTGCCGTCAACGTCGCCGACCGCCCGGCTCGCCGTTCCGGGCGGTCGCGCGTCAGCGGGTCGCATTCCAGGCACCGGCCATCTCGATGTAGGTCGTGCCGCGGACCTTGGTATCCCCGTACCGGCCCGTGACCGCCGCGGTCGCTTCGACGTGACCGTCCGGGAGTTCCTGACCCTTCGGTCCCTTGACGACGACATCGAGGCGCACGCGCAGCGTCGGGATCTCGACGCGCCACCGAGTCGGATACACCTTTCCCGTGGTCGGACTCGTCCAGAACGCGCCGTCGCGCCCCGCGAGCGGGGTGACGGCCGCGAGCTCGTAGGAGCCGTTCGGGCGGAGCACGGTCGCGAACGAGTGCTCTGCGGCATCGTCGAGGATGTCCCAGAAGGCGATCTGATTGCCGTTCGAGAGCGCGATGTCCATCCACGTCCAGCGCATGGACGTATCCGTGACCGGCACCGGGCCCCACTGCCGGTCGAGCCAGGAGATGCCGGAGACCCGGAACGTCCTGCCCTCGACGACGAGGGATCCCGCGCTGTGCATGGTCGGGAAGGCGTACTCGTGATCGACGTCATCGAGAAGCGGAACGATCCCGTTTCCCGAGTAGATGAAGGCCGGGCCGCGGGGCGTGAACCGTGCCGTCAGCGAGCCCCATGGCGTTGTCGCGTTCACCTGCATCTCGTCTGCTGTCCCGGTCCAGGTGAGGCCGGGCATCGTGATGCTGAGTCCCGTGCGGTCCCACGAGTACTGGTCTTTCGGGATCATCGCTTCGTATTGCTTGTACCAGCCGGTGGTGGTGTCGGTGACTCCGATGTACAGCGATTGCTGGCCGGCGTTCGGGAAGTTCAGCGTGTGGACGAGGATCCCGAAGTCGTGTCCGCCGCCGCGCACGTGACCTGCGATGAAGATCGAGTCGACCCACGTCAGTTCGGGCCCGGGGACCTGCGCCGCGAGGTCCTTCGCCGGATCGACCAGTGCGGGGATGCCGTGATCGGCTGCAGCCGTCACCGAGTCGGACGCCGCGAGCGCTCGGGCCGGGAGTGGGACCACCGACAACGACAAGGTCGCGCCCACCACAGCGGCATACGCGGCACTTCGCTTCCCGAGCAGCGTCCTGATCGAGATGCGTCCGATCACCGGCCGAGGTTGCATGTCGGGATCACCTCTCGTTCGCGAAGCGCTCGGCGCGCGGGACGTTTCACCTTGCCGCGCAGCAGGCCATCGTGCCACGCGACGCCTTCTCGACACCGGCAGTCGAGCAGGCGGGACGCCGCCTACAGTCGCCGCATGAGCGACTGTGGCCGAGCGGGTGAGATGGCGACGCCACCGGAGCTCCGCGCCACCGACGTCGACGTCGCCGGAGCGCACGGCCAGCGCCTCCGCGGGTACCTCGCGACGCCGGCGGGCAGCGGGGCGTGGCCCGGTGTGGTCGTGCTGCACGAGGCGTACGGCCTGACCGACGACGTCCGCGGCATCACCGACCGCTTCGCCCGAGAGGGTTACGGCGCGCTGGCCCCCGACCTGCTGTCGTGGAGCATGTCGGCACGCTGCCTCGTGACCGCGTTCCGCTCGATGCTCTCGGGGTCGGGCCGGACCTTCGACGACATCCGGGGCGCCCGCGATCGACTCGCGGCGACGGACGGCTGCAACGGGCGGATCGGTGTCGTCGGTTTCTGCATGGGCGGCGGCTTCGCGCTGTTGTGCGCGCCGCGGGGCCTCTTCGACGTGGCTGCGGCGAACTACGGCGTGGTCCCGAGGAACCCCGAGACGGTGCTGGCAGGCGCGTGCCCGATCGTCGCGAGCTACGGCGGGCGCGACCGGGCCCTGCGGGGGAAGGCCCGGCAGCTCGACGAGGTGCTGACCACGCTCGGCGTCGACCACGACGTGAAGGAATACGCCGAGGCGAGCCACAGCTTCCTCAACCACCACGCCGGCTGGCAGGCGGCGCTCGACCGCGTCACCGGTTTCGGGTACCGGGAGGAGGCGGCGGCCGACGCGTGGCGCCGCATCCTCGCGTTCTTCGCCGGGCACCTGGGTGGACCGAACTGAAATCTGGTTCTAGAATGGGTGGGCTGTTCCAGAGAGAGGTCCCCCCCGATGCTCGACTTCCCGATCTTCGACGCCGACAACCACTACTACGAACCGGTCGATGCGTTCACCCGCTACATCGACCCCGCGATGCGCAAGCGCGCGATGCAGTGGGCGACCATCGACGGCCGCACCCGTCTGATCGTCGGCGGCGAGATCAACCGCTTCATCCCCAACCCGACCTTCGAGAAGGTGTCGAAGCCGGGCGTGCTCGCCGACTACTTCCGTGCGAAGGCCGGCGTCGGCGACATGCGCGAGGCGTTCGGCGGGCTCGAGCCGATCGAGGAGCGGCCGGAGTACCGCGACCGTGAGGCACGGCTCCGGCTCATGGACGAACAGGGCCTCGAGGCCACGATCATGCTCCCCACGCTCGGTGTCGGCATGGAGACGGCGCTGGAGGACGACCCCGAGGCGTTGCTCGCCGCGTTCCGCGCCTTCAACCGCTGGCTCGACGACGACTGGGGCTTCAACCACGAGAACCGCATCTACGGTGCGCCCTACATCACCCTGGTCGACGTCGACTGGGCGGTCGAGGAGCTCGAGTACGCGCTGGAGCGCAATGCGGGGGTGGTGCTCATGCGCCCGGGCTCGGTGTGGGGGCCGCGCTCGCGGCGGACGCCGGGCGATCCCGCGCACGACGCGTTCTGGGCCCGGCTCGACGAGGCGGGCGTCACGCTCGCGATCCACGGCGGTGACTCCGGCTACGCGGCCTACGAGCGGATCTGGGGGCTGAGCGGCGAGACCGAGGCGTTCCGCATCCCGACCCTCAAGCGGCTGCTCTCGGCGAGCCCGATCCGCGACACGATCTCGTCGCTGCTCGCCGATCGGCTGTTCGAGCGCTTCCCGAACCTCCGCGTGGCGACGATCGAGACCGGCTCGGACTGGGTCGCGCCGCTGCTCAAGAAGCTGCGCTCGATCTCGGTCCAGCTGCCGGGCGAGTTCGCCGAGGACCCCTACGAGCTGTTCCGGCGCCACGTGTGGGTGTCACCCTTCTTCGAGGACGACGTGCTCACGCTCGTGAACCAGCTCGGCCCGGAGCGGGTCGTGTTCGGTTCCGACTACCCGCACGCCGAAGGGCTGGCCGACCCGGCCGGCTTCGTGAAGGAGCTCGAGGGCGTTGCCGACGCCGACGTGCGCCGGATCATGCACGACAACGCTCGAATGCTGGTGACGCCGCAGCCGAAGTAGCGGCCGTCGCCGCATGGACCAGCTCAACGAGCTCGCGACGAGACTTCGACGAGGACATCCCGGTCATGCTCGTCGGACTCGGCGAGCGGACCCGGACGCCCGATCCGCTGAAGCGAGAGCGCGTCGCCGGCGTTGACGACGGCGCGAACTAGAGCGTAGTTTCAGTCTCGTCCGTCGGCGACGTTCCCGGGGGGAGACGTGGTCAAGCTTCCGAAGGCCGTTCTCGTCGCGCTGCTCGTCGGCGCTCTCGCGATCGTGACCGGGATCCCGGCACGGGCGCAGTCGGGCAAGGAGGCCCCGAAGGCGACGGAGATCGGCGTCACGTCGGGTGAGATCCACGTCGCGGCGATGGCCGACGTCGACAACCCGTTCGCGCCCGGGCTGTTCCAGGGTGCGGTCGACGGGATGAAGGGCGCGGCGGCATACATCAACAGCAAGGCGGGGGGCGGCGGGATCGCCGGGCGCAAGCTCGTCGTCGACTTCATCGACTCGCACCTCAACCCCAACGAGTCGCGCAACGGCGTCATCAAGGCGTGCTCGCAGGACTTCGCGCTCGTCGGGACGGCGGCGCTGTTCCTCACGAACGTCGACGACGAGATCGGCTGCAAGGACCAGGCCGGTGCAGCCACCGGTCTGCCCGACATCGGCGCGATCGTGACCGGCGTGCCGGAGACGTGCTCGCCGGTCTCGTTCCCGGCGCTCGGGAGCCAGCTCGACTGCGCCACCAAGGATCAGCACCCGCAGAGCTACCGGGGCAACCAGGGTGACTACAAGTACCTCCTGAAGACGCACAAGAACGACCTGCACGGGTCGATGGTGGTGTCGAACGACACGAAGGACGCCAACCGCGGCGGCCAGGTGCTCACCCTCACGGCCGTCAACGCGGGTATCAAGGCCGACCAGAACGTGACCCGCAGCGGCCGCGACCCGCAGAGCGCGTACACCTCCATCGTCAACAAGCTGAAGAGCGACGGCTCGAACTTCTCCTACGACGCCCTCGCCGTGAACAGCGAGATCGAGCTCCGCAGCGAGGCCCAGCTCCAGGGGCTCAACGACCCGAACTTCGTCTGGGAGTGCACGGAGGCCTGCTACGGCAAGCAGGCGAAGCAGAACGCGACGGTCATGGAGGGCGAGTACGTGTCGCTCGCGTATCTGCCGTTCGAAGAGGCGAGCTCGAACCCGACGCTGAAGAACTTCGTCAAGTACGTCGGCAAGGACAAGATCGACGGGTTCGCGGTGAGCGGCTGGGTCGCCGGGCTGGAGTTCGCGCAGGCGGTCAAGGCGGCGGTCGCCAAGCACGGCGTCAACGGGCTCACCCGCTCCGCCCTGCTCGAGGGCCTGAAGACGGTCGCCAAGTTCGACGCGGGTGGCATGATCGGCGGCGTCCCCGTCGCGTCACGGGGTCTGTCGCCGTGCTTCGTGCTCACCCAGCTCAAGAGCGGCAAGTTCGTCCGGGTGTACCCGAAGAAGAAGGGGACGTTCGACTGCAAGCCGTCGAACCTCGTAACGATCAAGGCCGACCTGATCGGCACGTGACCGGGGGACCCGCGCGTGGCTGAGCCGGCGCGGGGTGAGGCGGTCGAGGCGCGCCCGGCGCCGCCCGATCCGAGGACGCTCGAGCCGCGCCAGCGGGCCCGGCGGGACCGGATCGTGCAGGCGACGCTCGAGCTGATGGTCGAGCGCGACTTCGAGAGCCTCCAGATGAAGGACGTGACGGTTGCCGCGGGCGCCGCCCTCGGCACCGTGTACCGGTACTTCTCCTCCAAGGAGCACCTGGTCGCGGAGGCCCTGCTCGCGTGGGCGGCCGGCTTCGAGGAGACCACGGAGATGGCGCCCGCCCGCAGCATCGACCGCCTGAAGCTCGCGTACCGGCGGGCGGCACGCGCGTTCGAGCGGGCGCCGCGCCTGTACGACCACCTGATGGCCGTCGAGGCCAGCACGGACCCCAACGCGGTGCGCGTGTTCGGCGAGTTCGCCCGGCGCCGCGACGCCGCGTTCGCCGGGTTCCTGCCCCGGGTCCCGTCGCCGCGCCGCGAGCGGATCGTCAACGTGATGGACGCGGTGCTGGCCGCGAACCTCCGGGCGTGGTCGGGCGGCCGCCTGCCCATCGCGGCGGTGTACCGCGCGCTCGACTCGGCCGCGGAGCTCCTGCTGGGATCCCGGTGAGCGAGAGCCGTCCGATGTCGCATGCCGAGGTCGTGGCGACCTTGTGCGCGCCGGGAGCGCCCTTCGAGATGGAGGAGGTCGAGATCCGCGGCGTGCCGACCCGGGTGTGGAAGCACGCGCCCCGCTGCCTGGGCGACGTGCTCGACCGCGGCCGCCAGGTCGCCCCGGAGCGCGACTTCATCCGTCTCGGCTCGGAGCACCTCACCCACGCCGAGCACTTCCGGCGCGTCAACGCGCTCGCCGCGCGCCTCGCCGGCGATCTCGGCGTCCGCAAGGGCGACCACGTCGCGATCGCCATGCGGAACTACCCCGAGTGGTCGATCGCGTTCTTCGCCGTGACGACGATCGGCGCCGTCGCCACGCCGTTGAACGCGTTCTGGAACGGAGTCGAGCTCGCGTTCGGCGTCACCGACTCGGAGTCGGTCGTCGTCGTGGCCGACGGCGAGCGGCTCGAGCGGCTCGCCCCGCACGTGTCCGAGCTCGGCGCCGTGAGGCTGGTCGGCACCCGCCTCGACGACCGGCGCGGCGAGGGGGACCTCCCTGCGGGCGTCGTCGAATTCTCGGCGCTCGTCGGCGGTGCCGACGTCGCCCGGCCCGACGTCGCCGTCGAACCGGACGACCTGGCCACCCTCTTCTACACGTCCGGGACCCAGGGACGGCCCAAGGGCGTGCTCGGTACCCACCGCAACATCTGCACGAACCTCATGAGCCTGATGTACGTCGGCGCGCGCTCGTCGTTGCGCTCGGGCTCGCAAGCCGGGGCGGCCGCGTCGGGATCGGCCGTGCTGCTCGTCCCCGTCCCGCTCTTCCACGCGACCGGGTGCCACTCGATCCTCGTGAGCCAGGCCTACTTCGGCGGCACCCTCGTGTTCATGCGACGGTGGGACGCCGAGACCGCGCTCGACCTGATCGAGCGCGAGGGGGTCACCAACGTGAGCGGCGTCCCGTCGATGGTGTGGGACATCGTCAACTCGCCCACGCTCGCGCGCCGCGATCTCAGCCGGCTCAAGGCGCTCGGTGGGGGCGGGGCGGCGTCGCCTCCCGAGCTGCTACGCCGCGTCGACGCCCTGCTCCCGAACCGCGGCGTGAGCACCGGCTACGGCCTGACCGAGACGTCGTCGGTGACGACCTCGAACTCGGGCGAGGACTACCGCCTCCGGCCCGACAGCGTCGGCATCCCCGTCCCCGTGTGCGACGTGCGCATCGTCGCCGACGACGGCACCGACGTCGAGCCCGGCGGCACCGGCGAGATCTGGATCAAGGGGCCCAACGTCGTGCCCGGCTACTGGCACCGGCCCGACGAGACCGCGGCGACCTTCACCGACGGGTGGCTGCACAGCGGCGACGTCGGACGCATCGACGAGGAGGGCTTCCTCTACATCCTCGACCGGGCGAAGGACATCGTCATCCGGGGCGGCGAGAACATCTCGAGCATCGAGGTCGAGGCGGCGCTCTACACCGACCCGCGTGTCGCCGAGGCCGCGGTGTTCGCGGTCCCGCACCCGACGCTGGGCGAGGAGGTCGGCGCGGTGGTGCGGCTCTGGCCCGGTTCCGACGCCGGCGAGGAGGATCTCAGGGCGCGGGTCGCCGAGCAGCTCGCGCCGTTCAAGGTGCCCGCGCACGTCTGGTTCGTCACGGAGCCCTTCCCGCGCAACGCCGCGGGGAAGATGCTCAAGCGCGAGCTGCGGAGCCGGTTCGTCGAGGAGGCGGCAGTTCGATGACCGACACGGCGCCGGTCGCGCATCTCGCCCACGCGGCCTGGACCGGGGACGCCGTCCTGTCCGACGACGCGCGCGCCGTCCTCATCGGCCCGGGTGCACCGTTCGAGATGCGGACCGAGAAGGTGCTGGGGCAGGACGTGACGGTGTTCGCGAACCGGGCGCAGAACCTCCGCCGACTGTTCGACGCCAGCGTCGACCGTTTCCGTGATCTGACCCTGGTCGCCGACGAACGGCAGTTGACGTCGTGGACGTTCGCCGAGGTCCGCGAGCAGGTCGACTCGCTCGCCGCGCTCCTCGCCGAGCGCTACTCGGTCCGCAAGGGGGACCGCGTCGCCGTCGTCGCCGCGAACTCGCCCGCGTACGGATTCCTCATGTGGGCGACGCTCTCGCTCGGCGCGATCGTGACGAGCCTCAACGGGTGGTGGGTCGGACCCGAGCTGCAGTACGGCATCGAGCTGACGACGCCCGTGATCGTGGCAGGCGACCGGCAACGCCTCGACCGCCTCCCCGAGGGCGCGGTGCCGGCGGGGACGCCCGTCGTGCTGCTCGACGACCTGCTCGCGCAGGCGCAGGCGCTCGGGGCCCGAGGCCGGCTCCGGCGGCCGGCGGTCGAGATCGCGGAGGACGATCCCGCCGTCATCCTCTTCACGAGCGGCACGACCGGCCGCCCGAAGGGCGCGACGTTGTCGCACCGCAACATCGTCAACTTCACGCAGGCCCAGCAGCTCCGGGGCGTGATCGGCCGCGTCCTCGCCGGGGAGCCGCCGGCCGCCGCGCTCGAGCCGCCGGCCGGCCATCAGCCGGCGACGATCGTCGCCAGCCCGATGTTCCACATCTCGGGGCTCGTCGCCGTGATCATGTCGGGGCCGATCCTCGGGGCGAAGCTCGTGTTCCCGCCGCCGGGCCGCTTCGACCCGGCCCAGCAGCTCCGCCTCACCCAGCAGCACCGGCTGAGCATGTGGAGCGGCGTGCCGACGCAGTTCTGGCGCGTCCTGCGCTGCCCCGACTTCGACGACTACGACCTGAGCTCGCTCCAGTCGATCGGCGCCGGTGGCGCGCCGTTCGCGCCGGAGCTCGTGCACGTGCTGCAGGAGCGGCTGCCGTGGGTCGTGCTGTCGAACGGCTACGGCATGAGCGAGACCGTCGGGCTCGGCACGTCGATCGGCGGCGACGCCATTGTCGCGATGCCCGACTCCGTCGGTGCGCCGGCGGCAGGCGTCGAGGTCGAGATCCGTGACGCCGACGGCGCGGTCGTGCGGGACGACGAGGTCGGCGAGATCCACCTGAAGACCGCGTCGGTGTTCCTCGGCTACTGGGACGACCCCCGCGCGACCGCAGCCGCCCTCGACGAGCACCGCTGGTACCGCACCGGCGACTTCGGCCGTCTCCGCGACGGCTTCCTCTACCTCGAGAGTCGCATGCGCGATCTGATCATCCGCGGCGGCGAGAACATCTACCCGCTCGAGATCGAGCACCGGCTCGTCGAGCACCCCGACATCGACGACGCGGCGGTGATCGGCGTCGACCACCCGGAGCTCGGCCAGGAGGTCAAGGCGTTCGTCGTCTGCCCGCCGGGCCGCGAGCTGTCGGCGGCCGAGGTGCGCGCCTGGGTCGCCGAGGCGTTGGCGCCGTTCAAGGTGCCGGCGCACGTCGAGCTCCGTTCGTCGCTGCCCTACACCGAGACCGGCAAGCTCCTGAAGCACGAGCTCGAGCGCGAAGAACGCGACCGCCCGGGCTGAGTCCCTCGTTCTTGGCACGCTGAACGCCGGATAGCGACGTCCAACGTGCCAAGAAACGGGACGAAGTCACGCGTGGGCGACGGGGGCTGACGACGGCACGCGACCCCGACTGCGCTTGGTGACGACGAGCGCGACGTCACGCAGGCGCTCGCCGTAGCGCGCGACCTCCGTGCCCGCGAGGGCGGCGGCGAACCCGAGCAGGGTGATCGCGAGCGCGACCTCGCCGCCGGGGCCGAAGACCGGCGCCGCGATCATCGAGACGTCGTAGCGGCGCGCGGGATCCAGGTCGCGCACCTGGTACTCGCGCCGGCCGAGGTCGCTGACGATGCGGTCGACCGTGCCGCGCACCGCGGGGTCCGACGGGACCGACGCCAGGTCGTCGAGCACGTGACCGAGCTCCTTGCGGGTGTCGGCCTCGAGCGCGATCGAGTAGCCGCGGTGGCGGACGGCCTCGAGGATCGGCTCGAGCGACGCCGGATCCTCGGCGCGCGCCAGCCAGGTGTCGGCGCCGTCACCCCACGCGACGAACACCGACCCGAGCGGCGGCACGAACGGCACGTGCTGGCCGACGTGCACGGGCACGGCCCGCGGCGACGGGTCGCCGGCGCGCGCGAGGAAGACGATGTCGTCGCCCGCGACCGTCGTGACCGCGACCTCGAGACCGGTCTCGCGCGCGAGCTCACGCGCCGCGTCGCGTGCGAGGTCGATCGCGGGATGGGTCTCGAGCGCGGCAGTCCCCAGCGCGACGACGGAGGGCCCGAGCGCGTAGGTGCGCAGCCGCGGGTGGCGGACGAGGTAGCCGGCGTCGGTGAGGGCGCCGAGCAGCGCGTGCATCGACGCCACGTTGATGCCGAGGCGCGCCGAGAGGTCCGACAGCGTGAACGCCTCGCCCGGGTTGGCGGCGAGGAAGTCGAGGATGGCGGTGGAGCGGGTGGCGGCCAGCGCCGGGCGCGACATAGGCTCATGCTAGGGGAAAACCGCTTTCGCCATTGCAAAACAAGCACGGACGGGCCCGCGCGGCCCGGCGCGAACCGCAAGGAGCGGATGAGTCGTGAAGCTCGACCTGCTGTACGAGTTCCAGCCGAAGATCAAGCCCTGGTCGAAGCCCCACCCGTACGGCCAGCGCGACGCCGAGCAGCGGACCTACGACGAGGCGGTCGCCGAGATCCAGTACGCGGACAAGCTCGGCTTCAACACCGTGTGGGTGGTCGAGCACCACTTCCGCGACGGGCGCTCGGCGTCGCCGTGCAACGAGGCGATCCTCGGCGGGCTCGCGCTCAGCACCGAGCAGATCAAGCTCGGCTTCGGCGTCGTGCTCATGCCGTTCGGGTTCGTCCACCCCGCCCGCGTCGCGGAGAAGGTGGCCACGGTCGACGTCCTGTCGCACGGGCGCGTCGAGTGGGGCACCGGGCGGTCGACGCCGATGGAGCAGGTCGCCTTCGGCGTCCCGACCGACGACCGCTCGCGCGACCACTGGAAGGAAGCGGTCGAGATCGTCGTGAAGATGTGGGAGCAGGAGACGTTCTCGTGGGACAGCGAGAACCTCCACTTCCCGGAGCGCATGCAGACCCCCAAGCCGTACCAGGACCCGCACCCGCCCTGCTGGCAGGCCGCGGCGACCGAGAAGAGCGCCGTGAGCGCGGGCGAGCACGGGCTCGGGCTGCTGTCGTTCGCGCTGCTGCAGCCGGTCGAGAAGATGGCCGACCACATCCGCGCCTACCGCACCGCCCAGGCGATGGCCCGCCCGGAGGACATGCTGACGCGCGTCAAGAACGACCGGGTCGGCGTCTACACGCTCGTGCACGCGTACGACGACCCCGACGAGGCGGCCGCCTACGGGCTCTGGGAGTCGGTGAACTGGTGGTACAAGCACCTCGCCGAGTTCACGCTCCAGTGGGAGCTGCCCGAGCTGACCGAGGAGGAGCAGCAGAAGGTGTTCCCGCTGCTCCAGCCGGTCATCCGCGGTGAGGTGCCCGTCGAGCACTACCAGAACGAGGACATGATCATCGTGGGGACGCCCGACGAGTGCCTCCGCAAGATCATGCGGTACGAGTCGGTCGGCGTCGACCAGCTCCTCTGCTACGTCCAGTTCGGCGACCTGCCCCACGACAAGGTGATGCGCAACCTGGAGCTGCTGGCCAAGGAGGTCATGCCCAAGCTCGAGGAGCGCGGCCACCGCGTCGACGCGACCGCCAAGATCTGACCGGGGCACCCGATGGACCTCATCTCCGGTCTGCGCGCCCAGGCCGCCGAACAGCACCGGACGCTGCACCCCGACCTCGTCGCCGCGTTCTCGCTCGACGGCCGCACCGCGGTCGTCACGGGCGCGGCGATGGGCATCGGGCGCCGCACCGCGATCACCTACGCGCAGGCGGGGGCCAATGTCGTCCTCGCGGACCGCGAGGAGGGTGGGCTCGCCGAGACCGCCGCCGCCGTCGAGGGGTGCGGCGCGAAGGCGGTCGTCGTCCCGACCGACGTGTCGGTGAAGGACCAGGTCGACGACCTCGCCCGCCAGGCGGTCAAGGCGACGGGCCGGGTCGACGTGTGGGCCAACGTCGCGGGGATCATCCGCAACTCCCTCATCGTCGACACCACCGAGGCGGACGTCGACGCGATCATCGCCGTCAACCTCAAGGGCGTCTACTGGGGGACGGCCGCCGCCGGCCGGGTGATGACCGCGGCCCGGCGGGGCTCGATCGTGAACGTCGCCTCGGCCGGCGGCGAGATGCCCGCCCCGACGCTGTCGGTCTACGGCATGACCAAGGCGGGAGTGATCCAGCTCACCCGGGTCGCCGCCGCCGAGCTGGGCCCGGCCGGCGTCCGGGCCAACGTCGTCGCTCCCGGCTACGTCGAGACGCCGATGACCAGCCGCGTCTGGACGGGCGCCGACGGCGCCGTCGACGAGGAGAAGCGGTCCGATCTGCTCGGCCAGCGCGCCGCCCAGTCGCCGCTCGGGATCACGGGCGACACGAGCGACATCGCGTACGCCATGCTGTACCTCGCCGTCGACGCGTCGAGGTTCATGACCGGTCAGGTCCTGCGCCCGAACGGGGGCGTCCACATGGCGTGACGGTCACGCCACGACCAGAGGGACCTGAGGGGACCAGAGGGGAGAGGTTCGAGTGGAGTTCGGGATCTTCATCCAGAACTATGTGCCCAACTTCCGCCGGGAGGTCGATCCCGACGCGGAGCACCACGCGATCATGAACGAGCTGCGGACGGTCGAGGCCGCCGACAAGGCGGGCTTCAAGTACGTCCTCGTGCCCGAGCACCACTTCCTCGACGAGTACTCGCACCTGTCGGCGAGCGACGTGATCACGGGCTACATGGCCAGGGGCACCGAGCGCATCCACATCGTCGCCGCGATCTTCAACCCGCTGCCCCAGGTGAACCACCCGGCCAAGGTTGCCGAACGCGTCGCCATGCTCGACCACATCTCCGGCGGCCGGTTCGAGTTCGGCACCGGCCGGGGTGCCGGCAGCCACGAGATCCTCGGGTTCCTCCCCGGCATGCACGACCTCTCGCACACCCGCGACATCTGGGAGGACGTGATCGCCGAGTTCCCGAAGATGTGGATGCAGGACACCTACGAGGGCTACCAGGGCAAGTACTGGCAGCTCCCGCCCCGCAAGGTCCTGCCGAAGCCGTGGAAGAAGCCGCACCCGCCCATGTGGTACGCGTGCGGGAACCCGTCGAGCTACGAGATGTGCGGCCGGAAGGGCCTCGGCGTCCTCGGCTTCTCGGTCGGCGACCTCAACGACATGGCGCGCATCGTCGACGTCTACCGCGACGCGGTCGCCGACGCCGAGCCGATCGGCGCGTACGTCAACGACAACATCTGCGTGACCTCGGCCGCGTTCGTGAAGCCGACCCACGAGGAGGCCGTGAAGTCCGCCGTCGACTCGCGGTTGAGCTACCTGCAGACGCAGGTGTTCCGCTACCACGACACCTTCCCGCACCCCGAAGCCGTCCCGTACTGGCCCGAGCAGATCCCCGACTACGACGCCGCCACCATCGAGGGCATGGCGAGCATCGGCGCGGTCGTCTGCGGCGACCCCGGCGAGGCGCTCGAGCAGTGCAAGCGGTGGGAGGCCTCGGGCTGCGACCAGCTCATCTTCGGGACGGGCTGCGCGACCGTCGACGACACGCTCGAGATGATCGAGCTCATGGGTAAGCACGTCATCCCCGAGATCGACAAGGACCCCGAGCACCGCACGTCGCGACTGCGCGACGCCGCGGCCGCGAAGCTCGGGTAGGCCGTCGCGAGAGGAGGCCGCATGGCCGTTCCGCAGATCAACCCGGGCGACATCGCCGGGTGGCCGATGCTCAAGATCGTCTACCGGACCGACCCGGAGAAGATCGCGGACCTCCTGCCTCCCGGGCTCGAACCCGGCGCCAACCCGCACGTGCACGTCAACGTCTACAACGTGCCGGTGAAGGGCGAACCCGAGTACGGCGTCTCGACCAAGGTCGAGGCCGACTACCGGGGCGTGCCCGGCTACTACGGGATCGGCCTCGGCATCGACCAGGAGTCGGCGATCTTCATCAGCCAGGAGCTGAACGGCCAGCCCAAGTTCCCGTGCTCGATCGCGTACTTCCGCCGCGACGACGCCGTCGTGGCCCGGTGCACGCACCAGGGCTACACGTTCCTGGAGTTCACCGGTGTGGCCACCGGTGCCGTCGAGGAGGACGGCGCGGAGCGCGAAGAGCACGACTGGTGGACGAAGTACTCGCGCGCCGTCGGCGGCGTCGAGAAGTCGTACGACTTCGCGCCCCACGTCGTGGACGTCGCCTCGCGCGTCCGGACCGTTCGGGCCGAAGCGGTCGACGGCACGCTCGTGCTGCGCGACAGCCCGTGGGACCCGTACACGACCCTGCTGCCGATGCGGGAGCAGCTGTCGGCCCAGCTCGTCTGGTCGGCCTCGACGAGCCGCACGATCACCCTCGCCGGCCCCCTCGACCCCATCGCGTTCTGGCCCTACGCCGACACCATCGGCGGCAGCCGCTGGCCCGGCCTGATGGGCGGCCCCCGGCCCGGCTGATCGGAGCGGGCGCGGATGCGCCCTACGCGCCCGGGTCGAGAGCCGGTGTGAGTGGGGGTGTCGGGACGTTGTCGACGTAGACGTGGTGCTCCTCGCGGTAGACGTAGTGGAGCTCGAGCCTCTTGATCCGCCACCGGTCGGATTTCTCGAACTCCATGTCGTAGAGCCCGAAGCCGCGCATCATCGTCACACCGCCCATCACGACCCAGTCGTGCAGCTTGAAGTAGCCCCGCGCCGTCGAAGCGTCGACGATCTCGACCTCCTCGTTGTGGCTCGCGTGGCTGACGCGG